>JAGLNJ010000099.1 GCA_023139575.1 Candidatus Omnitrophota bacterium | reverse complement strand
ATGGGGGGGGGGCATTTCGGGCGTTTCTATCCCTACGGGGATAAAAAAGATAACCGAATTGTCTTTAAGAGGCTTGATTGTTATTATTGTAACTGGATCTGTAAATACCCGGAAGTAAAATGCCTTAATGAGATTGAAGTGGATGAGGTATGGAAAGAGTTGGATCTTTTAATATCACAAGACTCCGGGTTTAAACCTTCGCCCTTAAGAGAGGATGGGCCATAAAATTGGGTAATTTAAAGATTTTTATCGTTGCGGTATTTTCATTTGTAGGCGGATATGCCCTGTTAAAAGCTATCTCGCTTATTGCGACCGAATCCGACCAGCCCGTTATCGTGGTTGGGCTGGTAATCGGGATGGGGCTGCTTGTTATGGTGGGATTAATATTGAAGAAGAGGGAGTACTATTTATATATTTACCTTCTATTATTTCCATTCCTGGCGATTTATCAAAAAGGTGTGAATTTATCGGTGGTTTTTTCATTATTGTTTATTATCAATTACAAAGGTGAATTGTTCAGCGCGAAAGTATTCAATAAGCCCTTAGTGGGCGTAGCGCATTTATTGATCCTGGGCGCGGCCCTGGTGACCGCCCCTTTTTCCCATGACTTTGGAACCACTAAACAATACGTGTTAATGTATGCTGCTGCTTTTATATTCTTGAACGTCTTCACCCTGGAAATCAACAGCGCAAAAAAAATAAAGAGGGTGGGGAACATATTGATCTTTTTGTTTTTCTTTTGCTGCCTGATTTCGCTCTACCAAAAAGTATTCGGTATTACGTCCATTCAACTCTTCACGGGTGGCTATAATACGAATACCACCTTTGGGGTGTATTCCGCCCGTATCCCCAGCATATTCTGGGATCCCCAGATAGCCGGCCTTTATTTTGGCCTGATGATAATATTATTGGCAGGTTACTTCACTACGGTCTCGAAGAGTCCGGCGTTTTTTGTTATCACCGTCCTTATGGGATCTTTAGCTATATTTTTTAGTTTGACCCGTGTGGCAATAATCGCGTTTGCCTTGGGTGGCTTTTTTGTCTTTTTATTCCAGAAAAGATCTCTTGTTTCCAAGGTTGTAACTGTATTGATTTTTGTTATTCCTTTTATTTTTATGGCGAATCAATATTTCAGGGATTCAAGTTTTGAAACAAGTAAGCGTATGAGCGGAAAATATATGGTAGAAAGTTTTAACTATCGCGCTGACCTTTGGCAGAATGGATTAGCGATATTCGCATCCCATCCTCTTGGGGTGGGGTTGGGTGGCTTGAATCAATACGAGGCTGGCGTGAAAATTGGCCTTACAAATCTCAACACATACGAAACGCGCGCAGGCACCCAGTTTGAGAGTGCCGTGCTTGATGTTCTGTGTTCTTTAGGGATATTCGGGGGGGCAGGGGTGGTTCTTTTACTTCTTTTATTTTTTGGGAAGGGGTTTTATTTATCAAAAATGGCTGAAGATGTGCCTTCTTTACACTTAAGTGTTTTTCTGATGGGGGGTATGATTTGTCTTTTAGTTTGCGGTTTAACTTCTCCTGTCAATCGTAATGACCATGTTGTATTTTTATTCGTTCTTTTGCTGGGATTGATGAATGCCCTTGAGACAGTGGTCATTGAGCGGAGGAAAATTATAAGTAATGAAAATGAAATATTCGATAAGTTGTGATCGCGCCGATGGGGTGAAAACGTAAAGGTTTGGCATAAAAATGAAAATATACGTTGCTATAGCAGTCTATAACAGAAAAAAAAGGACATTGCAGTGCCTGGAATGCCTTAAATCCCAGGATTTTAAAGACATTGAAGTCGTGATCTGTGATGACGGTTCCACAGATGGCACAGGTGACGCTATTAGACAGCATTATCCGGATACGGTTATATTAACGGGCGACGGCAACTTTTGGTGGTCAAAGTCCATGAACCAATGTCTGCGATATATTCTGAAAGTTGCCGGGCCGCAGGATTATGTATTAACGTTAAATGATGATCTGGTGATCGATAAGGATTATGTGAGCCGTCTCTTGGCCTGTGCCAAGGAGTGGCCGCGTTCTTTGATCGGCTCATTGCACGTTGATAAAGACAATCCGGATCGAGTCACAGATGCCGGTTTCACCTGGAATAAATGGCTGGCGAAATACCGGTATGCCTTAAGGGATAAAGGGGAGCGCCGTGATGATTACAGCGGCGTCCTGTCCAGCGATATGCTGCCGGGCAGGGGGACATTGATATCGGTCAGGGTTTTTGAGGAAGCCGGCCTCTACGATGAGGATTTTTTGCCCCAGTACCTGTCAGACGAGGATTTTTCCTTGCGGGCGGTGAAAATGGGGTATGGCCTCCATATTTGCTGTGATACGGTGGTTAAGAGCGCCTTGACGGAAACGGGGCTGGGTTCGATTTATGAAAAGCCGACTTTTAAAATATTTTTTCATTCTTTTTTCTCTGTCAGGTCCCCGAATTACTTTGTGGCCAAGTTTCATTTTGTCAAAAAGCATGTTCCTGTGTTTTATGTTCCAGTGTATATGATCTTGGATTTTCTGAGGATAATAGGTTCCTTCCTGAAGAGATACGTGAGGTATCAATTTAATAAAGGGAAGTAAGTGCCTTGTGCTCTTTTTTAGAATAGTCAGTCTTTAAATTGATTTGGAGGTTTTGCATGAACGACCTGTTAAGCCGTAACAAAAAGGCAGATTACATAATAATAACGCCGGTTAAGAATGAAGAAAAATTTATTAAATATACGCTGGATTCTGTCAGCAATCAAGAAAATAAGCCAGTTCAGTGGATCATTGTTAATGACGGCTCGTCGGATAATACGGAATCAATAATTGATCACCATGCCAAAGATTTCCCTTGGATTAAAAAGGTTAATTTAGAAAACCAGGGATTCAGGGCCGGCGTCGGGCCGGCCGCAGCTTTTAATAAAGGTTTGAGATATATTGACTGTGATTATGATTATATTGTTAATTTAGACGGTGACGTGTCTTTTGCGGCGGATTACTTTTCCGGCCTTTTTAAAGAATTTGATAAAGATAGTAAATTAGGAGTTGTTAGCGGCAAGTCATATTACCTTGTGAAAGGGAGAAAAGAATTGTACCGTTGCGCGGATGACTCAACGATGGGGCCTTCAAAGGTGTATAGAAAGCAATGTTTTTTGGATATCGGCGGCTGTTTAGACGAAAATGTTTGGTGGGATATGCTTGATGACTTAAGGGCGCAAAAAAATGGATGGACGACGAGGAGTTTTAAAGATATCCATTTTATCCATCATAAGCGGATCGGCTGGTGTCAGGGAAATGCTTTGAAAGTGTATTACGGCGAGGGGCGTGTTGCTTATGAATTTGGGTACCATCCGTTATTTGCCTGCGTTAGAAGTGTTTATCGGATGCTTGACAAGCCCTATATTTTAGGGAGCCTTTCTTATATGGCGGGGTTTATACATGCTGCGATAACAAAGCGGCCCAGATTGATTGAACCTGAAATGATGGTTTTTTTAAGAAAAAGACAAATGAGAAAAATATCAGCTCTCTTAAAAGGGCGCAAGAATTAGAAAAAACAGTCGCTGCCTGTCCTGATCTTGCCAATTTCGCGGAGGATGACGATATTTCTGTGGCGTTGTGACTTGTTCTAACCGACACCTTTACTATTTAAACATATGACGCGAAAAAAAATAATCATAAAAAACACAATCTCAAATATTGCCATGCAGTTTATTACGGCCATTATTCCCCTTCTCATTTTGCCGCATATACTGAGATATTGGGGGGGAGAAATTTATGGAATTTTTATTTTAGCTTTATCGGTCCAGGCTTTTTCCTATATTCTTAATTCAGCTATCCATATAACATTGATGAAATATATCTCTGAAGCGTACGCGCTGAAAGACGAGGGAAGGCTTAATAGCATCGTCAATGATTTCTGGGTGATCGCCTTTCTCAATAATTTTATCGTTTTTTTCGCCATCATCCTCATCGGAGCCTTCGGATTAGGCTGGATGAATATTTCTCCCGCTTTGATGGAAACCGCAAAAAATGTTTTTTATGTTACGGGAGCTTTCGGGATTTTAGCAGGCTGTTTTGGGAGTCCGGACGGCATCATTGTCGGTATGCAGAAGATACATGAAAATAATATTTTCAGGCTCATTGAATCAGTCGGGAAAATAATCGCCATCATTGTCGTCTTAAAGTGGAAGCTGTCGTTGGTGTTTTACGTCTTCTGCATAAGCATGCTCCCGGTTGTGGTAAAAATTATCCAGGTATTTTATATAAGAAAATTGATCCCCGCGTTAACTTTCAATCCCGTTAAATACTTTGATTTCAAGGAGTTGAAGATACTGGCCAAATACAGCAGTTACCAGATAATGAATCAGGTGGGAGATATTCTGATGTATACAACAGATAAATTGATCATTCAAAAAATCATGGGCGCAGCTTCCGTAACTTTATATGAAGTGGCTAATAAACCGAATTTATTTTTCGAACGTTTTATCAGCCTGCCTTTGTCGGCCTTGCTGCCGGCCTGTTCCGAGGCCTACGCAAAGAGAGATATGAAATTCATCAATACCGTATTGCTCAAGGGAACAAGGATGTACTTATTATTGGTTTTGCCGGTTATTTTTTCCTGCATCATTTACATGAAAGCTATCTTTTCTTTCTGGTTAGGAGCAGAATACGGCCATGCTGCCTTTTGCGCACAATTATTTCTCGCTTCTTATCTGGTTGCGGCCCCGTTTAAAATATTTTCTCATGTCATGATCAGTAAAGGGCCGGTAAAAGAATATGCCTTTTCTAAATTTATTTATGCTTTGATAAATATCCCTTTAAGTATATGGGGCGTCATGAAATTCGGCATCATGGGCGGGATCCTGGTTACGCTGGGTTTCTGGGTCTTTGTGTATTCCCCGATGAACATATACATCATGATCCGTGAAAAATTTAACGTCATGACGTTTCTATACAAAATAGCGCCTTTTTATGTATTATTGTCATGCCAGCTTTTAGCGGCAAAATTATGCTTAGCTGTATTACCAGCCCATAATCTGTTTCAGCTGTTAGTCAATATCGGGTTCATTATTTCGTTTTATATTATTATCTCGTTTTTCTTTTTGCTGGACAGCTCGGAGAGAAAGTTGTTAATTTCGTGAGTGTTAAGAATTTTTTTTGGAAGCGATTACAAATGGTTAAAAGTTTAAATAACAAAAAAATGACAATATTAATCGCCGGCTGCCCCTGCGGAGCGGGGAATATCGGTGATGACGCGATACTGGAAGGGATGCTGCGAACCATAAGAATCATCAGTCCGGATATAATAATTAAGGTCTCCTCCTGGAACCCTGTATTAACACAGGAAATGTTCAAAAATTATGATATAACGGCCATTTACGCCCAAAGCAATAAAAGAATACTTTATGAAATGTTTTTTTCCGGTGCCGTCATCGTCGGCGGGGGAACATTAGTGGACGATTCCTATGACGGGCTCGCTTTCCCCATTAACCATACGGTCAAATTTTTAAAGATGGCCAAATGGCTGCGTAAAAAGGTTTTTATATACGCTATCGGTGCCAATGCGCTGCACTCACAACGCGCGCGTAATTTGGTGCGGAAATATTATGCAAAAACGGCAATCATCACGACGAGAGATGACCAGTCAAAGCAAGTCATGAAAGGCTTGGGCATCAATGATGTTTCTGTGCTTAGGGACCCCGCTTTTACCATCGATCCCCTTGATGAAGCATCCGCAAAGAAAATATTGCGGTTGAGAGGCATCGAAAAGAGTGAAGGGAGCCCGCTTATCGGCGTTTCTGTCATGAATGAGAAAATGAAGAAGGTTTTCCGGTATAAAGTCGAGATCGCGAAAGCCTGCGATTTTCTCATAGAGAAATACAAGGCGCAGATAGTATTTGTCGCGCATGAATGCCGCCCGTCTATGGATATCGCCGCGATCAGGGAGACCATCGAACACATGAAAAATGAACCGTTGATTTTATCAAAGGAAAATTACCATCCACGTGAGATGGCGGGGATGATCAAATGCTTCGACTTGACGATCGGGATGCGGATGCATTTTTTGATTCTTTCTGCGGTCGCCCATGTTCCGTTTATCGCGATAAGCCGGATAGATAAAGTTAACAATTTTATGAGATTGTTCGGCGTGGCTCCGGTAGGCCATATTGACGAAGTTCAATCACAGGACATAATTGCTGAGGCAGAGCGGATTTTACAGGATAAATCGGCCTATAAAACAAGAATTAAAGAAGGGCTGGATAAGATCTTAAAGGAATCAGAGGGATCAACCAATCTTTTAAAGGGGTTTTTAAGTAGTAAGAAATAGAAGGGTGTATAATATTAATACTATCCAAAATAGTATTAATCAGTTGTTTTGCTTCTTATACAGGTGTCTTGGCGCGCTGACGCGAAGCGCCGTTAATTTTTTAGGAGCTGACCCCGGTTATTTATCTATTCCCATTTCCATCCAAAACCACGGCGCATTAACGGCGCTGGTTGAAAAATGAGTTTTACCATCCTTTAGCCGCGTTGTGATTTCTTTTTCGTTTCTCCCCTGGATATCCAGGGGGAACACTTTAATATTCCCATTAGTGGCCATTTGAATATCAACCGGTAAGTGTTTCAAAAGAACCGGTGCTATTCCCCACGGGAGGGGTTGATAAGGATCTTTGCCTTTGTTTGTAATTGCGCTGACAGTTATCAACGTGAAGGAAGATGCCTTTTGTAAATCCTGGCCCGTTGATGAAAATAAAATAACAGTGCCGTCTTCGCGCGCTGTTACTTTTAGTGGCCCCATGAGAAAGTTTTTGCCGGCAATGCGCCCGCTTATAATGGAAATTGCAGGAGACGTTATGATGTAGTGATCGTCTTGATGGGTAATAGTTAGTTGGTTTTCTGAATGATAGATGAGGCTGCCTATAGAAAGGAGGATCATCTGTTGAGTATTAGCAAGGCTGTCAAAGTGGCTGTTGATCACATTGTATGCCGGGCGGATGTCCCAACCATGTGAGTAGGCGAAATGGAAGAGTCCGTCCCATTTTTCTTGATGCGCATAAGCTGCTACGAGTGTAGGAGTTTCGTAAGCAAAGATATTCGGATAACAATGATTCCATTCCGATATGGTGTAAGGTTTTCTAAGATTGTTTTTTACGTCTGATACGTCGTGCTTCAAACGGCCTAAAGAAGGGGCGCGATTCTTGGGGGATTGGTTTTTAATCCCGCGGATAATACCCAGGCCTTTATCCGTGATAATAGAATGATTTCTTATGGTAAAGTTATTACGTTGCCAGGGCTTATCAGGGAATTTTGGGTGGTCCCAGTAAATATGGTCGTCGATATAATCTAACATGGCCATATTCTTAAAGTCACCGGGTTCATTATAGCCGCCGATGCCGGTAACAGGGATTTTCACGCCGCATTCCTGAGTCAGGAAATTTTTCATTTCGGTGAAATAATCTTGAGTGAGTTCGTTATAGAAGGATGTGATATCTGCCAGAATAATCTTGTTATAAGAGCTGCGGGCCGAATACAGGGGGCGCGGGTATCGAAAACCTGCGATATTAACCATATCCGGACGGGATACTGTTGGGGAGATTTCCTCCAAAAGGACATTATCAATTGTAAGAAGGGCCTTTTGTGATCCAATGACGAAGCCGATCTTGGTATTGGGGCACCTTTCGGTGGGAATATAGATAAAGCTGAATTCTTTCGGTTCGGATGTTAGTTCCAGGCGACGGGACAAACCAAGATTTCTCCAGGGAGAATAAGACTGCTGGGCTATGAGTGTTATTTTAGCCGGCACATCACTTTGCGCGCTGAAAGATATACGGTATCTTTTTTCATAGATTAAATTTAAACCTTTGGCGGCGAGCTGAAGATGCCAGGCTGTGTCAGTAATATTCGCGACGCGGACAGTGCTCGCGCTATCTTCTTGGGTCTTTACGGCCTTTGCCCCATTAAGTTGCTCCAGTTTAAGATCAAGTTCCTGAGAGGACAATGGTGGGGCCGGTTGGCCGCTTGTGTTTATCTTCCAGGTTTGTCGGAGGTTATCAGCGGTGTGATATTTCTTTTTTAACCAAATGTTCCACCTGTCATCAAGTTGGGTGACATATGTGGGGGGAAGATCGGGGCTGTTCAGCGTATTTTTTTTCCAGGAATTAATAAGTGAGTTCTCGTTAGTTATTTCGATTAAGGCAATCGCCGGGTCGTCAGCGTAACGCAGTTCCGTGTAGGGATTTAAATGGGTAAGAAGATCTTTGGCGTATTGTTTTTGCAGGGCGATGAGTTTTGCGTCAAAAAGAGAAACGGGTTTAGCGGCCATCCCCAATTTTTCCGCGTCCACAATACCATCAGCCTCGGTAAAGAACCGGGCTACGAGAAGATTGATGTTGATATATATGCCTTGTTTTTTCAATTGATGAATGAGGTAATCCAGCCGGTCCAGCTGCCGCGGGCTTAAATTCCCGGTTGGCTTTAATTGGGGATCGTCCAAGGCCGGGGCCGTATCTTTCCAGATACCTTGAGACTCAAAAAAATAATCCATGTGATGCAGGCGTACGGCATTAAAACCGAAAAAAGCGAGACGCTCAGCCATGATCCCGGCTTGTTTTTTATCCGGGAAATTAGCGCTGAAGCAAAGGTTGGTTCCCCAGAATTTTGCCGGCGTGCCGTTTTCAAAAGTGAAATTATCCTCTTTAGCTTGTAAAAAACCATGACGGCCGGCGGGAGCGTCCAGAACACGTTTGCCCATATTCATGGGGGATTGTTCATCCATTTTGGCTTGAAGTGTAAATGGGTACCAGCTTTCTTCAGCACTAACTGCGTTGAAGGTGAGGGCGTAGAGACATAATAAAAATATGAAAAATTTGCGAAACATAGTGGATTGATTATAGCATAAGAATTAAAGTTCTAAAAAGGGGAGCTCCCAATTTATATCAAATGATGAGGCGCTGCCCCTGAATTTTGTTTGCAAAATTGATAAAATATCAAATACACAAAAATACACACAGGAGAGTGTTGACAAATCATCAAAAGCATTGTATATTTAAAACATCCCCAGAAATGAAAAAATAATCCAGTCTTAAAAAAGTACCCCGAATAATATTCTAAGAAGTTTTTCAGGAGCAGGCAATTGCTCCGGACAGGGGTATTTTTATGCACTCCGAAAGCAAATTCTGTAATAAAAACGAAGCGCAAACAGGGCAAGATCCGGGCTGCATTCCATTTTCTGAAAGAAAAAAAGAGGTTGCCCTGTTTCATATTGCAAAAACAATGCTCAGATTTTCCAGTAAAGCAGAAGAAGCTTTGTGGCAATATTTGAAGGCGCAACACAAGCAGGGTATGACATTTCAACGGCTTCATCCTGTAGGCAGGTTTATTGCGGATTTTGTTAATGTTCAAAAAAAGATCATTATTGAGATTGATAACAATTGTCCTGCTGAAGATCCTGCCCAAGGGGTTGAAAGAAATATTTGGTTTAAGGCTTATGGATATAAGGTGCTTCGTTTTTTAAGCAGCGAAGTGTCAGAAGATATAAATGGCGTAATTGAACAAATAAAAAACCGATGTTTAGCAGGACCTTCACTCAACCCTTTTTTATTATTTAAGGGCAAGAGGAGAAGGCCCTCTTTGTGTTTGAAAGAAGACAATAGTGATTTCTTCACCAACCCTGCACAAATGACGAAAGGATTTTTAGAAAAACAAACAGGAGGCTGATATGAGAAATAGGAAAAGATTTTTAAATGAGTTTATGAAAGGCGAGTTGGTCTTTATCGTGATGGTTTGTTTTTTTACGACGGGTTTAAGTTCTGCCTGGGCAAAGAAAAGCGCGCCGGCAGCCGGCGACGCGGATAGTGCCGCCGTATCGGACTCAAGTGATACAGGCGCTAACAAGGCAACCGTTTCGCTGGAAGATTTAACAGCGGCAGATATGCCTTCTGAAGTTGTTAGTGAGCCTGCACCGGAAAGCGGCGATCCGAAAAGTGATACAACGGAAACCATGAGTATGGCTGTGATGAGCGCCGTGACCGGAGCGGGGAGTTCTGATGGTCCGCAAAGCTTGGCTAATAATTATCACTTCGATCCTTCAAGCGGCTCGGCTTCTTTTTCATTGCCTTTGTTCACACCTGCCGGGCGTAAAGGTGTAGCGCCTTCTCTAAATATAGTATATTCGCCGCGAAGCGGTAACGGTTTGATGGGAGTGGGATGGAACATCGGTTTCGGCCACATTGAGCGTTCCACAAAGTTTGGTGTGCCCAGTTTTGATATTAATGACACCTATATATGCACTCTTGGTGGCGGAGCAATTGAACTGGTCAGTACAGGAGGGGATGAATATCGAGCGAAGAATGAAGGGGCCTTTATAAAATTCAATTATGACGGGCAGCGTTGGCAGGCCAAAGATAAACAGGGCAATACTTATTTCTTCGGCCGGGATAATATTATGAATGATGATTCGCGCGTCATGGACAATGGGCGGGTATTCCGATGGTATTTAAGTGAAGTCAAAGACGCGCATGGTAATTTTTATGCGATACAGAATTTTGCTGACGGCCGTTTTAAAGTTTATTACACCGGCGAACCGGGAACAGACGGATATGATCCACAGAGCGGGGTGCCAAACTTTTTGTATGAAATTGATGCGGAACTGGACACGGCTTTGCGCGAAGATCCCATGAACAGTTACCGCAGTGCGTTTGGCATAACCATAGAAAACAGGATCGCGGCGATCAATGTTAAGGCCCAGGGGAATTTAACGCGCCGTTATGAATTCACTTATCAGTACAGCCCCGCGACAAACCGCAGTTTGCTTGCCGGAATTACCGGGACCGGAGCTGATGGTATTACCACAACACCGACGGTCACGATAACATATAACGATAATACCGATCTGGTATATAACATTCATACGGTTTCTGATCCGCAAGCGGCTGATAACCTGTTTAATGTGCGGCATAATCAGGGTGATTATTTCGGTGAAAATGTTTTTACGTTATATCCCCATTGGAGCGGTGATCCGGATGTCGGCATTTTTGATAATGAATCAGAAACGCTGGTACCCTGGGGGACAACCTATACGCAAAGTTCATATGGCTGGGATGGATTCCGGGAATGGTCTGTTGGATCGCAAGGTGATTTTCATTATCTCGGAGGCCGCGACACCGCCTTTTATGCCTGGACGTATTTGTATTCATCCGTCGCGAAATCTATTGCTCTCAGCGCTTCCGGAGACGTGGCTTTCTTTTTCATGAATAGCGACTATCAAAATCCTCAACAGCAAGGAGGGGCGTTCACGATCAGGGAGGGATATAATCTGCTTGAGATCACGGGTTATAACCAGAATGATTCCAATCCGGTTGATCTTTATAATGCCCTCGCCAATGAGGTTGATTTGATGAATTCCTCCCAGGCATTGATTCCGCATTTAGCCGGAGACTTTAACGGTGATGGACTGGCTGATGTGGCCACCTTTAAACCTTCTGAAGGCAAGGTGTCGGTGGCGTTGTCGAACGGAGAGAGTTTTCAAAATCGGCGGGAATGGATCATAAATTTCGGCGTGAACCAGCAAATCCTTTTAGGTGATTTTAACAGGGATAAAAAGACGGATATCGTCAGTTTTGAGCCTGTTAACGGGGAATGGTATGTGGCGTTATCTGACGGGACACAATTTATAAACGCCGGGCGCTGGTTAAGGGAGTTTGGTAGTAATAATCGGCCCGGAACCGGGGATTTCGACGGGGACGGCCTGACTGATATTCTTTATTATTATGATGTCAACGGTGAGACGCGCGCGATGTTTGCCCGCAATCATGATGGCCTATTCTGGCGTTGGGATCCGGAAAAGACTCCGCAAGTGGGTTTTCCCGCCGGGCAGCCCTTTGCCGCTGATTTTAACGGTGATGGCTTGACGGATTTCGGTTCGTATGAAAAAGAAACGGGTGATTGTCTGGTTTATATCAATACCGGAGGGTTTAACAGTACTTTTCAATATGTCGATACGTTTTCCAGCCCTTATGATAACCGGAACATTGTTGCCGCTGATTTTAACGGGGATGGTTTGACCGACCTGGGCTTTTATGATTATCCAAACGGCCAAGTCGCCTATCGGGCGTCCCTGGATGGATTTTCTTTCAAGAGTGCTGTTATTGAACTGCCTTTGCGATTCAATATGATGACCGGGGATGTTCAAGTGCAGTCGGCCGACTTTAATGGCGACGGTTTGGTTGATTATATGGCTTACGACAGTCTGAATGGCGGATCGCAAATCGCGTATTCACAAGGCAAGCAGCATGATTTGCTGAGCACCATGGATAACGGGCGCGGCGGGATGACTTCCGTCAGTTATAAGCCGAGTGCTTATTATCCCAACAATGACCTGCCCTTTAATATGCCGGTGGTCAGTGAAGTGAGGACGGGCAATTCATTGGGCGATGAATATGTCACGCGATATTCATATTCGGATGGAAAATGGGACATCGATGAGATGGAATTCTTGGGGTTCGGCAGGGTGCGGGTTATTGACGCGGCTGATAGTTATGGAGAGACTATTCTCTCGACAGCAGACGTTTATATGAAAGGCCGCCCGTTAAGCCAGGCGCAATATGACGCGCAGGGAAACCTTTACAGCAGGAGCGAAAATACCTGGCGGGTTGAAGATATTGACGCAACGACAAATCCGCCGGTGAAGATTGTTCTTTTAGAACGGACGGACAGCTGTGTTTATAACGGCGATGTAACGGCACGGTGCACAGCGCGGGAATTTTATTATGATGAAAATCCGCAATACGGCCATTTAACCCGGGCGGTCCAGTTGGGCGAGGTCTTGGAAGACGGCACGGATGTGCCGGGAGACAGCCGCACAGTGGAAACCGCGTATCATAATAACGAAGATAGCGGTGTGTGGTTGCTGGGCCTGCCGAAACAAATGGTTGTCAAAGATGACGCCGGGCAGGAAGTGCGCAAGTCCCGGTTTTATTATGACGGCAGCAGTGACTTGAATAATCTTCCCACCGTCGGTCAACTAACGAAGAAAGCGGGTTGGGCGGGAGGGGCCCCGGAGGAAGATCCGGCTACACAATACGCGTATGACGCGTATGGAAATTTAGCGGCAACGATTGGCCCGCGCGGATTTCAAACAACGATTAGTTATGACCCCGACTATAATATGTTTCCTTTAGTGACAGAGAATGTTTTGGGCCATCAAGTGGTCAATGAGTATTATGGCGTGAACGGTGTGGCGTTAAGCAGCGGTGATTATTATGGGTTGATGGGGCAGCTTAAGTCTACGACTGATCCTAACGGGCAAAAGGGGCAAAAGATTTACGATGCTTTAGGGCGTTTGGTGAAGACGGTGGGGCCTTTTGATTCGCCCGTTTATCCAACGAATATAACGGAGTATTATGAAGGCAATCCATATTCGAAAGTTATCAAAAGGGCGCGCGTAGAGCATGACCAGGCACCGACAATTGATGCGATCGAAATTTATGACGGGATGGGCCGCCTCGTTCAGGCGAAATCACCTTCTGCTGTTGCCGGCCAATATGTAGTAAGCGGGCATACGGAATATAACGAAAGAGGGCTGCCGGTAAGAAAGTATTTGCCTTTCTTTGTCACCAGCGCCTTTGATCAGGTCGACGCTATAAGTTTAAGCCGGTCGCACGCGACAGTCACTTACGATAATATCGGTCGCGCTGTGGACTCGATCAATCCGGACGGGAGTTTTTCCACGATTAATTATGGTAAATGGAATACCGAAACGATTGATCCTAACGGCCATAAACAGGCTTCCGTTTTTGATGCTTACGGCAGGTTGGTGCAAAGGGAAGAATATCTCGGCGCTGACGGGAGAGATGCGCCTGAATATCCCCAATCACCATTTAATATTTATGCGGCCACACGGTATGAATATGATTCAGAAGGCAATCTTGCCAAAACGACAGATCATTACAATAATCAGACAATCATTTCTTATGACACGTTGGGCCGCAAGGTTTTTATGGATGATCCGGATATGGGTTATTGGGAATATAGTTATGACAAAAACGGCAATTTGATTTGGCAGAAGGATGCCAAGAACCAGGAAGTAAGTTTTATTTATGACGCCTTAAACCGTTTGACGAATAAGAGTGATGGCGGGGCTTTGGATGTCAGCTACACGTATGATGACCAGGCGGAAAATTACACCCTGGGGCGATTGACAGAAGTGGAATACGATGCCGGTGAAAACACGAAGTTTTATTATGACGCTTTGGGACGTGAAGTTTCTTCCGGGAAAACAATAGACGGCGAGACCTTCGTCGTTGATCGTGAATATGATGCCTTGAACCGCATTAAGAAAATTGTTTATCCCGACGGCCGGGAGGTTTATTACAAATATAACGCGGCCGGGCAATTGGAGGCAGTGGCCGGCGATCCCGCGCTTTTTCAGCAATCATCACTGATAGAAGATGCTGACGGGAGGAGTTTTGCCGTTGCGGAAAACAGCCCTCGTTCGTGGCGGGGTATTCGCAAAGGAATCGGCACGGCATTGGCCTGGGTTGAGGAGAATGTCTTTGGGGTTAAAGCGGCTTATGCTGCGGGGGAAGAGAGTCATTGGTTGGAGGCGGAGTATTCAGAAAGCCTGGTGCCGCCTTTTGTTGTTACAGATGATTCAAACGCGTCCAATGGCCGGTATATCGAGATCCCCCAGGGGGCGGGGAATGACGGTTCGGGATTGGCGGTTTATGAAGTGAATATCACGGAAGCCGGTGATTATGTTTTATGGGCGCGGATTGATGTTGTGACACATAATGATTCATTTTTTGTTCAGATTGACAGCAGCAGTTATTATTTGTGGGATATGCAGGCAGGTTCGGATTGGTTGTGGGATCAGGTGAGCGGGCGGAATGTTTCTGATCCGGTAGTTTTCAGTTTATCAGCGGGAACGCGTACGATAAGAATCAAGCACCGGGAAGACGGGGCGAATATCGATAAATTGTTATTAACCAAAGACCAGAGTTATGTGCCGGGTGGTTTGGGAGAAACAGCGGAAAATTTGCCGGATGGCTCAACACCCGCGCCGACCGTGACATTTACAGCTGATCCAACGGCCATTGATGAAGGGGGAGCTTCTCTGCTTGGTTGGTCGACGACGGATGCGGATAGCTGTACAGCTTCCGGCGGTTGGTCAGGAAGCCGTTCGACACAGGGGAGTGAAAGTGTTTCACTTTCCGGGACGACAGGTTTTACGCTTGCTTGTACAGGCGCGGGAGGCAGCACGCAGGAAAGTGTGACGGTGACGGTTAACGCGGCAGGGCCCGCGCCAAGTATAGGCTTAAGCGCGAATCCTTCAACAATCGATGAAGGTGATTCTTCGTTGTTGAGCTGGTTGAGCGCGAACGCGGATAGTTGTGTGGCGTCCGGAGGTTGGTCGGGTAGTAAATCCACGTCGGGAAGTGAAAGTGTCAGCCCGTCAAGTACAACGACTTATACGTTGACTTGTACCGGAGAGGGAGGCACGGCGGATGATAGTGTAACGGTGAGTGTGAATTCTTCCGGTTCAGGGGAAGAGAGTCATTGGTTGGAGGCGGAATATACAGAAAGTTTAGTATCGCCGTTTGTTGTAGCAAATGATTCAAATACATCTGATGGCCGGTATATCGTAATTCCTCAAGGGGCGGGGAATGACGGTTCAGGATTGGCGGTTTATGAAGTGAATATCACAAAAGCCGGTGATTATGTTTTATGGGCGCGGATTGATGTTGTGACACATAATGACTCATTTTTTGTCCAGATTGACAGCAGCAGTTATTATTTGTGGGATATGCAGGCAGGTTCGGATTGGTTGTGGGATCAGGTGCGTGGGCGGAATGTTTCTGATCCGGTAGTTTTCAGTTTATCAGCGGGAACACATACGATAAGAATCAAGCACCGGGAAGACGGGGCGAATATCGATAAATTGTTATTAACCAAAGACCAGAGTTATGTGCCGGGTGGTTTGGGAGAAACGGCGGAGAATTTGCCGGATGGCTCAACATCCGCGCCAACCGTGACATTTACAGCTGATCCAACGGCCATTGATGAAGGGGGCTCTTCTCTGCTTAGTTGGTCGACGACGGACGCGGATAGCTGTACAGCTTCCGGCGGTTGGTCAGGAAGCCGTTTGACACAGGGGAGTGAAAGTGTTTCACCGTCAGGGACGACAGGTTTTACGCTTACTTGTGCGGGCGCGGGAGGCAGCACCCAGGAAAGTGTGACGGTGACGGTTAACGCGGCTGTGCCGGCCCCGACATTGAGTTTTAACGCGAATCCCCCGACTGTAGATGAAGGGTATTCATCGTTATTAAGTTGGTCAACGACGGACGCGGATAGTTGCGCGGCGTCCGGCGGCTGGTCGGGTAGTAAATCCACGTCGGGAAGTGAAAGTGTCAGCCCATCAAGCACAACGACTTATACCTTGACTTGTACCGGAGAGGGGGGCACGGCGGATGATAGTGTGACGGTGACTGTGAATTCTTCCGGTTCAGGGGAAGAGAGTCATTGGTTAGAGGCAGAATATACAGAAAGTTTAGTATCGCCGTTTGTTGTCGCAAATGATTCAAATACATCCAATGGCCGGTATATCGTAATTCCGCAAGGGGCGGGGAATGACGGTTCAGGATTGGCGGTTTATGAAGTGAATATTACAGAATCCGGGGATTATGTTTTATGGGGACGCATTAATGTTGTGACAAATAATGATTCATTTTTTGTTCAGATTGACAGCAGCAGTTATTATTTGTGGGATATGCAGGCAGGTTCGGATTGGTTGTGGGATCAGGTGAGCGGGCGGAATGTTTCTGATCCGATAGTTTTCAGTTTATCAGCGGGAACGCATACGATAAGAATCAAGCACCGGGAAGACGGGGCGAATATTGATAAGTTATTATTAACCAAAGACCAGAGTTATGTGCCGGGTGGTTTGGGAGAAAGGGCGGAAAATTTGCCGGCAGAGAAGATCGTTTACGTCCAAAACATCACCTACGACGCCTCGGGCCAGGTCACGCGCGTTGCCTACGGCAACGGGACGATAACCGATTATGCTTATGACGCGACGAGTTTGCGGCTTGATCGTATTCATACCCTTGATGATCAAAGCAATGCCGTTCAGGATTTGAATTACTCCTATGATAAAGCGGGCAATATTACCGCGATTGCTGACAATGTGAATACGGCAAGCCAGGCCTTTGCCTATGACGCCTTAAGCCGTTTGGTAGAGGCGGAGGGCGCGTATTATGGGCAAAAGTTTTACGTTTATAATGAGATCGGCAACATCCTGCGGAAGGATGGGCTGACTTACTCTTATGGTGCCAACGGCGCCGGGCCGCACGCGGTAACGTCTTTGAGTGATGGGTCGGCCTTTGATTATGATTCAAACGGGAACATGATTGAAAGGAGGCAAAATGGTGATACAATAAATTATTCCTACGATGTTGAGAATCGCTTGAATGAGGTGCTGGAAAATTCAGGCAGTGTGGCGCAGTTTTCTTATGACGGCGACGGCGGGCGGACACAGAAAGTCACGGCGGGCAATGTCACAAGCAAGTTTGTGGGGGCGCTCTTTGAAATCAGTGAGGATCGCGAAACCAGCTTCATCTATATGGGCGGCAAACGGATTGCCGCGCTCAACGGTGACAGCCTGGTGTTTTATCTGGATGACCATTTAGGCGGGACCAACGTGGTCACCGATAGCGACGGGGTGATGCTGGATTTGATTGAGTACACGCCTTTCGGGTCCAAGTCGCGCCATGAGCGCAATTCATCCGAAAGCAATGCCTGGCACTACTTCACCGGCCAGCGCCTGGATGATGAGACAGGGCTGTACTACTACGGCGCGCGCTATTATGATCCAATATTGGGGCGTTTCATCACGGCGGATACGATAATTCCGGGGGCAACTAACCCGCAAGCGTTTAACAGGTATTCATATTCATTAAATGACCCTGTTAATCGAGTCGATCCCACGGGCCATTCGTCGTGGAAGAAGATGTGGAAAAATTTTGTGCATGCATTCCGTCATCCATTTGATATCAAAGGTCAATGGAATAATTTTTGGGGTGAGGCCAAGGAGCCGGTTATTTCGGGAATAACTGCTTGGGCTTTATCAGGAAATTTTATTGTTGGCATTTCAGCTATGGTGACAACCAGTGCATTAAATACTCCTCCAGGCCAACGGTTGACTGATTGGACAGCAGAGGAGATATATGATGAGATGCTTGGCTTTAGCCCAAGAACAGCGTATATGCTGGCCTATATAGACTTGAGTATGACAGGAAATTATATGATTGAAAGAGGCTTTGCTAATTTTACTGCTGAACGGGGTGCAATTACTGAATTTGACCCCATAAATAACCCAAAACATTATGAATTGATGAAGAAAAATAGATCTGGTTACGATACGTATGCAGAGATCCTTAAAGAGACTAACCCTACTACTAATTGGCCTTCTGCAGATGGTAAAAGATTATGGGTTATAACAAGAAAAAATGGAGAAATGGCTCTTCTAGGTGAGGGTAAATATGGTATAGCTGCGCATACAGGTGCAAATGCTACTAGTTTTCCATCAGCATTAGATTTGAAAGCTCCGAGTCCGTTGCCAAAGGGCGTGTTTGGATTCTGTCACCAAGCGACTAATAGAACTTTACTCAAAGCCGGTTTTAGTAATGTAGTTACTCAAACCTCAAATAATTTTTCTGGATATGTTACAACTTTAGTATATGGGAATTATGGAGGGATGTTAGGGCAGAGAATCAATAGTATTTATCAAGCTGATAATAATTGGGAAAAGGAGAGATAATAAAATGGCTCGATATTATTTTAGGGTAAATTTTTTAACAATAATGATCATACTATTTACTGCGTCTTTAGGATATAGTGCTACATATAATATAAATCAAGATGTTTTGAAAAACTCAAAAATAAAAAAGAAAAGTTTAAAAAAACAGATTTTTAGACGCATTATTAAAACATTACCTAAAGAAGTAAAAAAATGTCCTATTGTTGTTACGGATATAGCATTTCGTCAAAGGAAATCTGAGTATAATAGTGTTGCTGAAGAATGGACTGTCGATATTTGTCAAGAAGCGAAAGTTTATTTTATAATAGATGAAAGTCCCTATGGAGGTTATTACACTGTGGAGCCAAAAGAAGCGAGAAAGGCAAGGGAAAAAAACTTTGGGATTCAGATAACAAATTTGGAGGAAATATTTGGAAGGATTCTCTTTTCTATATAGACGAATTTGAAGCAATGATTCAGAGCGAAAAACCTGCCGCTGCCAGTGTAGGAAAAAATTAACCAAATTCTTTCCCCAAGCGAAAAAGCATATGAGAAGGCAATGGTATGAAAAAAGCTGCTAATATATTTTGTTTGAGTTTTCTAATTATGACTACATCTTTAGGGTGTTCTATTAACCGCTATAACGATCCTTTGGTTTTTTCTGAGTGTAAAAGACTAAAACAGCGGGTATACGAATATGACTTTTCGACTGTTGAAAATGCAGGGGCTTTGATTATACAGTCGCAGCCCGCGTCAATGCAGTTGGCAGTAAAAAACTATCAGTTTTATATTAATGAACACCATATTACTGCATACAAGTATAGTGATACAAAGATATTATTAGATCCCGGGGAATATATATTAAAGGGGAAGGTTAATTTCTTTGGTTTTTCAACGAGCAAAAAAATAAAGATTAAACCAGAAGAAAAAACAATAGTTTTATTTCGAGGACCAGTTGACATGACAACAAAAGGTGTTTTTTGGGATGTAACCTCTCCATAAAAAGCATCAGAGGAAGGAGGAAGGGGACAGTCCCCAAAAAGGGACAGCGAGAAGGACTGAGGGTGGGGAGATAAATGGCGGCAAGATTGGCGCGGAAAGATATTTTGTATGATGGATGTTATGCGCATGTGATATCACGGTCGATAAGGAAGCTTAAGATATTTCAAGATTCGCAGGATTTTGGAAAAAACAGCAGACGCTTTAGGTAAATTATTGAGATCAAGAAAGTTATAAAAGAAATGTGGGTGGCTGACAGGGGGCGAAGGGATGCCGACGCTAGCGCGGAAACATCAATTAGAAGGATCATTGACGTATCATA
>JAGLNJ010000098.1 GCA_023139575.1 Candidatus Omnitrophota bacterium | reverse complement strand
GCAATGACTTACATAAATCTGGGGTGAGTGAGGGGATTTGAACCCCCGGCATCTTGAACCACAATCAAGTGCTCTAACCGGACTGAGCTACACCCACCATAGATTTTTTTTAAATTAAAAAAACGGCACTTCTGAACCACAATCAAGCACTCTAACCTCCGCCACAGGCGGATCATCCTCTGGCTGAAATTGAGCTATGCCCACCATAAAAATCTAAAAGGTGAGATTTATGAGAAGAACACCAAAATGGATCTGGTATTTATCTATTTAAGTGCTTTTCTCAAGGATTTTCTATTGTAGCAAAAAAAAAATATTCATCAAGAAAGTTCTTTTTACCGGATTAGCGTAAGGATTGCGGCAAAACCAGTGCGCCCGGGGGTTCAATCTTATGAGGCTTTCCCTCAGTTGCCCCAAGGCCTGCTTCTTTCCCCGCCTTTAAAAGCTCTTCTTTATTATAGCCAACATCGCCTGAGAAAAAAATTTTCTCTACACGAAAATCATTCATTTTTGTCTGAAAAGAAAAATCCGCTAATATATTCAGACCGGACATTTGCAGGACATTGAAAAGCACATCTTCCATGCTTGCCGCCTTAAAATCTTCTTCTTCCTTTTTAAACATAAAATTATTCAGGCTGACCTTGCCGCTTACAGCCATATCATTCTTTTTCGAATTAAGATTCACATCTAAAATCGTCTCGCCTCGCTTGTCGATAAATTTGAAATTCTTCACCATATCCAGCCGCAAAGGATCAATCCATCCTTTACTAAAGAGCTTGCTCCCTGCCAGAGGCAATGATGATTTATCAATAACGGCATCCAACTCCAGGTGAGAGACTTGTGCCTTAAGCGGATAGGACAAAATATCGGCCTTAAGATTCAGAGCCTTAAGCACAAATGAAACCTCCTTCTCCATCAGGTTATCGCTATATTTCAATCTACCATCCATCATATTAATATTTTTGATAACAACACCTGATTTCTCTCCTGCCGGCCCTCCGCCCAATTTCTTTTTATGTTTGACAGGCACTAAACCCTCAACAACTTTACCGATCATCTGGCTGGCCGAATAGACATGAGCCGCTTCCCCTTCCGGGCTATCACCAAAAACGATCTTATTATCTTTGGTTCTTAAAATGGTGATGTCCGGCTCATATATCCACAAATAATCGATCAGAAGATCTTTTTGCCACACGTTTGTCCAGCTGAAAAAAATACGGATATTTTTAACATAAAGAAGGTTTTCTATATCCAAATCCCCCACTTCCAGCCCGAATAACGGAAGAAATTTGATCTTCTGAATGGATACTTCACGTCCCAACTCTTTTTGCAGACGGCTTACAATGACCGTTTTGCTCTTAAGATTTATAAAAACGATCAGGGTGGTATACAGAAGTATAAGAATACAAATAAAGACAAATGATATGAGGACAATTTTTTTCATAGGAAAGTAGAACGCGCGGCTACTCAAACGCGCGACCCTCTGCTTAGAAGGCAGATGCTCCAGGGCGCAAAGTTATTATATACCAACTATTTAAAAAAGGACAATATCGGTGGTGTCCAAATAGTGTCCATATATTTTTTAATCATCCTCTTAACGAAATCTATACCTTAAATAATTTCCCATATGGAAACGTTGAACCACTGTATCTTCACTCGCAGCGCGGGGTCTTTTCTTCCGGTCTTCAATGTAATCATAGTAATCTTTATAACCAAAGTAATAATTGAATTCATCTGTAATATTATTGCCTTGACTTATTATAATGTCGAATTCATTTTTTGTTCTGAACACATCTATTTTTTATCGTTTTCTCACATCTTAAAAATAAAGCGTCCCTGGAACGACTCGAACGTTCGACCCTCTGCTTAGCATCCAGCATTAAGTTACCTTAACCACCCATTTAGGCTTGCTGGCTGGACTTTATCTTGGGCATCTCAGCCCCATCGTGTAAAGTCTCTACACTCCCCCGCCGCTTTGTTTTGCAAAGCGAAACAGGCGGGGTAGCTCGGTATAACCCTTACAATCTGAAAGGGCTTCCACCGAATTAGCGATGTCCACTTCATAGGTTGATTTCCCCATGAAGGCTCCTTAACGAAGGCAGATGCTCTATCCAACTGAGCTACAGGGACGTAAAGAACAACTGTAAATAAGTAATATATCGCAAACAGTACTATTTTTCAATAATTTGTTTTCAGCATCCTGAATTTACAGAATTTACAGAAAATATTGACTATCCCCTCTATTTGTTTTATATTTTAAATAGATAATTTACTGTTCTTTTGACTGGAAGGAATTTCTTCTTCATTGATAAAGGTAAACTGCTCGAAAGGGTAGGGCCCATGAACCACATGGGGTTCATGGCGGTGTATCCGACTTGGTGTACTGACAAAGCTATAGGATCCTGTACCGTACGGTACAGGGTAGCCAGCTGCCAATGAAACAATTGGTTTTTAAAACCCAACCTATTTTCTGTAGAAATAGGTTTTTTTATTTTTTAGCAGTGGTAAAATAAAAAATGTATAAACTCTTAAAAAAGGTTATCTTATGAAAAAAACTTTCTTGTTTCTCGTTTTAATTACAATTGCAGCTACTCCGGTTTTTGCAGAATCCATAACCTTAACCACCTATTATCCTGCGCCCTTCGGAGCCTATGACCGGCTGAGGTTAGTGCCGCGTAACGACCTAAGCGGCATCAGCCCCTGTGATAGCGGGACATTATACATAGAAGAAATAATAGGTGATGCTGACCGCATCTGGCTTTGCCGAGACGACAGCACAGATACCGGTTCATGGGAGCCCCTCTCAGGGGTATGGACAAAAACAGGTAATAACATTTTTCCAATAGGGACCAGTACCGATCCTGATATCTACGTCGGTATCGGCACCGAAACTCCTCTAACAAATCTTCATATTGAAAGCGCCGGCCCCGACCCCACAACTTTAAGGCTTCAGCAGACTGAGAGTGCTGATTCCATATGGGAATTACGAGCTATGCACTTTACCGGCCTGCCTGATAATCTAAATAATGATTTTGCTATTTGGGGTGGAACTGAAGGGTTTGAAAGCTATAAAATGGTTATCAAAGGCACGACCGGAAACGTCGGCATCGGAACACCCGATCCCCAGACGCCATTGCACATTGTTGGCCCGACTCTAACCATTGAAGACGACCAGCCGGCGGTTCGCTTGAGTGATAACACATCGTTTGATTTTCTTTTAACAACGGACAACTCCTATTTCGCGATCCAGATAGAGGATCCGATAGACAGCGGCGTATTTACAAATAAAGTGCGGGTAGGGAATAACCGGATGTACATCGACAAGAGTTTAGTAATAGACGGAGGTACTACCTCCAGCGCGGATGTTAGGCTGCAAAGCAGGATTGGCGGCAATGTGGATTGGAGGTTTGATAATTCGGGATCAGGCCTGTTATCCTTATCGTCAGGAATCCCGTTTCCATATATCTGGACTAGTCGAGTAGCTTTTCTTGACAACGGCAACGTCGGCATCGGCACCGCCGATCCCCAGACGCCATTGCACATTGTTGGCCCGACTCTAACCATTGAAGACGACCAGCCGGCGGTTCGCTTGAGTGATAACACATCGTTTGATTTTCTTTTAACAACGGATGACTCCTATTTCGCGATCCAGGTAGAGGATCCGATAGACAGCGGCGTATTTGTAAATAGAATACGGGTGGGGCATGACGGGAATCACGTGATTATCGAAAACGGCGACCTCGGCATTAACACAGCTTTCCCCACAGAAAGACTTGATGTAGCGGGGGGCAATGTGAGAATAAGAAATCTTTCGGGCTGTCTTCAGATTGGGGCGGACGGTCAAGGGGTTCTCTATTGCGAATCTGCTGCCGCGTGCCTTGAAGAAGGCAGCCTAGTGCGGACACCAGAAGGATTCCGAAAGATTGAAGATCTTAAAGTGGGGAATTATGTGATTGGATATAAAGACGGCGAAGAAAAAAAAGTGAAAATCACCAAAACCACCATCCATGATGGTACATGGACATTATATTTTTATCGCGGCTATTGGTTTACGGACGATCACAGAGTTTATCTAGATCTTGAGACTGAGGAGAAGGTCTCGAAATTAAGCAATACAACAAAGGACTACACTGGCCGTGTCTATGATATTACCGTTGAAGATACGCATAACTATTTTGGCAAAAACAACTTACTGATTCATAATAAATAAATCAAGTAAGATTAAAGTTTGTTGAAATAAATTGTAAATAGTATATTTCGATTTGTTTCAATCTATTTCCATCGAGAACAGAAAATCAGTTAACACTGCGCCATCTCTCACCCATGCACATAACAAAAGGCAAGCTCACTATCGCGCTTGCATTATTATTTAGTTTGAGCCTGACGGGATTAGTCTTCTCCCCCTGCCTGCGGAATGATTTTACCAACTATGATGACCCCGGTTATGTCTTAGAAAACCCCTTTATCAAAAATCTCTCGTTTGCCAACCTTAAAAACATCTTCAGCAGGCATTTTGTCGGGAATTACCAACCACTGACGATTTTATCTTACGCGCTTGAATACCAATTCTTTAGCCTTGATCCCTACATCTATCATCTGGATAACCTGCTCCTTCATTTGGGCAATATTATCCTGGTATTCTGGTTCATCTATCTCTTAACCGGACGACTACAGATCTCCTTGCTCACCGCTTTACTCTTTGGAGTCCACCCGCTGCGGGTCGAGTCAGTTGCCTGGATTGCCGAACGTAAAGACGTGCTTTATGCCTTTTTCTATTTAGGCGCCCTGATTAGTTATGTTTATTCAATCAAACGGAACACTTTTCAAAACCGGTATATCGGCCTTTGTTGGGCCTTATTCCTCTTTTCCCTGCTTTCTAAGGCGCAGGCCGCCTCCCTCCCCCTTTCCCTGCTGGTGATTGATTATTTCTTAGGCCGCAGATTTAACAAAAATCTGTTATATGAAAAAATTCCTTTTTTCATGCTCTCCTTTATTTTTGGTGCTGTTACCATGACCATCCAACACCAATTACAGGCCTTTAATCCTATTCCCGCCTATACCTTTTGGGAAAAATTCTTGTTCATCCATTATGAGCTTCTGGCTTATTTGGGAAAAATTCTCATCCCGGTAAACCTCTGCTGCTTCTACCCTTATCCGGAAAAATTTCATGACACCTTACCGGCCATTTTCTATTATGCTCCTTTTATCGTTTTATTTCTCGGCATCGGTGTTTTCAAAACAAAAAACCATACCAAAAGTATTGTTTTCGGATTTCTTTTTTTCTTTGTAAATATATTTTTGCTTTTAAAGATTATCCCGGTAGGCAGCTTCATTATCGCCGACCGTTACACGTATCTTCCCAGCATCGGCCTTTCTTTTATAATAGCCCAGGGTTATATTTTCCTGACCCATCATAAAACCCCTTTCATCCAACGTTTAAGACCTATCATCATCTTCCTTTTGTTGGTATGCCTGACAACCTTGTCATTTTTAACATTTAACCGCTGTCAAGTCTGGAAGGACAGTTACACCTTATGGTCGGATGTTATTGATAAATACCCGCGCGTCCCTCTGGCCTACAATAATAGGGGCCTTATCTGTTACAGTAGAGGGCAATATCATGCGGCGATCAACGATTTTAACCAGGCTTTACACTACTACCCCAATTACTCCCAAGCCTACAACAATAGGGGCTCCATCTATGCTCACTTAGAGCGATACGATCTGGCACTTCAGGATTTTAACAAAGCCCTGGCCTTCAATCCCGACTATCGGGAAGCCTATAATAACCGGGGAAATATCCATCGCAACCGGGGCCGATTTGATCTAGCCCTTGCCGATTATAACCAAATGCTGCAGATGGATTCCCATGACGCCTACGCCCTCTTCAAAAGGGCCCGCGTCTACTATTTTATGAATAAATTAGATAAAGCCCTGGCCGATTATGAAAAGATTATCGGCCAGCGCCCCGATGATGCAAAGGCATACAATGAAAAAGGGGAAATCGAATATAAGTTGGGAGATAAGGCCCCGGCCATGACCTCACTAAACAAAGCTATCGCCTTAGATCCTGAATATGCGCGGGCCTATTATAATCGAGCCGTTATTTTTCAGGACAAAAAAATTTTTGAGGCCGCCCTGCGGGATGCCCTCAAGGCAAAGGCCCTCGGCCTTAATGTAAGTGAGAAAGCCCTGGGCCGGCTAAAAAAATTATCCCATTTTCAAAAACCATCCCGTCCCCCGCAAATCAAATAATAAAAGCATAACGACGATAAGCGCCATAAAAAGACAATACCCCCAAAAAGCCTTTGTATGGAAAGATAGCTGAGAAGGGAACGCCTCAGACTGAAGGTTTTGAGCAATGCGGAAATACCATATAAAAAGAATGATCAGGAAGGGTATACTCACAAGCATTTCAACGCGGTACTTAATGGAAAAAACACTGAAAAAGAAATAAAAACACGTTCCATATAAAAAAGAGGAAATTAATAAATTTTGTTCCGTATAAAATCGAAAGGATCGACGATAGCGTGTTGCAACCTGTCCCATAAAACGTAATTCCGCATAGCGTTTAATGCCCATCCAAAAGGCGGCCGCCATCCAATACCCCAGCATCAAACTGACCGGCGGCAAAGAAGATGCGCTGACGACAAGCCATCCCAAGGCCAAACGCAACGGATTATTCAGCGATTCCGCCAGGACATCGAGATAAACCTTTTCCTTTAACCGGCACGGAGGAACATTGTATAAAACCCCCATCATCCCAAAAAAAAGACTCGCCAGAAAATAATGAAAAGAAACGAGAAGGGCCAGGCCCAGGCCTCCCGTAAGGAGAATACCGTATCCCATATAAACCCATAAGGCCCTCATATGTGTTACCACGGCCGGACGGTTTTTCTTGATCGGGTGAAATTTGTCAAAATTAGCATCTAACCACTCATTGAGGACATAGTTAGCTGACGTTATGAGGCATACACTCGCCAAACCCAAAAAAAGAGGAAAAGCAAATTGGGCAAAAGGCGTATCGGTTAACCGGGCTGCGATAATTATCCCCGGGAGAACAAAAACATTCTTACACCAGTGATCAACCCTCATCATTTTCATATAAGGCGTAACTCTCATGGGCGCCTTTCCTTAAAAAAAGGGACAATCCCTTTAATATTAAAATCTGCTATACCCATAGATAACCCTTTCTAAAATAATCCTTCAAACCTCTCTTATTCATTTTCCTCAATACTATCAACGAGCCCTTACCATTTTAAAAATTTCATAATTTTATTGGGAAAGATGCTCTTCTTCTAATAAATCTCCTTCCACAACTCTAAAATAATCATACTATAGTCATGGAATGTAAAAATGTATTTTACTCTTTATGTAAAAAAGAGACAAGCCAAATTTGTGACCAAATTGGAAAGGATATATTTTCTCTTGTTGTTTGAAATTTTCCATTTATGCTGTAGAATTATTACATACACATACGTATCATCAAATTAATTCACATACAAAGCAGAGGTTTATTATGTCTAAGAAAATCCTGGTCGTTGATGATGAACCCGATATGCTGGAAATCGTTAAACTGCAGCTGCAAAAATCAGGGTATGAAGTCCTGACCGCTGCTAAAAAAGACGAAGGTCTTCAGCTTGTCAGCTCAGAGAAACCAGACCTGATCTTACTGGATATCTTTCTGAAGAATGATGATGGTTTTGAAATTTGCCGGCAAATAAAGAGCGACAACCCCCGGCAAAAAGTAGTCATCTATACCGCGAAAATTGATAAGGCTGACGCGCGCAAGGCGCTTGAAGTGGGCGCGGATGACTTAACCCTGAAGGGTGACAGCATGTCCGGTATCCTCGATGCCATAGAGGATAAAATCAACAGCTAACCTTCTTCATCGTCAAACACATCTATCAGATAATCTTTCTTAATATTCGTAAGCCCGCGGATAATATTTTTCTTCACCGCGGGCAGTTCTTTTTCCATATCATCCAACATATGCCGCAGCATGATGCGCTTGGAATCTTCACTCTTGAGGCATTTATTTTTTTTCAAATAGAATATGTCATCCGCCTCAATAAACCCCTGCACATCTCTCTGCTTTAAATATGCCAAAGGCCGGATAATCGCATATTTACCTTTAAAGAGTTCTTGTTTGGGGCACATGGCCCCAATCTCTCCCCGGCAAAAAAGATTCATGACAATCGTTTCAGCAATGTCATCCATATGATGTCCCGTGGCAATTTTATTGCAGCCAAATTTTTCCGCCATCTCCAAAAATGCCTTTCGCCTGATACGGGAACAGGTAAAGCAGTCCATTTCCTCCCAAGTCTTCCCTTTTAAGGGATCGACTTTCTCAATATGATAAGAAATCTTCTCTCGCACAAAATAATCTCGAAGAGAATCAATGGCCAAATCAGGGATCGACAAATCAACATGCAAAGCCGTAATATCATAATGAATGGGCGCAATCGTTTGGCGGTAACGCAGCAACTCCAGAAGCGCCATGCTGTCCCTGCCTCCGGAGACAGCTACTAACACTTTATCCCCTTCGTTTAACATATCATAATCACCAACGGCCTTACCGACACGCCGGGAGGCAAAATACATGGGATCAGAAAGTTTCCTCGGCATAATTCCATTGAAAAATCGGGACACCCACAAAAGGCGGATGCCCCGATTTTCTATTCCTTTTTATTTCGGAAAATCAAAACTAATATCCACGTCCTGACGGTCTTCTTCCAATACTTTAAAAAGCTCCTTATCCTTCATGGCCAGCATATTCGCGACAAACATATCCGGGAGCTGATGGATACGGATATTATAATTATTAACGGATTCATTAAAAAATTCCCGTCGATCCGCAATCTGGCTTTCCAGATAACTCACCCTTTGCTGCAGCTGCATAAACCCCTGATTGGCTTTCAAGTCCGGATAATTCTCCGCCACGGCAAATAAACTCTTTAAGGCCTGGCTGAGCATATTTTCATTCTGTGCTGATTGCCCCACACTGCCGGACTGCATACAGTCCGTGCGCGCCTTGGTAACACTCTCCAAGGTGTCCCGCTCATGCTTCATGTACCCCTCGCAAACCTTAACAAGTTTCGGGATCTCATCATGCCGCTGCTTTAACAGGACATCGATGTTTGACCAGGCCTTGTCCGTGTTATGCGACAACCGGATCAATCCATTATAATCGGTATATTCTCGATCAACCTTTTGCGCCGAAAACGCGTAAAACCCCAAAAAAATCCCGCAATGCCCAAAATGCAGAAAATAGCTGGATATAAAATGTCTTCGTTCATATTTTCAAAAAATAGTATTTATAAAGTATTTTTCTCAGTATATAACGAAATAGTGCTATTTTGATAGCAGAAATGTATAAATTATCCCCATAAAACAGTTATAAAAATCTCCTGGAATTCTGACGCTTTGCGTTCTATACTTACAACAGACTCTCTAAAACTATACATACCAATATTATTCAATTGGAGCTGCAATGCCTTTCATCTTGGTTTGTTCAAGTGACGAAAAACTACGAAACCTGATTTCAACAGCCTTCCCGTCTACTCATGAAATCATTCTAAGCCAGGACAGCGATAGCTGCCTTGACATCTTTTATGATTTTATAACTAAAAAAAACAATGATATCAAAATGTGTATTTTAGATATTGACGAACAAAAAAATGCCCTTGATATCATCGAAGATTTTCACCTCAACTACCCTCACATCCGTATCATCGTTATCGGAAAGGCCCTGAGCGCCGAGTTAGCCCAAGATGCCGTCCGCTACGGTGCCGACGGATATCTCATTAAGCCCATCGAAAGAGAAACCCTCATATCTCTCATCTAAAAAAATTATTTCCCTAGTGGGGGATTTTGGTTTTCCTGCCGATTGATGGCTTTACGAATTTCACTGAGCAATTTGGGATTGTGTAAGGGCTTGGCAAAGGCCCGGTAGATTTTTCCATCAACATCAATGGTCTCATCACCTTTGTCCTGTTCTACGCCAAGGCAGGCGGTCATGAAGACAATGGGGATGCTTGCCGTAGCGGGATCATTTTGCAAAATTCTAGCCACATCAACGCCCCCGATGTCCGGGAGCATAATATCCAAAAGAATAAGGTCAGGGGCCTCTTCCCGGGCCCGCTTAATCCCGTCTTCCCCGCCGAAAGCAGCCGTCGTTTTCCTGCCGGCTACATTAAGCCATTTTTCCAGCAAACGCACAATATCCGGTTCATCATCAATGATAAGTATCGATTTCGGATTATTTTTCATGGGAAATTAAGAGGTTCTGCTTTGCCTTTTAATCCAAGAATTCACCAATCAATGATAACAATTTTTGCGATTCAAAGGGCTTGTTTAAAAAAGCATCCGGAGCAACCGATGGGTCAAAACAATGATCCATTTCCCCATCACGACCGGTTAAAATGATTATGGGGATAGTGCGGTAACGTTCATCACTTTTAAGAATCCCGCAAATGGTATAGCCATTTACCTCAGGCATCATAATATCAAGAGTGATCAGGTCCGGGGATTCATTCCTGGCCCTTTCCAGTCCTTCTGCGCCGTCAAAAGCCGTAATCACATCAAACCCCGTTCATATCCAGAGTATCTTCCAGCGCTCGGACTATTCCGGGATCATCATCTATAACGAGGATTTTTTTCTCATATGTGTAGTATTTTGTACTCAAAGACAGTGTTTAGTCACTTTATCCATTAAAAGTATATCATAAAAAAGAACCGCCTCCCTTTTTCTTTACGAAAAAAGGATGCGGCCCTTTTTTACACTTTAATTTACTTAAATCAGTATTGCAGGCCGACTTTTAGGCCATATTCCATGGTTTCATTATCCGGCTCAACACCCATAATAGGTCTCGTAAACTCGGCGTCACTGAACCAGACAATTTCTCCTCCCAGGGAAGAAAGTTGCTTCACTTCAGATTCATCAATTTTCCAATACCTGACAAATGGTTCGATACTGAAATCAATCTTTTCCGTCTTTTTAACAAGCTTCATAGATCCTCTTAAACCAAAACCGTCATTTTGGTCATTTTCCAAAGGATCCAAGGCATAGCACTGCAAATCCGTTGAGCTGCAAACACTGATACCCCCATCTTCCAAATGGCTGGTTTGATTACCGCTTACAAAGAAATCATACTCTACCGTCAAAGTTAAGTCCCAATCATTTTTCATGCGAGTATTGGATTCAATCCCGAAAGGCACATAAAAATATTCTGATTCCCGGTCATATGCCCAATGGCCCGTTGAGGAAAACATCCCCCCTGAGTCATCTTTAAGATAGCGCCAGCCTAACCCCAAATATGGCGTTACACGAGACCGACTTTGAACAGGAATATCATACCCTAGAAGTCCTCTGCCTTCAAAAGTAAAATACTCAATCCCGTCAATAGTCCCTGTCCCATTAGACTCATAATCAACATCCCCAAAAGCAAAGCGCACGTCCATTTTGAATACATTGATCTTATTGGTATCTGAAAAAATATCTTTGATGGTCTTGATATGCAAGTTTTCAGAAATGCGGTAGGTATAGGCCCCATAAATCCCATACATCATGCCCCGATCTTTCATGAGGCCGGGCTCGCGATAATCATAGTAATAAACTTCCGGGCCCATTTCAAATTTTGTCAAATCATTCTGCCTGGAGAAGGCCCAAAGGAATGAATTCTGACTAATATCAGTATAATAATCTTCATGCAACTGATATCGCTCGATATCCGTATCATCTGTCGATGCGACCTCTTTGTAACTTATATCGTTGCCATCATGAGTTAAAGAATTATCCGCGGAGGCTATCTGTCTATAACCTATATCAAAAAACTCACTGGGCTTACTTTCTTTGTTGGTTGTGTCATCTTTTTTATAGTCGCCATCTTCAGTCCCCTCATCCCCGTCAGAAGCATCTTCCTCTGTTGCTTCATTTTCAGGTTCGGTCACTATAGCGTCATCACTTTCGGCAGGAGCTGATTCTTCATCAGCCGTGACATTCATTTCGGCCTCTGATGTAAAGCAGATATCCACCCAATCCACACCCTGATGACTTTCGGCACATCTTGATAATGCGTCTAATTTCCGGGTAATAATTTCATCTCTGGCGCTATCGCTTTCAGCGTAAATACTTGAAATTAATAATGTTAAGATTGCAAACGCAGAGACACTGACATACAAAAATTTCCTGGACATATACACCTCGTTCAATTTATAGGGTTTATTATAAATACTTATAATACTGGCATGACTCCTAAGTATGCCATATTTTTTTGGAAGATGCAAATCCAACGAATTGACCGAATTGACTCACATTAAATGTTACCCTTGAAGCATAGGAGGTAACACAATTATGAGCCCAAAATCTATTAAAGAATACACAGTATTATTCGTAACACGTTACAAAAGAGCTAATTACAATCAAAAGAAAAAATCTTGGATGAATACTGTAAAGTCACAGGATATCATCGAAAGCATGCCATTAGAAACTAAGGTTCTTTCTTGTTTAGGTTTAAATTATTCTGAAACAAATTCTGAACCTGGCCTATACGTTGCAGGACTGGCGTGAATTCCGGTTTGAGCTGAAGACACTCCTGGAAGTATGATAAGGCAGACTGATAGTCCCCTTTCTGAGCTAAAATATTTCCCAAATTAAAATGAGCCAGCGCATTGGCTGGATTCTTATTTGTCACTTCGGTTAAATACTGAGCCGCTTTGTCCAAATCTCCCTTTTGAGCTAATACTAAAGCAGCCTGATAGTAAGCCTCTGTATTACCGGGATCTATCTGGAGGGCTAAATCATATTGACCCATCGCTTCATCCAGCCGCTCTGTTTTGTAAAAAAGAAATCCCAGGGCAAGATGAGCCAGCGCATTCTTTGATTCTATCGCAACCGCCTTTTTAAGATATTGTTCTGCCTGCGAGAATTCATTTTTATCCAGAAAAATCCGTCCTAATAACAAATGGGCATGAAAAAAATCCGGCCTTATCCGTATCGCTTCTTTAAGATGTTTCTGCGCTTGGAACGAGTCCCCTCTTTGCTCCATAATAAACGCCAGGTTATGATGGGCTTTTTCATTGCCGGGGTTAAAGTCCAAGGCCTTCAGTAAATACTTTTCAGCCTCAATTTGTTTATCCTTACGCATCAGGGCAACACCTAAATTCATATAAACGCGCATATTTTCAGGGCGTTTATCCAGGACATCTCTCCATAAAACTTCACCATCAAGATAAACAGCATTTCTTTGCACTGTTAATATCAACAATACCGCGACAACGAGCATACCCCCCCCCGGCCCAATAACCGCTTGTGGAAGTTCCTTGAATCTTCGCAACAACCAGTCACTTCCCAAAACAAACAGGATAATGATACTCAAAGAGGAAAGATACATCCTGTGGTCAAAGGCCAAATCCCCGACAGGCATAAAGCTCGACGTGGGCCCCAAAATAAAAAAGAACCATACCCCCAGAAAACCCCATGCCATCCGGTAACGCAAGGCCCACCCTGCCGTTAATATTAACAACAGGATAATCAGGCTATAGGGAACAATATCCAAGGCTGTTTTCACCAAGGGCCACTGGTAATCCAGACACAAACCTTTAGGCCAAAACATCAATTTAATATAATGACAAATCACCTTTGGTTGGGATACGGCGTATTCCCAAGGCGACACAAGGTTAAAAGAAAACCCGCCAATCGCCGCATTAGAGCGATCAATGGTGGCGAATTTATACAGCAAAATCCAGGTCGCGAACAAGCCCAAATAAATCCATCCCCTTTTTTTCAACATCTCTTTAAAAGAGACGCTCAAAAAAATACGGTCATATAACAGGATAACAATCGGAGCCGTCACCATGACCTCCTTGCATCCCATACCCAGGGCACAAAACAGAATAGCCGCAATACCCCATCCTTTCACCTTGGGCTTGCCGTGAAGGCGAAGGACACTGTAAAGCGTGAGCAGATAGAATAAACCCATTAACAATTCGGAGCGTTGAATAATATAGGTCACACTTTGGGTTTGAATGGGATGCAGCGCCCACAGTAAAGCGATAAAAAAAGAAAGCATATCCGCGCGTTTTTCATTAAAACCCTTTGAACTAAGGACACTCAATGTCCCCTTCACAATCAACATAACAAGAAGGGCATTGAAAATATGTATTGCCAGATTAAATATATGATACCCGGCAACAGCTCGTTTTCCTAACCGGTAATTAACGGCCAACGTCAAATCCACAACGGGGCGGTTAGTCCGCGATATCACATTCATTATCGGCCATAACTTTTGTATTCGGGGATTGTCCCTGATATGATTATTATCATCAAAGACAAAGGGAGCCTGCAGGCTGTTGGCATAGGCAGCCCCTACGATGAGAGCGATAAGTAAAGAAATCCAAATACTGACTCTTTGTTTCCTGGAAACATTTTCTTTTTTTGTTTTCATAAAATTTCAGGAAGGCTACTAGCGCACGCATGCAATTTCTGATAATGATTATATATTTTTATGCGCCCGCATATTAATCAACTTGCGAATGGTACTAAGCAGCTTGCGGTTGTGCAGGGGCTTGGCAAAAATCCGATATTTCTTGCCGTCGATCTCAATACGCTCATCCCCTTTATCGTTTTCAACACCCATGGTGACAGTAATAAAAAGAATGGGAATGTCTTTTGTTTGCGGGTCACCTTTCAGACACCGTGTGACTTCCGTCCCCCCGATATCAGGAAGCATAAGATCCAGGACGATCAGATCGGGATGTTCATTTTGCGCTCTCTCAATGCCTGTTCCCCCTTTGAGGGCTCCAATAACTTCATACCCGTCGGCACGCAGGCTTTTATCCAGGATCCTCACGAGAATCGTATCATCATCAATGACCAATATTTTTTTAGGTGTTTTTTTCACAGCCTCTCTCTTTGTTATGGTAGCGTCCCGGTGGATTTACGCAAATTATATTCAACATAACCCGACAGCACTTCCTGCATCTTTACCGGAGGAGGAATACCAAAGTAATGGGTGATGATCGCATGCGCCATTTCATGAGAGAATATACCTAAAGTAAGATCTTCCATGGCCAGATAAATAGTATTGTCGTCGTAAGAAAAATACGCTGGTGCCTTTGCGGGAGCGCCGAATTTCTCCAATAAATGATTATGCATCGCGGCCTTGTCTTTGTATATCCTGATTGTTCCCTCAAAGGTAAAAATGTTAACACCCAAAATGTCTGATGTCTCTAAATAGATCGCGTCGATGGTCTTAACGAGAATGTTTCTGACGTTCGGAGGGAGGACTTGAAGGAGGCTTTCTAACTGCAGAAAATAATCATAATTCAAAACCTTTAATACCTGGTCGATATCAACACCTTTTTGGGCATAGATAGAAAAATATTGGCTCTTGACGATAAACCGCAGATCTTCTCTCTCCGCGAAAGAAAGTTCCGAGGTCGCGGCCGCATTAACCAGAAAAAAGATTAAGAGAAAGATTTTTTTCATTGAACTTTGAAAAATTTTAGGTCCTCGTTAATTTCTTCCAGCATTTTCCTTAATTTCCGGCTGTCCTCACCTTTGACATGAAAATTCTTTTCATCCAGAAAATTGGAGATGAAATTCAGCTTATTTTTTATTTCCACATGCCTTTCTTCCAGGGCTTGTGTCATCTCATCAAGATGCCGCGCTAAAGTCTGCAGCTGATCCTTCTGGCGTATGGAAAAATGCCGTGTAAGGTCGCCCCCTTTGATTAAAGCAATCTCTTTTTCAATCCGATATAGCGGCCCGGCAATCCGGTGCGACACATACAGGGCCACAGCCAGAATAACGATCGCTGAAAAAAATGACACAATCAAAACAGTCCCGGAAAGAACCGGCAGGATAAAATCAGAAGTCGGCTTGACCACAACCTTCGTATTCTCGATGGCTACCGTCGTGGAATTCTGGGTAAAATAAAAAATCAGCGCTCCGATAAGCATCGCGGATGCTATAACAATTAAACAGAATTTTATGACGAATTTTTTTTGAAAGGTATCCCCAATGTATAACTGTGTTCTTTTATATTCCCGAACCATTTCGAGCCTCCTGTCTTTTTATTTCCTCTGACTGCAAAATATTATTAAAATTCTTTTCTATTCATTAATCCCTAACTGCGGGTAATCTATCTTAACATCCGTCTTCTCGCGCAAAGACTCAATCCAGGCAAGCATTGTTTTTTGTTGCTTTTCTCTAAGAAGAATGCCCTCTATCTGTCCGGAAACCGCTGACAATTCTTTTCCGGGAAAATCTGATTGTTGATAGGCTTGAAAGTATTCTTTAATCTCTTTCTCATCGATCTTAACCGTTTTGATAATTTCATTCGATTTTTGTGCCAGGACTAACTTCAAAAGGCCCTGCTCCCAATATATCTGGATGTCATGCAGAAATTGCGGATCCTTATCAATCCCCATCAATTCGGCCTCTTTGAGAATAAGCCGTTTAGAAATGTATGATTCCAGAAAGGCTTCTTTCGCCCGATCTTCCCGGTGAATATAGCGGGAGGCTTGAAAAGCGTCTTTAAACTCCTGGGCGCTGATTGCAATCCCTCCGATATCAATAGCCGGCACTTCTTTTTTAGCGCATCCGGTCAAACTCAAAGATATAAGACATATCAAAACAATCAGATTCTTATACATTTTCTCCCCCTTTTATCTTACTGCCGGCACATTACTCTCCAGACAGGATTCTTATTCGATAAATATTGATATAATTTATTATACTTATATAAAAATACAAAACAATTAAAAAACAGGAAGACTTTTGGTCTTCCTGTTTTTGGAACCTACAATACTTATACTTTAAGAATTACTTTTTGTCTTCTTCATCAACGTCGAAATAAGGCGAAAGCGGTCCTTTTAGATTGATATTCCGCTCAATAAACTCGTAAGCATCCACATCGAGCCTGATGTCATCAAAGGCGGATTCATCTGTACTGACAATCGGATGATAAGCGTAAAGCCCGATTTTCGTTGACGGCTCAAAACTGACGAACCGGCTGGGGCTCAAGATCTCATAGTAAACACGGAAATTATCAAAGATATTATCCAAAACATCAATTCCCGGTGTTGGTGGCGGTTCAGAAACAATAACAAATGGCCCTAAATGCGCGGTTTCGGACATTCCCATTTCTTCTCTTGATTCGCCTACCGTTGCCACATGAAACCACCAGTTATCGCTCTCTTGTGTTGTCTTATAGGCCGTCGTAAAACGCCAATCACCATTACTATCTAAAAAAACTGTATAATCGTCGATCGATATATCCGGGTCTGTATCATCGATCATGTCAAAAATGCGGGAAAAACCGTAACCGGGTTGGCCCAAATCGATTTCCTCTTGATCTCCGGATCCACCGATCTGACCCGCGGCGGCTAGTTTGATATTGCGCGCGATCACATCATAATCACCCGGCACGACACCGAGATCATTGTCTAAAATGGAACCTTTATGCGACGTCACCTTGGCATGTCCGTCACCCGCGTCAATTAAGGCCAGCCTGATGTCATCCTGCGCCTCAACGGTAGCATCGCCGCCGTTGGTGGCGATCTTTGTCCCTTCGTCCTGGGTAAAAGCGCCTCCTGCCGTGGATGTTAAATCACCGCAGCCGCCGTCTTCACATTCCGGCAACCCCCATACCACTTCAATGGTATCATTCTCCGAAGGCACGTTAATTTGATGGGAAGGGCTACCTAAATCGCTTGGCGGATTCAAAGAAAGCCCGCTGTCGCGGACGATTGTTATATCACCATCGCCGCTTTGTGTTATGCTTCCATCCGCTTCTAAAATGATATCGCCGTGGCTGACAACCGGAGCCATAATATCCAAATCGCCGGCGACCTTGATGTCAACTTTTGCACAAGCGGCTTTATTCTCTACACCGTTGCTGCCTGCCACCCCATTATTGATCCCGGACAATCTCCGCAAATCAGCCACTTTAACGGCTTTTTGAATATTGAGCGCCAAACTATTTGCCGTTTTATTTAAAGCCGACAGGGCATTGACTGTCGCGTCCAACCCCTTGTTCGCGCTGGTGCCGCTGATCCCTGTATTAGCAGATAGCATCAAGTTATCCGCAGTGATATTGCCGCCGTTCTGATGGATAGAACCTTTGTTGGCTGTTAGGAAAACATTTGATCGCGAATTAAGTTCCGCTCCCGTTGTAAAGGTCTGAATGTCATAAGCGAAATCAAACACTTCATCATCGAAATCCCTGTCCCCTAAATTCTCTAAATCCTCCCATTGATAACGGATGCCGTCAACAACCAGGTGATCTTCCCCGTCGCTGTTAAGGGCGGGATCATCATGCCAGGTCAATTTCTTCCAGTCATAATCCCTGGAAACGGTATACAAGTCAAGGCTGTCACGGTCATCATAAATCAATCCCGAACCTGAACTCGGGCTGTGAGCATGCTTGCCGATATTCGACCCTTTAGCGAGAGGAACATAAACAATCCCATTGCCGTCATCGTAATAATAACCGAATTCCGTAAAATGATAACCTCTTGTACCTAAAATGTAATCCCATTCATAGTTAATAACCGTCTCATCATCAGCGGAACCTAAAAGGATATTATCTTCCGCGTAAATATCAATAACTCCTTCCCCCGTCGTAATCGTCGCGGCATTCTTTAAGATATAATCTTTACCCGCAGAACCGCGGAAATTCTCATTATCCGTGGTAACCTGGCTGTTTGTCAAATGCGTCACATTCCCGTCGGATGAATCAAATTCCACATACCCACCCGTAACGGTATTCCCGACATGAATATCTTCATCCGCCAATAATGCGATATGGCCTGTAGCTTCTTCTAAATTAACGGCCTCGATAATGCCGGTATTATTAATAGCTTGATCAAAGACACTGCTCAATGATTTTGCTGTCAAAATAACCTCGCCACCATTTGCTTCGATGAAACCGGTATTTATAACAGCGGCACCATTATTATCAATGTCCTTTGTTGTTTTTTCATTGACGACAACACTAATCAGCCCCTGTGGATCTAAGTCTAATGTTACGGCCTCACCCGCGGCTAAGGCAACACTTCCTAAATTTGATTTAATGATCCCGGCGTTTCTGACCGATGAACCCAATAAGGCCACAAAACCGCCAGGGGAAAGAAGCTCGCCGTAATTCAGCACCGTACCCCCCTGACCAAAGAAATTATAGCGCCCGGCCAGAAAATCATCATTGTCGATATCCAATGTTGAAGCGACTAATCCGGCGACGTCGACTTTTGAACCTTCTCCAAAGACGATGCCGTTAGGATTAATAAGGAAAAGCCGGCCATTCGCCTTCAACTTCCCTAATATCAATGATGGATCAATACCAACAACCCGGTTCAGCGCCACACTGGATGTTGAGGGCTGGTCAAAAATAACCTTTTCACTCACGGCGATAGAAAAGGCATCATAATCAGCAATAAGCTTATCGGTCGTTTGCTTAACGGTGAGCTCATTGGCGACCGAACGGTCAAAGCCCGCCGCCCCGTCAACAACGACCTCACCCTGCGGCAAGGCATATGCGGCCTGCGGCAAGCAGGAAAAACAAATAGCAACTACAAGAGAGATAACTTTTTTCATTTTTCGTTTCATGACATATCCTCCATTTTTCAACAAACGCGGTCTTTCCGGAATTGAGATTAAAATTTCCACATAAATTCGACCCAGGGATGGGCATGATCACCGTCTGACGGTAATTTTCCATCCGGGTATCCGACTTCAACACGACAATTCAAGCGGTCGTTTATATTAAGCCTTGCGCCGAAACCGTACCCGCGCAAGGTTTCATCTTCCTGTTCGCCGGCAGCTGTTTTGTTTAAATGAGCCGTGGCAAAATCATAAAAAAGAACCAGACGAAAAGCGTCATAGAGATTTTCTTTGGTAAAAGGCACATTAACATTTTTGCTTAAAGGATAAAGCGGGAATGATAATTCAACCGCCGTGTAATAACCCGTATCTCCGGAGTGTTCCGCCGGCGTGTATCCGCGCACACTTGAAGCGCCGCCGATTTGAAATTGCTCTGAAGCCGCTAAAGTGTGATTCGAAAACTGGGCGGAATTCTTCCATAAAAGAGTCGATTCAAACGGCAGGGGCTGCAGGCGGAAGAGATTAAAAACCCCTTTATTAAATTTTGCTCCGGCGCCCGCGCGTGACGCATGATTATCTTTGTCATCCATGGCCCCCAGAATATCAGACAGGCCGTTATCGATCTGCGCGGTAACAATTGTTCTCCCCCAACTGTCACTGACATCCAGATCAAAGCCGGTCTTAAGAATGCGTAATTCATCCCGGGATGATTCTACGCCTAATAGATCATTGATAACACTTTTGTAATCGAACCCGAGGTTCCAGCGTAATTCTAAATCTGTTTCCTGAATAAGGGCCTTACTTGTAAAGATGCCATAGTACTGCGCCTTTCCATTAGCATCCAGATCAGCAAATTCTTCCCCGAGTTTGAGTTTGCTCAAAACGGCATAAACCCCGACATCCCATGACGGTGAAACAGGATAGACATATCTTGCCTGCTGAATATTCAAAGCGTTGGCCTCGGCGAACTGCGCCTTAAGGTAAAGCCGATCATCATGACCTAAAAGATTGTTATGCTCCAAGAATACTGAGTACTGACTCTTATTGATAAATCTTGATCCGTAATTATCGTATTCAAAACCGGCATGAAAGGGCATCCGGTCCTCTACCTCTATAACTATATCTGTGCTGCCCGGAACTTTACCGGGAACGAGAATGGCTCGCGCCACGCGGTCAGGGTGTTCATTGATATACACCAGCGATTTTTGCAGGGCGTTATAATCAAAATATCCATCCGGCTGGATGGATACGCGTTTTCTGATAAGTGATTCTTTAAAATAACGGTTACCTCTAATATCCAGGCTTCCCAATTTACCCTCAACGACACGGATATACAAAATACCTTTTTGTATCGTTTGCGGAGGCAGATACGCTCTTGAGGTCACATAACCTCTTTGTCGATACGCATCGGTAATAAGGTCAGAAACCTTTTGCATACTCTTAAGCGAAAGCTCTTTGCCTTGATAAGGCGCAATGATGTCCTGAACTTCTTTGCCGGAAAGAATCGTAACGCCTTCCACAATAATAGATTCAACTAAAATTCTCGGCCCGGAGTCTTCAGGAATGATCCCGCCTTCTTGTTCCTCTTGCCCGGTTACTTTCTCAGTTTCAATCCGCTGTTCAAGTTTTTTTCTAATCTCAGTGTCATACTCTGTCTTGGTAACACCCCCTATTGTCTGCTGCGGCGCCGGCTGTCCGTGAACCGGCAACTGAAAAAAAAGCAATGACCCTAAAATTGCAGATAACAAAACACCGTGAGTATTCCTCATGATAGAGAAATCTCCTTTCTTAAAAATTAATCTTAATTATCAAAACTGCTTTGGGATTATTGTACTAAAAATAAAATCGTGGGAAAAGGCAAATATTCAATTTCCGCCAAACCGCTCATCAGCACGTAAACAATCGCAAGAAACTTTAGTCTTATAAATATAAAATATTTTCCGACTAAAGTCAACCGTATCCCGGATTTCCAGAAAGCCCTTTCAAATCCATAAAAAAATATATCATAAAACTAATATTGTTTATGATTTACAAAAATATCTTATTTTGAGTCACTTGTAACTTTTTTTAAAATTTTTGACTATCACGAGTCCCATCAGGGCGTCAAACATAAATAAATAGGGTCTGCTGAAAAAAGATTTCAAACTATGCATTCCCGCCTTCGCGGGAATGCCAAAAATAATTTATCGACGAAGAATGTCATTCCCGCGAAGGCGGGAATCCAGATGAAACAATAATAAGCATTATCTTTAGTTTCAAAAGTGCACGGTTTTTGCAACATTTTGGCCAAAAAGCTCGCGCTTACGCGTTAATTTTAGTGATATTTTACACATTTTATCGTCGACGTTTGTGCTAATTCTGACTTTTTCAGCAGACCCTAAATAAATCAGAGAAGTTATCCAGTGTAATTATCTGGCCTTTTTGCAAAAAATATTAATTTACTTGTTCTTATCCGAACAAAGTAAGAAATCTTTACCCATAGATTTTGTTAAAGAGCCTCCATTTTAAGTTCTCGTCTCTGCCGAGTTTTAGTATTCCATTCTCGCCCATCAGGGAGAGTCTTGTTTCGGATTTTAATAACTCGTCGCTCAAAGCCTATATCATCCCATATAAGATTGGATAATTCGCCACTTCTTAATCCTGTTGTTATTAAGATAAGATAGGGTGCATACATATGCGTGAGGGTTTTTCTATTTTTGCAGTATTCCAATATCATCAAAAGTTCTTGGTCTGTAAACCTATGCTGGTCTTTATTTATAACTTTTACCTTTTCAATTCTCTTAACGGGATTGGAGAGTGCGTAGCCTCGCTTAATTGCCCATTCAAACATATTGTTGATAACCCCAACGGATTCTCGAACCGTCTTAGGAGAAATACTTTTGCCGCTTCTTAACTTTCCATTAAGCCTTTGTGTTTGAAATTCCTCAATATGGGATTGGTTGATATGATTAAAATATCTTATTTGTGAATAATGTGTGTTCATAAAGGTTAGAAAGAATGTTAAATGCTGTATATTTCGACGAGAAGTTGTTTCCGCCCAGTTGGTTTTAGACTGAACATATAGGTTAACCATCTCCCGAATCGCAACTACCTTAGCAAAGCTTCCGTCAAGCTGGCTGTTTAGCAATTCAATTTCTCGCTTAGCCCGAAGCCTTGCTTCTTTTTTATCAGCCGTGCATAAATTGATATCTTTGCGTTTGCCATCAATACCTGTAATCTTAATGTAATAACATTTATAGTTTAGTTTCTTAAAGGGTTTGGGTGTCTTGATTATTCGCCTTCTTCTCGCCTTAATTGTTATTTTGCTTTGTGATTCATTATCCATTCATCAATCTCACTTTTCTTAAAACGACTTACCCCGCCCATCTTATAAACAGGCATATTTTTTTCCTTTATCCAACGATATATAGTCCACTTACTTATTTGAATATAGTCTGCAACCTGCTCAACAGTTAAAAGAATTTCAGTCAACTCAATCTCCTAAAGTATACACCCTATATACTGGGGTGTCAATCAACAACCACCGTAGTATAATGGGTGCATGTCAGCCCCATTAAACAAGCTGGTTGGTAAAAACATTAAGCATTTAAGAACCAAGAAGAAGCTTACACAGGAAGCTCTATCCGAAGCGTCAAACGTCGGCTATAAATACATTCAATTGATTGAAGGCAAGTCGCCACCAAACATTTCCCTCAAAACCATCGAAAAGATTTCCAAAGCATTGGGTGTTACCCCCGAAAATCTCCTTAAAGCCCGTTAATTCTTTTTCTTTAGCGTTCGACTTTTTCGATTAGACGCTTTCTTAAACGGCTCAAGGTTGCCTTTTTTGTTAATTCGTCCGCCTATCCGCCTGTAAAACATTTCGTAAGCCATTTGCGTTTCTTTTCTGTTTATAGACATAGTTCACTCTTAACGGCAGAAGGTTCTGCAATCCTTTAATAACTGACACTAGGTAAACATTGAGTTAATGCCGGCTCATTTAGAAAGCTTTGTGTTTGCTACTAAAATCTGTTTTTATTCTGCCGTAAGTAGAGCCGAACACCTTTCCCAACTATATTCATTCCCTCGCTCCGTTCAGGATTTTTGGATAGCTTACGCTCTGCCTCACCCAAACACGTTGGTTTCGGTCGTTCGAAAATGTTGTTCCAGTTTGTTTTGGGAAAACTTTAACCCCTGAGCCGTATCAGTCCGAGTTTGATTTGTAGCCCGCCAAAACCCAGAGGAGAAAAGGCGGGTAAAACCAAACCTTGGGGGGGGTTGGACCAATAAAAAAACCCCAGACAGATTTAGTTTTTAAGCTAATCTACCTGAGGTCTTTATAAGAACATCTCAAGGGTTTTTAGGTTCTTGAAGAAGGCAGTCCTTGCGGAGCAGCCAAAAGAAGCCTAAAAAACACGATTTATATTGAATCAAATATCTAAAGAACAGTCTTATATCTTAATAACAATATTATAACAGAAAATAACAGAATTTCAAGGGTAAACAATTCTTAGTTTGGCTATCACTCTATTGTTCAGTTGTCTTTTCGTTTGATTCTTCTTCGAGCTGTGTTTTAACTTCGCCTAACAACTGTTTTGCATCTTTATAATCGGGGCTTTGTTTGACCACTTCTTCCAGAGAAGCCTTCATTCCAACCTTGTTTTCCGTCCCCTTAAAAGCGAGTGCTAATTGATAATGATATTCGGGGTTGCTCCAATCTTGGTCAAGGGCATTTACCAAGCTTGCTTGTGCTTCAATAAGCTGATTACTACGAACCATTTTCATTGCTTCGTCAAAATATGCTTCATTTGTTTTCGCCGGTTTATTGGCAAGCTTCAGCGAACCTATGATTTGTTTCACAATGTCTTCGTTTGCACTCTCCTTTTTATCAAACATTATTCCTAACGACCCTGAACTATCTCTATTTTTCTTATCAAAAACTAAAAAGTAATATAAATCTCGTCCAGAATCTCGCTCAAAGCGAAGTAGGAATCCATCCAATCTGTCACCCACATCAATTTCCACAACCTGCATTTCATTTTCATTAAGAAAAGGTAATTTGCAGATAAATCGAATCATCCGCATCAATCTGCGATGAAACTCATAAGAGTTGCGATATTGAAACATATTAGCGATATAGTCGCCGGGTGTCACATTCACCCCAATTCTTAGGCTTTCATCTTCTTTAGCTAAGAACAGCATACGAAAATCAAATGGTTTCTTAAACAAACTGGATATATTGACTATTTTCAAATCTTGTTGTGCTTGAAAGGAATGGTCTAATAAATCAAAGGACTGCCCATCGGCAAAATTGGCTTGGGCGGGATAAGTAATTTTTTGTTTAGGATAGACGTAATAATAATGCGTAAGATACGAGGCGAATAACAAGCTTAACAATACCCACAGCACTCTGCCTGATACTTTGTTAAAGGTTTTCCATTTAGGAGACCTGTCGGATAAGCCCGGTTTGAACTGAAACTCTTTTTTTATAACTTTCGTAGCACATATCATAACCAGCGAGATGGAAAGCATCCAACCAAAAGTTGCCGCAATACCAATGCCACTCCAAAAGCTCATCAATGTGAATAATTTCCAACAATCCGCATAAACTATTATGGATACCACTTGTAGCAATCTAACAGCCCATCGCTTACCCTTTGAAACGCCTATCAGCGAGATAAGAAAACCTACAGCCATCACACCAAGATAGACAATGTTGTAGATTAGCCATTTATTTTCAATAGCGAGGTCAAGGTCAGAAACCCAAGATATCGTGCCACTATAAAGAGCAAATCGAAAGCACATAAATACCACGCCAACTAATACACCTAAGCGAATTATAAACTGTTTATTGAATAATTGAGTCATAGTTCATCCTATTCCTTTAACTATAAGTATATAATACGTATACTGATAAGGAAAGGAAACCGGCCTCTTTAAAGTGTTTTCAGCGATAAATAGTTATAAGAGCAATCATATAAATGCTTTAAATCTTTCTTAAAAAATAAGGTGGCGGTGATTTTTTTTCAGGCTCCCCACAACCAAAAACCCCATCCCGGCCCCGAACCAGTTCAACAAAACATCCCGGAATTGATAATAACGGTTGGGAAGGAGATACTGTATACCCTCATCCCCCCACCCAATCAAAGCCGCGATAATGAAGGAAATAATATATATGTGCCAGCCCTCAAAACGCAAGAAAACAGCCCGATGCAGCAAGAAGGCCAGTAAGCCATATTCAATCAAATGCACTTTTTCTTCCGGGATTTCCATCTTCTGTAAGGCGATCATATAAACAACCACGGTGAAAAAAAATTGCCCGGCCGCCTTTTTGTTCTGAAAGCCGATATTTTTATAAAAGTAAAATGCGAGCCCGGTGATTATCAATATTAATAATGTGTTTATAAGAATGGTAAATGGCGTGCTGTCTTTTAAAAACTCACAAATAGGCCGCACAATATAAAGCGTCGCGTAAATCAAAAACACCCACAGAGCAACACAGGCCCAGGCCATGAATTCTCTTGAACTTCTTTTATTTTTCAACCACACGAAAATTCTTGCCGTCACTTTCAAGGACAATATCCCCCTCTCTGGCTGTAATTATCTTGTTCAAGTCGAGACCCGATAGGTACTGCAACGCCGGCCGTGAGACGTCATTTTCTTTTACCGAGACGATCCAGATTTTATTGCGCAAGAATTGATGATCAATCCGCGCAATATCTAAACCATGATGAGGGATCTGCAGAATATCTGCCCTTTGGATTTGCGGATATTCTTTCATCAAGGAATTAAAACGAACAGGCTCAACATCCGCCGTAAAAGCAATGCTCGTTTGCCCATAGTTCAAAACGGACACCAAAGAGTTGTCGTTCGTGGAGCCGACAAAATCTTCCGGGGATAAAACCTCCCACGTCAAATTCTCATCTTGCCATATCACATCCCCGCGCTGAAGGAGGCGCGGCGCACCTTCCACCTTCTTATCTATTTGCTCCAACAACTCGTCATACCCCTCATCAACGGCCCGTTCATCACCATTGTAATAAAAATTCTTAACGGGACAAGATTTCAGGATCTCAAGGAAGCCGCCGAAATGATTTTTATGCGGATGCGTTAAGATGGCCTTGTCAATCTCCTGAATTTCATGTTTTTGAAGATATTCTTTGAGCTTTTTGCCATAAAACCTCTCACCGGCATCGACCATCACCGCTTTGTCGCCAGGCAGCTCAACAAGAATAGCGTCACCAAAGCCGACATCAATAAAGTGAACGCGTAACGTATCGCCCAGACAAAACGATTCAAGGAGGAGCAAACATAATAAAATTAACGCGGGTTGACGCATGGATATTTTTTTCATCGATAGGGAAAAACCTTTCTATTGAGAAGTTTCGTCTGCTAATTTCGCCTGGATCTCGACCAGGTGCCGGCGGGCCTGCTCCAAATCCGGGCGTAGCCGAAGAGCCTGTTCTATCGCCTCAATCGCTTCATAGGGCTTGCCCGTCATAGCGGAGGCCACACCTAAATTATGATAGACCCCGCCTCTTTCAAAACCCAATTTAATGGCCTTCTGATAATAAGTAATGGCCTCCTGATAACGCCCCAAATCAGCCAGAACCGCGCCCAGATTATTATAGGCGGCCGCGTAATCAGGTTCCAAGGCAATCACTTTTAAATAATAGGGAATCGCTTGCGCAAGTCTTTTCCGGCCGGCTAAGGCCGCCCCCACATTCATGTAGGCATCCGCGTAACCGTCATCCAGGGTAATGGCTTTCTGTAAATAGGCCAGGCCTTCTTCCGTTTTACCTTCCTTCAGCAGGTAACTCCCGAAATCAGTGTGTGCTTTGGCGTCGGGGTTGAATTGTAACGATTTTCGGAACAGGGCCATCGCCCGCTTTGTTTCACCCTTATTAAACAAATACAGGCCATAATTATTCAAAGCCCGCGGATTAAGCGGCCGTTTTTCTGCTGTATCCTGCCACATCACAAGCCCGCTATGATAATCTTTATTGCGCTGAAAGGTGAGGAACCCCAGCACGCCGCTTAAGCCGAAAACACAAATAAGCAAAAGCGCTTTGCGGGATGCGCCCTCCTTTGTCACTTTCTTGAGAACGGTAAAGATTCCCGAACTCACCAAAGCCAGGAACGGGGCCAGGGACAAATACATCCTTTGTTCAAAGGCCAGGTCTTTAAGCGGAATAAAACTCGAGGAGGGCATCAAAACAATAAAAAAACTTATCCCAAGGAATCCTGTTACCGGATAATGCTTATAAAAGCTTATGAAAATGCCGATTAAACATAAGACAGCCAATAAAGGCGCTATCATTTCACCAACATTCTCCGCCGGGAGCCACCCATAATCAAAGACCAGGGGATGCGGCCAGGCAGCTAACCGCAGATAATGCAGAATAACGCGCGGCTGGTTCAAGGCATACTGCCAGGACGTAATGCCTTTATAACCTATCCCCGCCGAAGGAGCCACCTCAACAGGATGCGCTGTCATCAAAAGATAACCCATCGCGAGCCAGGTTATACTCAGGCCAAAATAAATGACGTTGTTTTTCTTTAAACATTTTTTCCATGACGAAGAAATAAATGCGCGGTCATAAAACAAAATGATAATCGGCAACACCACCGCCACCTCTTTCGTCAAACCACTGAGAAGGCTCGCTATCCCCGCGGCAACAGCCCATAAGACGCGGGAATTTCTAAAATAACGTATCGCCGCATAAAGGCCCAGAAAGAAAAACATCCCCATCATGGATTCAGCCCGCTGGATAACATAAGTAACGCTTTGTGTTTGTAAAGGATGCACGAGCCAGAGAACGCTTACCATAAAAGCAAATGGATTGATCTCCCGGCCGAAATAAGCGCGGTGTCCGGGCAAAAGGCATGTCTGCCGGATAATACCGAACAACGCTAACCCGGCGATTAAGTGTACGGCAAGATTGAAAAAATGATACCCAAAAGGATTTTCACCCCCCATTTTATAATTCAGCGCCAAAGTAAAATGCAGCATGGGGCGGCGGACATTATCAAGAAATTTCCAGGGCCAGGAGAAATCATGAATCGCTTCATTCTCAACAATGCGGATCTGGTCATCCAGAAGAAACACTCCCTGATAACTATTGGCGTAAGCCAGAAGGCTTATTAATATAAGCGCGAAGATATAGAAATAAAGAATCGTTTTATTCTGTTTTTTTGAAGGGGCGGCTGTTGTCATCGACTTGTATTTTATATTGCCGCAATCATCTGCGCAAGCACAAAAGGCATATATCATGGCACCATTATTTAGCCTGGATTGAGAAAAAGGATGTTTTAGTTGACATTTTCCCCCTCACACTGTAAAAAACTAATATGGTTGATGTCCCTCAAGATAAGAATTTGGACGGAAACACGCAAGCCGACTCTTCCCTTCCCGGCGCGGGCAAGAGGGCGCTTGTTATTGATGACGACCCCACCACTCTGACTCTGCTTGCCCATCTGCTGGGCAAATTCGGCTTTAGTGTCGAAACCGCGCTTACCGGTCAGGAAGGATGGGATAAAGTTTCGGATTCCGGATTAGACATCATCATTACGGAAGTCTTCACACCGGACTTGGGAGGCTTTGAATTCCTCAAGGAATTAAAACAAAACGAAGACATCAATCATATCCCCGTCATCATCATCTCTTCCAGAAAAAGCATGCGTGACACCTTTATGGTCATGGGTGCTGATGATTTCATCCCAAAACCGATCAACAGCGATGATCTCAGGCAAAAAATAACCCTGGCCCTTAAAAAAAATAAAGGCCAGGGCTCAAGATCTTAAGTCCTCTATTCTAAATCATTCTTGTCTTCAATGCTAAACTCTTCAATCTGCCCGCGTATATCCGATTGTCTGGTCCTGTACTCCTCAATTCTTTGATTAAGCTGCGCTTCTTCTTTTTTATAAAATTCAAGCAGCCTTTGGACAAATTCTTTTTGATCGCGGTCTAACTCTTCCTGCAGCCGTTTATTTTCTTCTTCTTGCGTTTTGGCTAAACCTTCCAGCTTGGAATATTTTTCCTGCCGCTGTTCATACTCCGACTGCAATTCTTCTTTGGTCTCATTCAATGCCTGATTGCGTTCTTCCTGCAAAGCAATGTCTTGTTTCTGCTCCTCTATTTTTGTTTTGAGTTCAGCATTCTCCTGCCCCTGCTTATCGAATAATTCTTCAAGGCCATCGTACTCAGCCTGCCGCTTATCAAAGACCTCCTGCAACTGGGTGTTCAATTTCTCCAATTCAGAATTCCTGTCTAACTGGGCCTGATTGGTTTCTTCCTGTTGTTTGATCTGTGCCTGGAGGGCTGTATTCTCTGATTGCTGCTTTTCAAAAAGCGACTCCAGCTGTTCATATTCACCCCTGGTTTGATCATAATCCACCTGCAATTGGTCATTCATTTCCTTTAACTGCTGTGTCTTTTCTTCCTGTATGCGGTTTTCCGCCTCCTGCCTGGCAACTTCTTTTGTTAAGCGTTCCTTTTCTGTAACATGCTTTTCATAAAGCTCTTCCATTTCCTGAAACTGCCCCTGCATGTCTTTATTTCTTTGAGCTAACTGCTTATTTTCCACTTCCAGAAGGCGGTTGGTGGCCTTCTGCTCTTCTATCTTAGCCTCAAGCTCAACATATTCTTCCTGCAGATGTGCCTTCGTCACTTTTAATTTTCTGTTCCATATTTCCTGACGTCTGTTTTCCGCTTCGCGTTTTCTATTATATTCCGTGTGCACATGGCTATAAGGCCGCAGTTGTTTTTCATACAAATCTTCGTTTGCTGCTTCATCAGCCCGGGCAGAAGAAATACTCACCACAAAGAAAAGGCACATGCCTCCTTGAATAATTTTCTTCATAATTCTTTCCATTGTCACCATCTCTCCTTATTAAAAATGATTAATTCCTGCCTCACATAATATACGAAAAATTCTGTCCTGACAAATGGAATCCCACGCGTACGTGCCGGAGGCAGAGCCGCCTTTGGCGGAACCCCGAAATCTTTCGCGTGGGCGGATAAACAGTTCAGTTCGTCACCTCATAGACCTTATTGATACGCGTACTACCCGGAACATTTTCTTCCGTCAAAAGAAATGATATCCCCCGGGAATGCCAGCGGACCTTACCCTTCTGTTTTTCCACCGAAATTAAAATGCTCACATTTTTAACCGCGTCACGATAGGATTCATTGACCGGATAAAACCTTAACCCCCATGTTTGTGAATTGACAAATTCCACCATCGGTTTGTCCAGATGATAATTCTTTGCCTTCCCCCGGAAAATCATCTCACTTTGCGCTATAAGAACCGCCTCTTCAAACTCTATGCCATCATGACGGGTTACCGTTGAAAGATAATCCCGCATAATTGCTGATGTGCTGACTTTTGGCGGGGGAATCTTATATACCGTCTGCGGGTTTTTGGTGCTCGCGCAACCTAAGAATGTAAGTGCTTGTAATAAAATGATTAGCCGTGTTTTCTTCACAATCTCGCCACCTTATATAAATATTATACTTTCTCAAGTATACCATCTAATAAATTAATCGCAATGCCAGGGCCGCGAATTTCACCATAAATTGACAAAAAAAGACACTTTATCGGGTATTACTTCCGGAAAACGGGAAGGTGTTATTGCTATTTGGTAAAAGATTTGTTTAGATTGGCAATATGCGGAACAGCTAAGAGGCCGTTGGCTTCATCTCTTGCGGTTATAAAATCAATATTATTGATGGTTTCCTGAATTAAAGGGGGATAAGAAAACTCCTCCCTTCTAAACTGTAAAAAAATCGGGGAGCCGGGATTCGAACCCGGGACCCCATGCTCCCAAAGCATGTGCGCTAGCCAGCTGCGCTACTCCCCGTTAATGAGCAGATAATTTATGGAGCGTAAGCGACATAAATTACAGGTTTGAAAAACCGTCTGAGAATTAACCCCGCCGTTTTTTAGCAGGGTAAAAAAGGTGTAAAACCGAAACTTATTTATACCAGATTTTCGTGAAGCCGTCCAGAAGGTTTTTTTTAAAAGTAATTTTTTACAGTCCGGGGACACACACCGTAACCTTATTCAAGGATTACCATGGAGGTTAAAAGAATATATAAACTGATGAATGTTAACAGGAGATTGACAGCTTATATTATCAAGTAAAATGTAGTGCCTGGAAAAATTTAAACATTGTTTATTTGCAACAGGTTAGAACAATAAAGTGTCGAAGTCAGGAGCATTATTTATAATCTAAATATCGATATAGAATATTATACTGCTGCCATAGCCTTTTTGATTTGTCTTTTGACAGTCGCATTTAATTCTACAACTTTCATTCTAACTGTCATACCAATATGAAGCAAAACTTTTTCTAAAGTCACAATACTACTAAATTCACCATTTTCAATCTTAGAAATATGCTGTTGAGAAACCCCTGCTTCTTTAGCTAAATCTGTTTGTGTGATCCCTTTTTTGATACGGTAATCGATAATCTTTCTAACAATACTATATTTTTGTTGTTCCAATTCATATAACTCTTTGAAATAGGGATCTTTTAATTTTTCCTGCAAATGTTCATTTACTGTTCTTTCTTTCATTCTTATCACCTCTTTCTACAAGACTCTCTTTTTAGTCTGTCTTTTTAGGTAAACTTTCATTCTTTCTTTAGCTGTCTTAATTTCATTTCGTGGAACTGGCCCTTTTTTCTTGACCAACCCATTTGTGAAAACTGCTTTTCCTGCATGATAAAAGAAATATAAAACTCTTACTCTACCTTCTATGCCGGTAAATCGTAATTCATAAATTTCGTCTTCCAAATGCTTAGAATGTGGCGCTGGCAACCTCTTTCCATAATCTTCTAATAATCCTACAACTTCAAAATATTTTTGCTGCGTTCTATCATCCAATGAATTAATAAAATCTTCAACTGGAATTCTTCCAGCATCTGTCTTGAAATAAACACACTTACATTTCTTCATTTCTCCCCCTATTCATCACTAAAAGTATACAACTATTTAATAGTAGAATCAAGGTTGATTTTGAATAATTTGATATTTTATTTTTCACTATTTTACCGAACTTACCGAACCATGTAAATATTATAACTTCACACATGTCAGCATTCTATAAATATCGTGCCTATCGAACCATACAATGTGGTTCGATAAAATTATTACTTGAACATATGTTGAGATATAGTTAATAAATTTAGTCTTTTCCCGTAGTATTATCAAGTAGCCCGCTTACTTTCAACATCCTCCGCTTCTTCAACCTCATCATTTGACGCAAATATCTTCTCATCCAGTCTTACGCCCACTCCCATATAATTCTTAAGTGGCATAAGGTGACCGTAGCGGTCGATTGTGGTTTGAATTGAGGCGTGGCCTAGCTGGGACTGGATGAATTTGATATTTTCACCCTGATCAATCAACAGACTGGCAAAGGTGTGGCGCAAGTCATGAAAACGAATCCTGCGTAGTCCAGCCGCTTCTAATGCCGGCTGGAAGTTGCGTTTAATCATGTTATCAGGATCAACCGGAACCCCAGCACCATTGGTAAATATCAATTCATCAGAATTGAGTGGTTTTTTACCTTTTTCTTTCTGGGCAAATTCAACTGTCTGATTAAAACGGTGCTTTTCTAAAGCCTCTTTTAATCGTAGTGACATGATTATGGCACGAACTGAATATTGGGTCTTTGGGGAATCAAACCACCAGCGTTTATCTTCAGCGCCAATGTCTCTGCGAATTTTCCAGCGCAGCACAAAAACCAAATTCTAATTTAAACAATTTTATATTAACATAACGCAGTCCGGGGACACACACCGTAACCTTATTTATTTTTCCCGGGACCAGTTTTTTTTGGCATTAACTGTCGCCCCAACAATCGCTCAATTTTTTCTATAAAACTTTCATCCCCCAAGGGCCTACCCGTCAACTCTCTTTTTCTGATCTCCTGCAGCATTTCATCCGTGCTGCCTTCCGCCAAATAACCCGACCAATTCTTAATCTTTTTTTCCAAATAACATTTACTGAGCACTTCATCCGGCA
>JAGLNJ010000097.1 GCA_023139575.1 Candidatus Omnitrophota bacterium | reverse complement strand
GGATGAGGATTATACCAGGAGCGGGCAATGAACATGGAAGTTTTTAGCAATCCGGTTTTGATCTGGTTTTTAGTCGGTTTAGGGATGTTTCTCCTTGAGTTGACAAGTCCGGGGATGATCATTTTTTTCTTTGGGGTTGGCGCCTGGATTGTGGCTTTGGCGACGGCTGTTTTTAAGCTTTCACTTAACGCACAGTTGTTTCTTTTTATTGTCAGCTCGATTTTATCTTTGGTCATCTTTCGGCGTTGGTTGAAGGCTCTTTTCCATGGGCATGTGAGCGACAGCCAGGACCCCGCGGATAATCTGGAAGAATTTGTCGGGCATAGAGCGGTTGTGAAAGAAGAGATCACGCCGGATAAGGCCGGAAAGGTTGAGTTTAAAGGGACATTATGGGATGCCGAATCAAAAGAGACGTTGTCCCCGGATGCTCATGTCAAGATCATCAGGAAAGACAACATCACATTAACAGTGGAGTCTTGATAAACAAAACATAAATGTTATTAACACGGCAAAAGGAGGTAGGATGAAATGGGATTAACAATAATTTTTTTGGGATTTATCTTCCTGATGATCGTCATTGCGTTTATGTCGATTGTTATCGTTCCGCAAAAAAGTGCTTTTTTGGTCGAGCATTTAGGGAAGTATAAAGGCACATTGGAAGCGGGATTTCATATTTTAACGCCTTTTCTTGATACAGTGTCCTACCGTCATACTTTAAAAGAACAGGCGATTGATGTCGCGCCGCAGACATGTATTACCAAGGATAATATATCAGTCACGGTCGATGGCATTTTGTATCTGCAGGTCATGGACGCAAAAAAAGCGTCTTACGGGATTAATAATTATCAGTTTGCGTCTATTCAAATTGCCCAAACGACCATGCGCAGCATCATCGGTAAAATGGAACTCGATAAAACTTTCGAAGAGCGGGAAAATATCAATGTCATCATTGTCCAAGCTGTGGATAAGGCCTCTGACGCCTGGGGGATTAAAGTTACGCGATACGAGGTGAAGAATATTATTCCGCCGCAGAGCATCAAGGATGCGATGGAAAAACAGATGCGGGCCGAACGGGAAAAGAGGGCATTGATTGCTGAATCCGAAGGGGATAAACAGGCCAAGATCAATCGAGCTGACGGGCAAAAGCAGGAAACCATTGCTTATTCAGAGGCGGAAAAACAAAGAAAGATCAATGAGGCTGAAGGTACCGCCTTTGAGATTGAACGCGTTGCTGAAGCAACCGCCAAGGGAATTCGGGAAATTGCCCTGGCTATTAATGAAAAGGGCGGCATGGACGCGGTCAACTTAAGGATAGCTGAAGACTATTTGGAGCAATTCGGAAAGCTGGCCAGGACGAACAATACCATGATCGTTCCTTCAGACTTGGCTGATGTTGCAAGCATCATTGCCGCGGCCAATACGGTCTTTCAGAAAACACGCAAATTACCCGCGCAGGAATAGAAAAAAGGTTATAAAGAGGGGCACATTTTTTCTCGCAGGAAAAAATGTGCCCCTCTTTATCGGCAATTTTTTACAGTTTAGAAAAGTATAAAACTTTTCAAACTGCTGAAAACTCCTTTCCTGAGAACGCAAGAAGTTATGACGACCGAAGGGAGGAGTTTTCTTGTCTCTCGTGTTTTTAAAAACGCTGTTATCCGATCCATTCTCGGGAGTTTTAATGACAAAAAGCAAGATAGTATGCCAAAAAGGCCTGAAAGTCAGGAAAACCCTGAAAGTTTAGGTGTTGGCTATTTATTTTTGTGTATTGACGATGCTCATAATATATTGTATGCTTTATACAGGAGGTGATACACATGGCACGTCTAAATATTACATTGCCAGATGAGTTATCAAAACAAATAGCTAATAAACACAATAAAAGCCGTTTCATTGCCGAGGCATTGAAGGAAAAGATTGAACGAGAAAAGCAGAAACGGATAGAACATTTTCTGTTGGAAGGTTATAATGCAACATCTAAAGAAGATGCAAACTTGCAGGCTGACTGGGAAAAATCAGAGATCGAAGGATGGAAATGAGAAAATTTCCCGAAAGAGGCGAAATTCATCTTGTATGCTTGGATCCGACGGTTGGCTCTGAAATCAATAAAACTCGTCCCGCTTTAATAATTTCCAATGATATAAATAATCAACTTGCACAAACGGTAACAGTTATCCCTGTCACTTCTAGTACAGAAAAGGTTTACCCTTTTGAAACGATTTTATCCTCTCAAGAATCAGGCCTCCCTAAACGCTCTAAAGCAAAATGCAATCAGATAAGAACCATCGATAAAAAGCGATTGGTAAAATTTTTAGGAAAAGTTCCCATGGAAAAATTAAAAGAAATTGAAGGCTCTTTGTTTATACATTTAGGGATGTATCTTGATAATAATAAATAGCCGCCTAACAATACAGCGGATTTTGCTATGCCGCTTCGCGTCTCCGTGAAACCGCTGATTTTCTCGAGAGGGCATAATACTTGTAATGACCACAAGGAAGGACTGAACGGTATGTAGAGTTAATAAAATATATTTCTAACATTCCTGACAGGTTTAAACTAAAATAATAAAAAGAAACTGAATTTAATTGAGGAGATATTTTGCGATGGCTTTTTATGATTATTATTGTGAAGCCAATGGCCAAACAGTAGAAGTGCAACACAGCATGACAGAAAAATTGAAGACCTGGGGGGAGGTATGCCGACTGGCGGGAATTGACCCCGGAAAACCCCCGAAAAACACCAAAGTCATCCGGCTTGTCAATGACATTACCCCGACGGTTTTCCGGGTGAAAGGGTTGGACAAGGATGACTATGGCACGCGTTTACGTTAGCTTTCCTGAGAATTGAATTATGTCTATTCCACATTACATTAAACAAGTAGATAACGGCGTTTGGGAAATCGGCCGCGATTTCAAAAAGGGCATGAATGTCCCGGCCCGAATTTATGCGACGGAGTCCTTGCTTAATAAGATGGAAGAATCGGTAACTGATCAAGTGACTAATGTTGCCAAGTTAAAAGGAATTGTCAATCACGCCTTTTGCATGCCGGACGGGCATTGGGGTTACGGTTTTCCTATCGGTGGTGTGGCGGCGATGGACGCGACCGAAGGGGTGATATCACCGGGAGGGATCGGTTTTGATATCAATTGCGGGATGCGTTTGGCGGTGACCAATCTCACTGTCGATGAGGTGTCGCCGCAATTGCAAAGTTTGATCAATCAGCTTTTCAAATGCGTGCCTTGCGGGGTCGGTGGCAAGGGGATGATAAACATCTCGCGCGGGGAATTCAGGGATGTGATCGAGCAGGGGGCTAAATGGGCTGTAAATAAAGGCTACGGATGGAACGAAGATTTAGAGCGGACGGAAGAAGAGGGCTGCATTACAGGAGCGGATGCTTCCTGTGTATCGCAAAAAGCGATTGAACGAGGATTTAAACAAATTGGCACGCTGGGTTCAGGAAATCATTATTTGGAGATTCAGGTCGCCTCGCCGGAAAATGTTTATGACAAAGCGTTAGCACAGACTTTTGGTATCACCAAGCCCAATCAGATCGTGATCATGTTTCATTGCGGCAGCCGCGGTTTCGGTCATCAAGTGGCGACGGATTATCTGCAAATATTTCTCAATGTGATGAAAAGCAAATACGGTTTGGAGATCATAGATAGAGAATTAGCCTGCGCGCCGTTTCATTCTCCGGAAGGGCAGGATTATTTTAAGGCCATGAAGTGCGCGGTGAATATGGCCTTTGCTAACAGGCAGGTGATTTTGCACCGTATCCGGGAAGTATTCGCGGATGTGTTTAAAACGACGCCGCAGGATTTAGGCATACACCAGGTTTATGATGTCGCGCATAATATTGCCAAGTTGGAAAAACATCAGGTAAACGGCAAAGAAAAGGAAGTGCTTGTTCACCGCAAGGGGGCGACGCGGGCATTGGGCCCCGGCATGGATGGGTTGCCGGAGGTGTATAAAAGAAGCGGGCAGCCGGTTATTATCGGCGGCAGCATGGAGACGGGTTCATATCTTTTAGCGGGAACGGAAGGAAGTAAAGAGACTTTTTGTTCTACTGCCCACGGCAGCGGAAGGACCATGAGCCGCACAAAGGCCCGTAAGCAATTTTATGGAAGGGATTTGCAGAAAAAATTAAAAGATAAAGGAATTTATATTCAATGCGCCTCTTACGCCGGTTTGGCCGAAGAGGCGGGAGCGGCTTATAAGAACATTGATGATGTGGTAAAAGCCACGGAAGTTGCCGGTATCAGTAAAAAGGTCGCGCGTTTCACACCTATTGGAAATATCAAGGGCTAGTTTTTTTAATCATGCCATATATTTATCTTGACGATATAGCCACTGCAGACATCGCCTTCCGGGCGACAGCGGAGAGCCTGGAAGAATTGTTTATTGCCGCGGCAGACGCCACGGTTAATGTCATGGTTGAGGATCTGGACGTTATTGCTGCGAAAGAAATCAGGGCGTTTTCTTTAGAAAATGTTTCTCTTGAAATGCTTCTTTTCAATTATCTGCAGGAATTTATCTTTTACAAAGACGCCGAAAGCCTCATGTTGCGTGCCACAGAAGTTTCGGTAAAAAAGGCGGGCGATCACTACTCTCTTAAGGGCGAGGCCAAAGGCGAATCAATTGATTATTCCAAGTATGAAATTATTGTGGATGTAAAGGCGGTGACGATGTGCCAATTTGAAGTCAAGGAAACGGCACAGGGGTGGGAGTCCACGGTTGTGTTGGATATATGATCCCTCAATGCCCCGGCGTAAAAGGTAAGTGAGAATGACATCACGTGTAGGCATGTTAAGCTTGTTTGTAATTAAGACGGGAACAGCATTAAAAAGGATGAATACGAATAAGATGGACGCTAAGGGAATAGTTTCAAAAAGGAGTGCGCCAGAATTAAAAGGCATAAAATCCTGGCCGCGAGAAGATCGTCCGAGGGAGAAGCTTTTAAAGAAGGGCGCGCGGAGCTTAAGCAATTCCGAGCTTCTGGCAATTCTTTTACGGACGGGAACAGCGGGTGTAAGCGCTATTGATCTTGCGCGGGATGTATTGAAGAAATTTAAAACATTTAGAAATATGGCACATACAGACGCGCGTGATTGGAAAGATTTTAAAGGATTGGGAAACGCGAAAGTCGCGCATATTCAAGCGGCGCTTGAAATCGGCAGGCGGTTTCGTGAGGATGAGGCAAGCATCGGGAAGCGAAAGATAAAATCAGCAAAAGATATTGTAGATATGCTCATGCCGCAGCTTCGGGATTTAAAAACTGAAATATTTAAGGTTGTACATCTTGATAGCAATAATCGGATAATTGATATTGAAGATGCAGCTGCTGGCACAGTCAATCATGCCATGCCGATTATTCGAGAGATTATTCATTCTGCATTGCAAAAATTTGCGGTGTCGATTGTATGCGCGCATAATCACCCAAGCGCTAATATTACTCCAAGCCCGCAGGACAAAAGATTTACAAAAGAATTGAGTGATGCCGGGAAGTTGATGGAAATTAAACTGGTTGACCATATCATTATTGGTGATGATAGCTATTATAGTTTTTCGGACGAAGGGATTTTATAATTAGTGCAAAATTTTGGAGAAAATATGGCAAAAGCAAAAAATAATAAAACAAAAGATGAGCCGATTGAGAAACAACTATGGAAAACGGCTGATAAACTTAGAAAGAATATTGATGCTGCTGAGTACAAGCATATTGTTTTAGGGTTGATGTTCTTGAAATATATCTCCGATTCTTTTGAAGAGTATCATGCAAAACTTGTAGTTGGTGAAGGGGATTTAGTGGGTGCTGATCCGGAAGATAAGGATGAATACAAAGCAGAAAATATTTTCTTTGTTCCATCATCGGCAAGGTGGAGTTATTTACAAAACCATGCCAGGCAGCCAACGATTGGGAAAGTCGTTGATGAAGCTATGGATGCCGTTGAACGGGAAAACCCATCCTTGAAAGATGTTCTTCCAAAGGTTTACGCGCGCGGGAATCTTGATCCAACGAATCTTGGCGGATTAATTGATTTAATTGGAAACATTGCGTTGGGTGATGCAAAAGCACGTAGTGCTGACATACTTGGCCATGTATTTGAATATTTTCTTGGAGAATTTGCTCTTGCAGAAGGAAAAAAGGGCGGTCAGTTTTATACTCCCAGAAGCGTTGTAGAGTTACTTGTTGAAATGCTTGAACCCCATAAAGGGCGAGTGTTTGATCCTTGTTGCGGTTCGGGTGGAATGTTTGTTCAGTCTGAAAAGTTTGTAGAGAGTCACCAAGGTAAAGTGAATGATTTATCTATTTATGGACAGGAAAGCAATCAAACCACATGGCGTCTTGCAAAAATGAATCTTGCTATCCGCAATATAGATAGCTCACAAGTTAAATGGAATAATGAAGGATCTTTTCTTAATGATACACACAAAGATTTAAAAGCTGATTATGTAATTGCTAATCCGCCGTTTAATGACAGCGACTGGAGCGG
>JAGLNJ010000096.1 GCA_023139575.1 Candidatus Omnitrophota bacterium | reverse complement strand
AACATTTAATGTGAGTCAATTCGGCGAGTTTCTTTTCTTTGTGCTTTGTTGCAGACTATGCTATACTAAACCAAAGTTTAGCTAATCTTAAGCCGCAAAGGAGATGACTAGCCTTTGCGGCTTTGCATATTTAAAGCCGCTTTAGAAAGGTGTCATGAAAAAAAAGATTAAAACTTTTCCTAAGGGGAGGCGGTGTAAACAAGCCCGCTGCAAACAAGTGTTGAGCATTTATAATCAGGAAGAGTATTGTTATAATCATTCCAGCCATTTATCTTTGGTAAAAAGGGCTAGATCAGGGAGTAATCGATGACAGAAAAAAAGAAGCAAGTAAAGACGCAGAAAAAGCCGAAAAATCATAATGACCTTAAAAGTTCTAAACAGTCGCCGCTGAGTTTTTATGGGCTGGGTATTGTCCCCAAGATCATTGAAACGATCGCCCGTTTAGGGTTTGAGAATGCGACGCCCATTCAGCATAAAGCGATACCTATTGCTTTAGAGAAAAAAGATTTTATCGGGATCGCGCAGACCGGAACGGGCAAGACGATGGCTTTTGTGATTCCCATTATACAAAATCTTGCCGAAAACAAGTCTTTGGCGTTGATTCTGGTCCCGACAAGAGAATTGGCCCTGCAGGTGGAGCAAAGTGTTGCCAAGATCGCCCGTCCATTCGGTATGAAGACAGCCGTCTTGATCGGAGGAGCGTCATTCAGTGTTCAAATAAAGAAATTGCAGCAGAATCCACGGGTCATTATCGCGACCCCGGGACGGCTGATCGATCTGATGGAGCAGCGCAAGGTTCATTTAAAGAAGGCCAGCATTCTGGTTCTGGATGAGGCCGACCGCATGTTGGATATGGGGTTTGCTCCGCAGATAGAAAAGATATTGAAGGTCATGACGACACAACGCCAGACCATGCTTTTTTCCGCAACAATGCCTTCCGCCATCGTTCGCATAGCTACATCTTATATGCAATCCCCGGTACAGGTAGAAATCGCCCCTCCGGGGACGTCGGCCGAGGATGTCTCGCATGAATTGTTTATTGTTCGGAATGAGAAAAAGCGGGATGTCCTGGAACGATTATTAAAGCAGTACCGGGGACCGATTTTGCTTTTTTGCCGCACGAAAATCGGGACGAAAAAAATTGCCCGCGTGATTCGAAACCTGGGGTATCGCGCCACGGAGATCCACTCCGACCGAACATTGGCCCAGCGGAAAGCTGCGATGGAAGGTTTTCGTAACGGTCGCTATAGCATTTTAGCCGCCACGGACATTGCCGCCCGCGGAATTGATGTCCTGGGTATTGAACTCGTCATCAATTATGACCTTCCGGAAGATCCGGAGAATTATATCCATCGAATCGGGAGGACCGGCCGTGCTGGATTAGCCGGGCATGCGATTTCTTTTGCCTGTCCTGATCAACGAAATGACGTTAACAATATTGAGCGTTTATTGAAATTATCACTTCCTATTTCATCTCATTCTGATCACACCCTTGAGAAGTTCGATAAGCCCAGAAATGTCTTCAGCGCCTATAGAGGACGGGGGGGGCGCAGGACATCCCTTTCCCGTCGAGGGAGGCGTTAAAGGACTTTCATTTCAATTTGTGCGAATTATCTTGATTTGAAAGAAGATCCCAACATCCTGTTTTGTGCTAATGATTAATCATGCGCGGGTATTATTAATGCTTTGGAGCTGGTGAGTAGCGATCATATGTTTTCTTTATGTCTATAGAATTCATGACTAACCCTTCAAAAAAAAGGAGATATTATGGGAGACAAAGGCAAGAAGGATAAGGCGAAAAGTAATAAACAGAAAGAAAATAAGAAAGTAAAGAAATAATTCGGCGAATCAGAGTGAAATTGCAAATAAAGGGTTTAGGAGGAAGATATTTGCAGGTAATTTTTCAAATAATGTTTGACAAGTAAATAGTTGAGTGGTAAACTTAAATCAGTGAAAGGAAATAGCTATGACTGATTTACAACAATTTGGAATACTGACTGGGCGAGGAAAACACGCGGAAGAAGCGATGTATTGCCTCGCCCTTATTTATAATATTTGTAACGCAAAGATTACCAACTACTTAAAGAAATATGGGCTTTCTATAGGGAAATTCAACATTTTAGTAGCGATCAAAGTGCATGGGGGAGAAGAGGGTCTGAGCCAAATTGATATTAGCAAGCATTTGATCGTGACCCCTTCAAACATGACCAAATTAATTGATAAATTGGAAAAAGACGGTTTGGTGACCAGATCTCCATTACCAAAGGATAGAAGAGTCAATATTATTAAGGTAACAAAAAAGGCAGCTGATTTGATTGACGGCATTTGGGAAGAATATACTAAACAATTAAATGAACAGATGAAAGGGCTGGATGATGAGGATAAAAGTATAGTAGCTGCCAAATTGGTTAAATGGCTTAATACTTTAATGTAAATTTTTTTACCGCAATAGTTGAGTGGTAAATAGTTGAGAGGTTGATTGAATGAGAAAATCAGGGAAAAAGATAATCAACACAGTGGTTTTGATAGGAGTTTTCAGCTCAGGCTTTCATTTTGGTTTATCAAGGGGGGCTGAAGCGATCGTAAATACAGAAGGTGAACAGATGGAAACAATAGAAGGGACTGCAGATTTCCCGGAAGACTTAATTGTGAATGCGATCTTTCTTCCTCTGGATATTGTTACAGGGATCGGAGAAAAAGTTGCCGGATTATTGGATGGGGTAACAAGTCGAATGAACAAGGAGAATAAAAATGAAGCTAATAAATAAGAGTAAAGAGATGGGAATGTTTTTTTTCACACAATTTCTTGGGGCCTTTAATGATAATGCCTTTAAAGTTTTTGTGTCGTTCTTTGTGATCAATCTGTTTGTTCATGAAAAAGGAAGCACACTCTTTGTTGCCTTGGCCGGGGCCTTATTTGTCCTGCCTTTTCTTCTTTTTTCCATGTACGCGGGATTTATTGCCGATCGATTCAGCAAAAGGAAGGTTATTATTTATGCCAAAGCAGCTGAATTGATGGTCATGTCATTAGGTTTGTGGGCGCTCTACGCAAAAAGTATTGTGGGGATATTAGGCGTCCTGTTTTTAATGGGGGCGCAAAGCGCGTTTTTCAGCCCCGCAAAATACGGAATCATGCCGGAGTTATTAAAAGAAGAAGATCTTTCGGAAGGAAATGGCCAATTGCAGATGTGGACTTATGCGGCCATTATACTCGGCACGGCTTTCGGCGGCTTCTTGTATCAATTTTTCCAAATAAATATCCATCAAGCGGCCGTGTGTTTTATAAGCATTTCACTGGCCGGGTTGATAAGCAGTGTGTTTATACCTCAGGTAAGTGCTTCGGGGACAAAAATGATTTTTAAATGGAATTTTGTCAAAGAGATCTACAGCAATGTTAAAACGATAAAAAAAGACCGGGCTGTTTTCTTGTGCGTCTTGGGGCTGGTGTATTTCAGCTTTTTAGGGGGGTTATTTCAGATGAATATCCTCCTTTATGCCAAAAAGGTCATGCAGTTAAGCGAAATCCACACAAGTATTTTGTTGACGACTATTGCATTCGGTATCGGCTTAGGGGGCATTGTCGCCGGAAAACTGTCAGGAAAAAAGGTCGAATTCGGTTTGGTTCCCCTGGGCTCGTTCGGGATCAGTCTTTTCTCGATGATTTTAGGTTTTTCCCATCATTCATTCGTCAATGTTTTGATCAACATCTTCTGTTTGGGATTCTTCAGCGGTTTTTATATTGTCCCGTTAAACGCCTATATTCAGCAAAAAAGCCCGGCCGACCGAAGAGGGCGGGTTTTGGCCACTAATAACACATTGGGATTCTTTGCTGTATTTTTATCCTCTGCGGTTCTTTGGTTCTTGCGGGATGTCTTGTCATTGAACGCGGCTTCAATTTTTATAGCCACGAGTGTGATGACAATATTTGCCGCCACCTATATCTTTAAACTTTTACCGCATGCCTTCTTGCGGCTCATTTTTTGGATCCTGGCACACACGATATACAAGATCAGAATCATCGGTAAAGAAAATATGCCGAAAGAAGGGGGGGGCTTAATTGTCGCAAATCATGTTTCTTATATTGATTGGCTTCTTGTTATGAGCACCACACAGCGTCCCATACGTTTTGTCGTAAACCGTTTTTCTTACAATAAGAAATCTTTTCACAAGCTCTTAAAGTTGAGTAATTGCATCCCTGTTTTGGGGACAGATTCACGCCGGGACATGGTCAACGCCCTGGATAGGGTTAAAGACGCGTTAAAGAATGGTGATTTAGTGTGCATTTTTCCGGAAGGCGCGTTAACGAGAACAGGGAATATGCTTGAATTTAAAAGAGGCGTGGAAAGGATCATGAAAGACGTCGATTGCCCCATCATTCCGCTCCATCTTGATAATGTTTGGGGCAGTATATTCAGTTTTGAAGGGGGTAAGTTTTTATATAAAGTCCCTAAAATAATTCCTTATCCTGTAACGATCAATATCGGTTCATGCATGCCGTCTGATTCTGACGTTTATGAATTGCGGAACAAAGTTCAGGAACTCGGCGCAGAATCTTTCAAGTGCCGGATCAAACATCATGAAACTCTGCCCGTGAGGCTTTTCGATCAGGCCCGAAAATATGGGAGAAGAAAATGTATGGTCGATTCTTCCGGAAAAGAAATGACATATCAAGATGCCTTAATTGGTAGTGTGGCCCTTGGCAAATTGCTGGCGAAAAAAATCGAGGAAAAGAATATCGGCGTCTTATTGCCGCCTTCATGTGCGGGTGCCTTGGTAAATATCGCCTTATTTTTTTGCGGGAAGGTACCTGTTAACGTCAATTACACCTCATCGAAAGAGTCAATAACGTCGATCTTTCAACAAAGCGGGATCAAGCATGTTATTACGGCGCGGAAATTCATGGATAAGATCAATCTGCGCATGCCGTGTAAAGCGCTCTTTATCGAAGACATTATCCAGGAAATTAACCCCCTTAACAAGCTGGTTTCATATATTCAGTCCTGTTTATTGCCGGAGAGCCTTTCGAAGAGAATGATTCTCGGGAAGAAGGGAACAAGAAACATTGACGATGTGGCAACCATTATCTTCACGAGCGGCAGCACCGGTAACCCCAAGGGCGTTATGCTGACCCACGCCAATATCATATCAAATGTTGACGGTCTCTCGCAAATATTCCCGACGGATGAAGAAGATGCGATGTTGGGGGTCCTGCCGTTCTTTCATTCATTTGGATATACCGGAACTCTTTGGTATCCGTTGATAAAAGGGATCAAGGCTGTTTACCATGTGAATCCTTTAGACGCCCAAGTCATCGGCAAGTTAGCCCATAAACATAAGGCCACGATTCTTATGAGTACCCCGACATTTCTTTCAGCTTATACCGGCAGATGTAAAAAAGAAGAATTCGAAAGCTTGCGAGTTGTTGTCACCGGCGCTGAGAAACTGAAAGATCAAATCGCCGGCGCCTTCAAGGAAAAGTTCGGGTTACAGCCCATGGAAGGTTATGGCTGCACAGAATTATCGCCTGTTGTCGCTTTAAACATGGCTGATTATCAGGAAGAGGGGTTGTGTCATGCGGCCTCGCGGACCGGAACGATCGGCAAGCCGCTGCCGGGTGTCGCGGTAAAGATCGTTGATCAGGAAACAGGAAAGACTCTTGGATCAGATGAAAGCGGTTTACTCTGTGTTAAAGGGCCGAATGTTATGAAAGGTTATCTTAATGATGATGCCCGGACAAAAGAAGTTGTAGAAAACGGTTGGTATAAGACGGGTGATATCGCGCGATTATCCGGGGATGGTTTTATTCAGATTACCGATCGATTGAGCCGATTCAGCAAGATAGGCGGCGAGATGGTTCCTCATATAAAGATCGAAGAGGCTATTCATTCAGTTATCGCTGAGCAGGAAAAAGATTGTGTCGTAACAGCTGTTCCTGACGACCATAAAGGTGAAAGAATAGCCGTTCTTTATAATGCGCGAATAAATATTAAGGACGTTATTCATTCGTTATCCGAAAGGGGTCTGCCGAAATTATGGATTCCTAATGAGAATATGTTTTTTAAAGTGGATGCTATTCCGCTATTGGGAACAGGGAAAATAGATTTAAACGGGATAAAAAAGACAGCTGAAGAGCTGGCTGGCAGATGCGCGGCATTTGCCTGGGAAGGAGAAAGAGATGGTAGAAGCCATGATAGTTGCAGGAATGCTTTTAACAGAGGATAACATCAAAATCAGTTATGACCACTATAAGAATGGCAATAACAATGTTGTCATCATGGCGCCGGGTTATTATAACAGCAAGAAATCACCCTTGCTCAAGGAGTTGGCGTCCGACCTGACGGATGATTTTGATGTGATTGTCTTTGATTTTAGAGGCCATGGGGACAGCAAGGGGTTGTTTCATTGGAGTTCAAAAGAGTATCTGGATCTCAGGGCCGTTGTCGAATTTGCCAAAGAGCAATATGGCCATATCTGTGTTGTGGGATTTTCTATGGGCGGGACAATAAGCATCATTGAAGCGTCAGTGAACGGGCAGATCGACTCCTTGGTTATTGTCAGCGCCCCTTCTGATATGAGCAAGGTTGACTATGATATCTTGGATATTGATGTGGAGACTGACATCTTGTTCGGATTGATAGGTAACGGCGCGGGAGGTAAAGGTGTCAGGCCGGGCCCTTTCTGGCAGAAGAAGACCAAACCGGTTGATGTTGTTCATAAAGTCAGAGCGCCGACGCTTTACATGCACGGGGAAGACGACTGGTTAATCAAACCCTGGCACTCTGAAGAGCTGTACGGCAAGACTCTGTCGGAAAAGAAGTTGGTCATGATCGCTGACGGCCCTCACGCGGAATATCTCGTCAGGAATAGCAAGAGTGAGTTAAGCACGTCAATTATAGATTGGTTTAAGAAGTCCATGGCAGATGGAGAGCAAAAATGAAAAGGTGTGATTCACGGGAACGATTAACAAAGACTGAGAGGGTTTTTATTGCCGGGTTTATCATCTGCATGTCTTTCGCGGCCCGGGAGTTTTGGCACTTGCCCGGCGAGGACTTGTGGAGCGCTTGGGGGATGTTCTAGGGCATGCATTTATTTTGGCTAAGTTCTTCATAAGCACGTTGATAATCTTTTTTTAAGGGGAACCCTTTACGTAACCATTCTTTTGCTTGCGGGATGTCGCCTTTGATTTTGTTGATTACGGCCAGATGAAAATGCGCGTGTTGATGTTCAGTGGATATCTCCAGAGTTTTGAGAAATGCCGACTCAGCTTCTTTGTATTGTTTTTTAAGTAAGTATGTCAACCCCAATGAATAATACCCTTGAGCATTATATGGATTCATTTGGGTCGCCTTTTGTAAAACCGCCAAAGATTGGTCAAGTTTGCCCATTTCACGGTAAATATTCCCGAGATGGTTATAGGCAGGGACATGATTTGGCCTGTAATCAATGGCTTTTCGGTAATAGGCTGCCGCCTTTTCAAAATTCCCCCTTTCACGATTAACCGTCCCCATGGCATCGTAAGTCAGATAAACCTTATAATGGTTTAAAGAGGCCGCTTTGGTGAAGTATTCCATAGCCCTGTCAAACTGTTTTCTGTTCGTGTATAACCGGCCTAAATTATAATAGCAGGAAAAGTTATCGGGAGAGAATTGCAAAGTCCGTTTGTAGAAAAGAATCGGATCGATCCAATAATTATGCTGCATGATGGTCAATGATATATAGAAAATCATTATCATGCCTAAAAGAGATTTTTTGATGAAAGGGGTGAAGTCCGTCTCAAAAAACTTGTCCGCGGCAAAACCGGCGATGAGAAAGAACCCCATGGAAGGCAAATAAAGGTGATGGTCGGCTCTATATGAATAAATCAAATAGATATTGGAGTAGGGGATAAGAAACACAAAGAACCAGGCGATGGCGAAGCTCAGCCAGGGGAAACGTTTGCGGCTTTTGAAAATAATGAATAGGCATAAAGCCGTGAACGCTATGCCTAAAAGAACCGTCCCCTGTGTCCAGGAGAAAACGCGTTGTCCTATGGCATAGTATAAGGGATAAGGGATGATCAATAATCGGATGTAATGCACGAGCGATTCAAAAAAACCCGGTATCCTCGTCCAGGCTTTTGCAAGTTGAGATGTGAGTGATGAGGGTGAGGACACAATAAAAATGCGGAGCAGCAGGTAAAATATTATTGCGGCAACAAGAGAAAAGAAGGAGGAAAACTTTAAACTTTTTTTGTGCAACAAATGATAAAAACCGATTATCAGAGGAAGCATAATCGCATTTTCTTTTGACATCAGAGCGAGAAGCGCTAAGAGAAATATTAAGATGGAACTGACGAGATTCCGATGGGAGAGTGACTTGAGGTAGAAGATGATACATGAAATTGAAAATAAGGCGCAGAGCAGGTCTCCTCTTCCTGCAAGGCAGGCTACGGTTTCAACATGAATAGGGTGAATAATGTATAAACAAGATGCCAGTAAGGCGGCTCGTTGATTTTTTAATATGAGTTTTGCCAGCCAAAAGAAACTTAATGAAACAGCAATGTGGATCAGAATGTTAGTGAAATGGAATCCTTTCGCTGTTAAGCCCCAGAGGTGATAGTCCAACATATAGGTTAATTCCAGAAGAGGCCGAAAATACATAAAAGGGCTTAAACTTCCCTGCGCGATATTATGGGTAAATATTTGAGGGAGGAATTTAACATGTTTGATAGCCGCATTATCAATAATAAAGAGGTAGTCATCCCACAGAAAGCCGACTTTTAATGAATTCCAGAAGGCGGTAAAACCCAGTGAAATGAGGAGTAAGGGAGAAAAAATGTCTGGTTTGGTTTTCATGTGTAATGGGGGCCATAGAGATTAATTCTGTAAAATATTATATCATGAAAATCAGACAGGAGGAATAGGCAGGGTCCTGATTCAGAGGGTACCACCAAGTACAAGTACCTGGTGCCTGGAGGGGTGATATGATATACTGAATATTGATTTTAGGGGAAAGGGGGCAGCACCAAATTGGTGCTGCCCCCTTTAGGCCCTTCGGGAATAGAAGGAGTACGGAATATGCAGGAAGCAAAGAAAATGATCCTGCCGCGGCAAATACGCTGGGATGCCTCGACAGTTTGTCAGTTAAAATGCCCATCCTGTCCCACGGCATCAGGCGAGACGCGCGCGAATCTGGGCGCAGGCTTCTTAAAATTCGCGGATTTTAAAAAGATCCTGGATGAAAACCCCTGGCTGTCTAATGTCGAGCTGTCCAATTGGGGAGAGAT
>JAGLNJ010000095.1 GCA_023139575.1 Candidatus Omnitrophota bacterium | reverse complement strand
CTGAAGTTAAACCGGGCTTAAATCCTTGGATGGTTGTTCCCCCGGTATTTATTCCGGGAGTTTTTAATGCCCCGGATGTTTCAGAGGAAGATCAAGATGGGGAAGAGTGCGTTTCCGTGTTCATCCCTCAAGAGGGATTACCCGCGGGAGATTCGTCTGCCGCGCTGTTCATGGTGCAGGCTAGTCCTATAACAGGTGAGGCCATGCTGGTTGAAACGGTCCGGGAGAATTTATCGGAAATTGCCGCGGATGAAGAGTTGTTTGAAGATGAGGCGATGCTGGCCGAGGCTGTTGATAAAGTTATAGAGGCTGCGATTAATGGTTTGAAGACCGAGGGTTCAAAGACCGAAGATGACATTTCGTCCGCTTTGATCGAGCTTTATAATTTGGAATATGAAAAGAAGGTGGAGTTTCTTGAAGATCGGAGCCGCCGGTAGGAATATAAGTGTCACTATTGCATCGTGTTATGTCGTATGGTAGGGGCTGGAGGTGTATTTTTGGCGGGAGGATGGCGTTTGAAATTCTTTAGCATTTTGGTTTTTTGTGACTATGTGACGTGTGAATATCCGATTTTTTAAAGAAAGGAGGTTGAAGAAAATGACATAATTAACATAAACTATTGATATGAATATATTTATATCTCAATATAATTTTTGTGGAGGTCTTGACAAAGCATGTCTAAAGTTATATACTTAATTTAATATATATAGTAATATTAATAATCATATTAATTATAAACTTTCTACAGTCTTAATTAATGCGGGTGCGGTCTGATTCGGCATATAAAGTCGGAAGGAGTGTGTTTTTCGGGTGAGTTGTGTCTTTCTATATATAATAAAACAGAGTAATAAATAATACACACGGGGGGAAAGAAAATGGTCGATTTAGTTAACAAACGGAAAAAGAGCTTGGCGTACAAAATTATTTCAGGTTTTATCTTACTGTCATTTTTATCGTCAGTAGTGATGCCGCCTCAGGCTATGGCGCAGACACCTTTCAGCGTTACCACCTTGCCTGTGCCCGGTACCATGACCACGCTGAGTCCGGGCTTTACGCCTCCTTTGATGCGGGGGGTGTCTCTATTCCCGGACAATCCTTTAAAATTCAATTTCGTCATGGATGAAGGCGATATGGATTTAGATGGCGCGTCCAAAAAAGAAGAATATGAAAAGCTGATCAAATATTTTTTAGCATCCCTGACAATTCCTGACCGGGATTTATGGGTGAATCTCTCTCCCAATGAAGAAGATCGTATAATTACCGATGAATTAGCCTTGACCGAGATGGGCCGTGACATGTTGAGCCAGGATTATGTCTTAAAGCAATTGGCAGCATCCATGCCTTATCCGGAAAGTAATCTGGGCCGGAAATTCTGGGACCGTGTTTATACCAAGGCCCGGAAAATGTATAACACAACGAATATTCCTGTCAGCACTTTTAATAAAATTTGGATCGTGCCGCAAAAGGCTGTTGTGTATGAACAAAACGGGAACGCCTTTGTCGCCGAAAGCTCAATGAAGGTTATGCTGGAGGAAGACTATATCGCGATGCAGAAGCATTTAAAAGCGGGAGCCAGCACGAGCAAAGTGACGAAAGAAGAAGCCGAAGAGTTAAGCAGGATTTCCAGTGAAGTGGTGCGCAATGTTTTGCTTCCGGAAATTCAAAAAGAAATCAACGGGGGGAAGAATTTCGCGCCGTTGCGCCAGGTTTATCATTCCATGATTTTAGCGGCCTGGTACAAGCGTACTTTAAGGAACAGTTTATTAGGACAGGTATATATAGGGCAGGCCAAGGTCAAGGGTATTGATGTCGCGGATAAAGAGATGAAAGAAAAAATTTATGCCCGCTACATGGAGTCGTTAAAGAAGGGCGCTTACGATTATATCAAGAAGGATATTGATCCC
>JAGLNJ010000094.1 GCA_023139575.1 Candidatus Omnitrophota bacterium | reverse complement strand
TCCTGCTCCATCCAGTCCATGGTCGCATTGCCTTCATCAACAGTGCCCATTTTATGGATCACGCCGGAATAAAACAGGATGCGCTCGGTAGTGGTTGTCTTCCCGGCATCTATGTGAGCGATAATTCCTATATTTCTGAGGTTTTTTAAATCTTTCTTCATCATTACATTACCATCTTAAATGAGCAAAAGCCTTATTGGCTTCAGCCATCTTATGTGTTTCGTCTCGCTTCTTAATAGCCGGGCCTTCTTGTTTATAAGCAGCTAACAATTCATCTGCTAATTTGATCATCATGGGCTTTCCTTTTTTCTTACGAGCAAAGTCGCGAACCCAACGCATTGCCAAAGAATTCCCTCTAGCCGCAGTCACCTCAATCGGGATTTGATACGTAGCCCCACCGACTCTTCGCGGTTTCAACTCTACACGCGGGCGGGCATTCTCAATGGCTTTATTAAAAATTTTTGAAGCATTGTCTTCATGGGTCTTTTGTTTAAGAATTTCTAAAGCCCCATATACGATGCTTTCAGCAACAGTCTTCTTTCCCTGCACCATCAAAGAATTGATGAATTTCGCAATCAGTTGACTATTGTATTTTGGATCTGGTTGTGCTTCTCGTTTTTCTGCTTTTCTTCTGCGCATTATTTTTCCCTCTTAGTTCCATATTTTGAGCGCGATCGCTTACGCTTAGCGACGCCTGCCGTATCTAACGTCCCGCGAACAATGTGATAACGAACCCCCGGCAAATCTTTCACACGGCCTCCTCTAACAAGCACAATAGAGTGCTCTTGGAGATTGTGTCCCTCACCTGGAATGTAGGCAGTAACTTCAATTTTATTCGATAAGCGGACTCTAGCGATTTTGCGCAACGCCGAATTTGGTTTTTTCGGCGTCATGGTCCTGACCTGCAAACACACACCCCGTCTTTGAGGGCATTGATTTAATGCAGGGGCCTTACCCTTCTTGTACTTCTGTACTCTGCTCTTTCGAATCAGTTGTTGTATTGTCGGCATATTTCACCATTTCTACGTTATCATAACATTTCAACCCTGTCCCGGCGGGAATCAGGTGTCCCACAATTACATTTTCCTTTAATCCACGTAAATGGTCAATTTTACCAGAAGCTGCTGCTTCTGTCAACACTCTCGTGGTTTCTTGAAAGCTGGCTGCAGAGATGAAACTTTCTGTCGTTAAAGATACTTTCGTAATCCCTAACAATAGCGGTGTCGCTTTAGCCGGCTCACCATTCTTCTTGAGAACTTCTTCATTAATTTTCTTAAATTTAATGCGGTCAACCTGTTCACCCACGAGGAGTTTAGTATCCCCTCCGTCCTCGATTTTTACCTTACGCAACATCTGCGAAATGATAAGCTCGATATGCTTATCATTAATACGCACCCCTTGCAAACGGTAAACCTCTTGAACTTCGTTCAAAAGATATTCCTGCAGAACCTTGTCCCCGCAAACGCTTAAAATATCTTGCGGAACAACAGGTCCGTCCGTTAATTGCTGACCAGCGAAAACGCGATCATTTTTATAAACATTAGGATGCTTACCATGCGGGATCGTATACTCTTTGGTCATACCCGTTGAACTCTTGACAACAATGGTACGCAACCCTTTCTTGTCTTCTCCGAACTCAACGACACCATCAATCTCACTGATGACCGCAGGGTTTTTCGGCCGTCTGGCTTCAAAAAGCTCTGCAACACGAGGCAAACCACCGGTAATATCCCTTGTCTTTCCAAGACCTCGAGGAATCTTAGCAATAAGGTCTCCCGCCTTTACTTCTTTTTTATCACTTACAAGAATATGCGCCCCGACGGGAATTGAATAAATCCCGACAACTTCCTTTTTATCATCAGTAATAATGATCTGGGGATGGAATTCCTGTTTATGCTCAACAACAACACGTTCAACGATGCCGGTAATGGCATTACGTTCCTCTTGAACGGTAATGTCCTGAATTATATCTTCAGAGTTAACCATCCCCTTTACCTCAGTAATGATAGGAATCGTATACGGATCCCACGTGGCAAAGACAACTTCTTTTTTAACATTATCGCCGTCACCAAATTTAATTGTTGCCCCTTGAGGAAGCTGGTAACGTTCATATTCGCGGCCATATTCATTATTAATACTGACTGAACCGTTTCTGTTAAGAACAATAAATTCTTTATTTCTCTCAACAACACGAAGCTGGTGATATTTCACAAAACCGTTATTCTTTGAACGATAATATGACTGCTCGACCGCGCGACTGGCCGTACCCCCAATGTGAAACGTACGCATAGTCAGCTGTGTGCCCGGCTCACCGATGCTCTGCGCGGCGATGGTTCCAACAGCTTCACCAATTTCTACAAGTCTTTGTGTGGCCAAGTTGCGGCCATAACATTTTTGACATACCCCGCGCTCTGACTCACAGGTCAAAACACTGCGGATGCGGACTTTTTCAATACCCAACTGTTCGATCACAACGGATTTTTCTTCCGCAATTTCTTCACCGGCTTCCACGACAACCTGATCGGTGACAACATCAACAATACTATCTAAAGCCACCCGGCCCATAATACGCTCTTTAAGGCTAACAACGAGCTCGTCGCCTTCTACGATAGCAGATACGGTAATCCCGTTTAGCGTTCCGCAGTTTATTTCCGTAATGACCATTTCCTGCGCCACATCGACAAGACGGCGGGTCAGATACCCGGCATCCGCTGTCTTCAACGCCGTATCAGCCAAACCTTTACGCGCCCCGTGAGTAGAAATAAAATATTCCAACACGGTTAGCCCCTCACGGAAGCTGGCCGTAATCGGGTTCTCAATAATTTCACCCGATGGCTTGGCCATCAACCCGCGCATACCAGAAAGCTGACGGATCTGCAACTTGGAACCTCGCGCCCCGGAATCAGCCATGATGAAAACCGGATTAAAAGAATCCATCTGCTTAAAAACCAAGTCAGAAAGCTTCTCCGTTGTGTGCGTCCATACGTCGATAATCTTATTATATCTTTCGCGGCCTGTGATAATACCTTTACGGTATTGGTCTTCGATTTTAGCGACTTCTGATTTTGCTTCTTTAATATGTTTTTCTTTATCTTTAGGGCTGGTTAAATCAGTAATGGAAATGGAAATACCGGCGGCTGTAGCTGAATTAAAACCGAACTCTTTCAATTTATCCAAGAGAACAACGGTTTTATTCTGTCCAAATCGCTTGTAACAATCTGAAATAACCGCGCCGACCTTTTTCTTATCCAATGTGTCATTAACGTAACCAAAATCACTTGGCAACAGTTCATTAAATAAAACCCTCCCCACCGATGTTTCAATGATAGCAACTTTTTTAGAATCAGGTTGCTTTTCCTTCGCTGTCTCCCCTATTAAGGCTTTTTCCTGAGAGATGATCAAGGAAGGTTTTTCATCTCCCCATAACTGCTTATTCAGACGCAATTTGATGCCACTGTGAAGATCCAGCAAGCTATCGTTATAGGCAATAATAACTTCAGCCGTATTGGAGAATATGCTTGAGGTTTCTGCTTTGGAATTAACTTTTTCTTTTGAGATATAATAGAGACCCAGGATCATGTCTTGCGTTGGAGACACAATAGGGCGTCCGTCTGCAGGAGAAAAAAGATTATTAACAGAAAGCAGTTCCAACCGACATTCAATTTGAGCTTCCATGGAAAGCGGCACATGAACAGCCATCTGGTCACCATCAAAGTCCGCGTTAAAGGCAGAACAAACTAGCGGGTGCAACTTGATTGCTTTTCCTTCAATTAGTCGTGGCTGAAAAGCCTGAATACTCAAACGGTGAAGGGTCGGCGCACGGTTAAGCATAATCGGATGGTCTTTAATAACCTCATCAAGAATATCCCAAACCTCAATCTTGGCTCGCTCGACCATACGCTTAGCACCTTTAATCGTATGGACAAAACCTTTTTCCCGCAACTTACGGATAATAAACGGCTCGAATAATTCTAAAGCCATCTTCTTTGGCAAACCGCATTCATGCAATTTAAGATCCGGACCGACGACGATAACAGATCTTCCGGAATAATCGACTCTCTTACCCAGAAGATTCATGCGAAATCGGCCTTGCTTCCCTTTTAACATATCCGACAAGGATTTTAGAGGCCTGTTGCCTGGGCCCAAAACAGGGCGACCATGACGGCCATTATCTAAAAGAGCGTCAACCGATTCCTGAAGCATGCGTTTTTCATTACGGATAATAATCTCAGGAGCCTTAAGGTCCATCAATTTTTTAAGACGGTTATTTCTATTAATAACACGTCGATATAAGTCATTAAGATCTGAAGTGGCGAAGCGTCCGCCTTCTAGAGGAACGAGAGGCCTTAAGTCTGGTGGGATAACCGGTAAAACATCCAACACCATCCATTCCGCTTTATTGCCGGAAATCTTGAAGTCTTCGACGATTTTCAGTGTCTTAGAAATTTTCTTGGCATTAGTTCCTGCAGGGTTTGATTTTTCCAAATCCTTGTGCAACTTTTTACATAATGCCGCTAAATCAAGATCCCTTAACAGCTCTCTTACTGCTTCAGCACCAATCCTGGCCTTAAAAGATCCGCCATATTTTACCAAGGCTTCCTGATATTTATCCTCAGAAAGAAATGACTTAATCTTTAAAGGTGTGTCGCCTGGATCGATAACCACGTATTCTTCATAATAAATAAGCTTTTCTAAATCACGCAAACTAATTTGCATAAGAGCAGATAGACGACTGGGAACGGCTTTATAAAACCATATATGGGTTACCGAACATGCCAATTCAACATGACCCATACGCTCGCGTCTCACTGAAGAGCGCGTGACGGTTACCCCGCATCGATCACAAGTGATGCCTTTGAATTTTATCCCTTTATACTTTCCACAATTACACTCCCAATCACGCACTGGCCCGAAGATGCGTTCACAGAACAACCCGTCCTTTTCCGGCTTCAACGTACGGTAATTGAGCGTCTCCGCCTTTTTAACAATACCAAAAGACCAAGACTTGATAACTTCCGGGGAAGCAATCTTAATTGTCACTCTATCTTGATTTTCATCTTCTTTTTTGATTATTGTAGGCATATTATTTTTTCTTGTCCTTTGTCTGTTCTTCTGTTTCTTTTTCCAACCTTATATCTAAACATAGACCTTGCAACTCTTTTACGAGAACATTGAAAGACTCCGGTATTCCAGTAGTCAATTTTTGTTCACCTTTAACAATGGCCTCATAAATGCGGCTTCGACCTTGGACATCGTCACTCTTTACAGTTAACATTTCCTGTAATGTATACGCAGCCCCATATGCTTCGAGGGCCCAAACTTCCATTTCCCCAAAACGCTGCCCCCCAAAATGAGCCTTACCGCCTAATGGCTGTTGGGTGACCAAAGAATACGGCCCGATGGAGCGAGCGTGAATTTTTTCATCAACAAGGTGATTCAGCTTCATCATATAGATGTAACCCACTGTTACCTGCTGATCAAAAGGTTCTCCTGTAAAACCATCATAAATTGTTGTCTTTCCCGTCTTTGGCAAATCTGCCACATCCAGCAATCTCTGAATTTCGTCCTCAGTGGAACCGTTAAAAACCGGCGTCTCAGCGTGAAAGCCCAAAACATGCGCCGCCCAACCCAAATGCGTTTCTAACAACTGGCCAACGTTCATTCGGGAAGGAACCCCTAAAGGATTGAGAACAATATCCACCGGTGTGCCATCTTCCAAATAGGGCATGTCTTCCTGCGGCAATAGTCGCGAAACAATACCCTTATTTCCATGGCGACCCGCCATTTTATCCCCTTCGGATAATTTTCTCTTGGTGGCTACATAAACAACAACCCTTTTAAGAACTCCCGAGGGCAATTCATCGCCTCTCTTGACGCGATCAATCTCCTGCGATTCTTCATCAGTGAGTTCAGCGATTTTATCATTATAAAAATCCATCAATTCTTTGGCTTCGGAATCATCTCCCAAATCACTGACGTTCATTGTCGCAACTTTTTTCTCAGATATTCCTAAAAGTTTTGCCAACTTCTTGTCTTTTTCGGATTCAATGAATTCAATTTCCTGTTTGTAATATTCTTTTATCTTTTTGACGGCTTCCTGCTCTTTGGCTTTATCAACTTTAGATTTACGCCCGCGCTCGGTACGTTGAAAGATTTCAGTGCTTACAACAACACCCTCTATACCCGGTGAAAGTGTAAGCGAGGTGTCTCTAATGTCAGCCGCCTTCTCCCCGAATATAGCCCTCAGCAACCGCTCTTCAGGAGTTAATTCCTTTTCACTTTTGGGCGTAACCTTACCCACTAAAATATCGCCTGCTTTGACCTCCGCCCCGACACGCACAATACCGTCTTCCATGAGTTCCTTCAAAGCATCATCTCCAACATTAGGGATATCGCGGGTAACTTCTTCATTTCCCAACCTTGTTTCACGGGCCTCCACCTCAAATTTTTCAACATGTATCGAAGTGAAAATATCGTCGCGCACAATACTTTGATTGATCAAAATAGCGTCTTCAAAGTTGTAACCGCGCCAAGGCATAAAAGCAACCAGCACATTACGGCCTAAAGAAATGCGGCCATCTTTTGTCGCAATACCATCCGCAATAATTTGACCTTTTTCAACCTTTTGCCCTAAACTAACTAAAGGTCGCTGCAAAATACAGGTATTGGCATTTGTCCGCATAAAACTTTTTAAAGGATACGGAACATCGTCGATGACGATTTCCTGCGCATCAACCTTGGTAACTTTTCCGGAATTCTTGGCAAGAATAACAACCCCGGAATCTCGCGCCACCTTTTCTTCCATACCTGTCCCAACATGCGGCACCTCTGGAATCATCAACGGGACAGCTTGACGCTGCATATTGGAACCCATCAAGGCACGGTTCGCGTCATCATGCTCTAAAAATGGAATAAGTGATGTTGCAACGGAAACCAGCTGTTTCGGTGACACGTCTTTATAATCGAGCTGCTCAGGTTTGACCTTGGGGAAATCTGTTTTGTATCGGCAAATCATCTCCTTCTCTGTCGCTGCCCCCGAGCTGTCAAAAGGAGCATTAGCCTGAGCGATATATTTGACCTGATCGATATCCGCAGTTAAATACTCGACCTTTTTTGTGACCTTACCATTCTCCACTTTATAATAAGGCGTCTCAATAAAACCTAAGTCATTAACCCGCGCACATGTCGTTAATGATGAAATAAGACCAATATTTGGACCTTCGGGTGTTTCAATAGGACAAACGCGTCCATAGTGAGTAGGATGAACGTCACGAACCTCAAAACCCGCTCTTTCTCTTGATAAACCACCCGGTCCTAAAGCACTCAGCCGGCGTTTATGTGTCATCTCCGAAAGAGGATTAACCTGATCCATAAACTGGGATAATTGGCTTCGCGCAAAAAAATCATGAATCTGATTAGAAAACAGTCGGGAATTGATCAAATGATGGGCGGTCAGATTTTCAAACGAACTCATCACAACAAGACGCTCTTTAATAGATCTCTCTAAACGAGCTAAACCAATACGCACTTGATTCTGTACCAGTTCGCCAACCGTCTTGATACGCCTATTCCCCAAATGATCAATATCATCTGTCTCACCAACGCCTTCCCGCAAACCAAACAAATAGCGGATAACCGCCACAAGCGTTGTCATATCTAAAACGCGATTTTCTAAAGGCAAACTCGTGCCCAATTTTCTATTGATAATATGACGACCCACTTTACTTAAATCATATCTCTTAGGATCAAAGAACAATCTGTAAAACAAAGACTCAGCAACTTCAATAGTGGCCGGTTCAGTCGGACGCATCTTACGATAAAAATCAATTAAAGCCTCTTCTTTGTCTTTAGTATGGTCTTTCTCCAACGTGCTTTTAAGTTTTGGAAAAATATCGCCAAACACTTGTTCCATCGCGTCCAATTCTGAAAGCCCCATAATCCTTAAAATCTGCGTAGCAGGAAAATTTCTTCGGCGGTCGATATACGCCAGCAAAATGTCATTCAGGTCGTATTTAATTTCAAACCATGCGCCCCGAGAGGGAATAATGCGGCCATGGTAAATACTTTTTCCTGTCGGATGCAATTCTTCTTCAAAAGAAACACCTGGTGGTCGTTGAATCTGCGAAACAACTACCCGTTCATCACCATTAATGATGAAAGTCCCTGTATCGGTCATCAGCGGAAAATCACCAAAATAAACTTCCTGCTCTTTTATCTCGACAGGAGTGATCAGCCGCAACTTCACCTTAAGCGGGGAAGAATACGTCATATTGCGTCGTTGACATTCTTGGCTTGAATATTTTTCTTTTCCTAAATAATAGCTGATATATTCCAATCTGATCTGCCCATCATAACTCTCCAAAGGGAAAACCTCACGAAAAACTTCCTCAAGCCCCTGGTCTTGCCGCTTTTCTGCATGAGCTTCCCTCTGCAGAAAGTGAGCATATGATACTAACTGGATATCTAACAAAGATGGCAGTTCATAATTGTCTTTGATTTTTCCAAAATTCTTGGGATTTAGTTTTTTCATAACCTTCTTCTTGTTTTTTTGTTTTTATTCAAAACGAAAACAACCCGAACTCACCCACGACTAAACCTCATTAATCACACTGAAAAAACTTTCAAGGAAACAGCGTTAAGAACTTACTTAAGTTCTACTTTAGCGCCAACGCCTTCAAGCTTTTTCTTCAGTTCTTCAGCTTCTTCCTTGGTGATACCTTCCTTAACAGCTTTAGGTGCCGCCTCAACTAAATCTTTGGCTTCTTTAAGGCCTAAGTTGGTAGCGGCACGGACTTCTTTAATAACGTTAATTTTTTTCTCGCCGATTTCAACCAATACAACATCAAAAGAAGTCTTTTCTTCTTCTGCCGTCGCTGCCCCGCCAACTCCGGGACCCGCGGCCATCATCATACCGGCAGGCATAGGAGTCGCAGCTTGAATACCTAATCTATCCTCTAAAGATTTAACTAAATCAGCTAACTCAAGAGCTGTCAGGTTTTCAATTGTTTTGGCCATTTCTTCCAACTTAGGGGAAAGCTCAATGCTTTCTTTTTCATCCTGCTTTTCGTCCACTGTATTTTCAGCCATCTTTACCTCCCTTTTTTTCACTTAATTGTTTTAATATGGATAACAAATCCTTAGATTTAGCATTTAAAACACCCGCCAACTGTGTAATCGGCGATAAAATTGTTTGTAATAATTGAGCTAATAAAACTTCGCGCGGCGGTAAAGCTGCCAGTTTTTGTACTTGCTCTTTGCTTAAAAAAGCTCCGTCTAAAATTCCGCCTTGAACCACTGCGCCTTTGATTTCTTTGGCAAAATCCACCAACGATTTTGAAACGGCCGCGGCATCTTCATTTGACCAAATAAATGCTGTTTGGGATGTGATACTATTAGCAAAATTTTCTTGCTCTAATTCTTTTAAAGCGATCTGAGCTAAGCGATTTTTTGAAACAAAGACTTTGGCGCCTTTGGTCTTCATATTTTTTCTTAAAGAATCCATCTGCTTAGAAGAAACAGCTGTATAGCTCAAAAGAAAAGTAGATTTTTTTTCCTGGACATTAGTCTTTATATTTTTTACAAGGCTATCACGAAATATTTTGCCGATTTTTTCCATTTCCTCTTAGTTCCTTTCAAAATATGATAAAACTCACTACTCTATAATTCTTAAGTGAGGTAGCTAATAATCACTCTTTAAACCGATACACGCAACCCCGGACCCATCGTTGTAGATAAGGAAGCGACCTTAACCAGCGCTCCTTTTATAGACGCGGGCTTTGCATGATTCAGCGCATCAATAAAGAATTTTGCGTTTTCTGTCAATTGTTCATTCGTGAACGACCTTTTACCAATACCGACATGAATTCCCGCCTGCTTGTCAGACTTAAATTCAACTCTACCAGCCTTAACTTCTTTAATCATTCTAGCGATATCGTTAGTAACCGTACCTGTTTTCGGGCTAGGCATAAGTCCCCGGGGACCGAGAATCTTACCCAGTTTACTCAAATCACGCATCATATCAGGTGTGGCGATAACACAATCAAAACCCAAGAACCCTTTGGTCACTTTGTCAATCAATTCATTCGACCCGACAAAATCTGCACCCTGTTCTTCGGCGACTTTAACATTTTCTCCCTTACAAAAAACGGCAATCCGTACCTTGCGGCCCGTGCCATGAGGAAGAACAACGGTTCCTCTGACCATCTGCTCTGAATTCTTCGCATCAATGTTCAGGCGGAAATGAAGTTCAACTGTTTCATCAAACTTCACCTTAGGAAAGTCGACAAACTTCTTTATTGCTTCTTCTACATTAAGCGTTTCATTTGCTGAAAAATTTTCATTAAAACTCTTTTTTCTTTTTGATAATTTAACCATTTTAGTCCACTACCTCGATTCCCATACTTCTGGCTGTTCCCTTGATAGTGAGCACTGCCTGATCAAGGTCAACCGTATTTAAGTCTTCCATTTTCACTTTGGCAATTTCAACAACTTGTTCTCTGTTGATAATAGCGATCTTTTCCTTACCCGCTTCTCCGGATGCCTTCGCTAAATTAGCAGCCTTCTTTAACAAAATAGAACTGGGCGGTGTCTTAATAATAAAATCAAACGACTTATCTTTGTAAACCGTGATAACGGCCGGCAAGATAAGCCCTTCGCGTCCTTTTGTCTGTTCATTAAAAGCTTTACAAAAAGACATGATATTAACGCCATGTTGACCCAGAGCCGGCCCTACCGGCGGTGCCGGATTAGCCTGACCAGCAGGAACGTATAATTTTATCTGTGTAACGACTTCTTTTGCCATTTTATATTTTCTCCACCTGCCAATATTCCATTTCCACTAAAGTTGATCTTCCAAATATAGAAACACTGACCTTTAATTTCCCTCGGTCAGGATAAACTTCCATAACTTGGCCGTTAAAATTAGCAAAAGGCCCTTCCGCTATACGCACCGACTCGCTAATTTCAAATACAATTTTCGGGCTCGGTTTTGTCTCTGTGTCTTCCGTTCGTTTGACGATGGAATCCACTTCGTTCTCTGAGATCGGGGTGGGACGACGTCCTGGACCGATAAAACCAGTAATACCAGGCGTACTTTTTACCAAATACCAACTTTCTTTGGTCATTTCCATTTTCACTAATATATATCCGGGGAAAAATCTGCGGGAAGTAATTCTTTTTTTCCCGCCACGAATTTCGGATACCTGCTCAGTAGGAACAACGATCTCACCAATATATTGCTTTAAGTTGGTGGCAGCCATTCTTCCTTCTAACCCGGCTTTAGCTTTTTCTTCCGCCCCCGTTTGGGTATGTATCACGTACCATTTCATAGTCATATCACTTAATTATTAGTCCAATAATTCTTGAAAGAAAAAAATCTATAACGCCAATAAATATCCCCAAAAAGGCAGAGCTTATAATGACAATCCAAGTCGACTCGATCAATTCTTTCTTCGTCGACCAAGACACTTTTTTTAATTCGACAAGAATTTCAGAAAAAAATTTTTTTACCTTACCAATCATATTTTTCTCGATTCTACAGGCCAGGTAGGATTCGAACCTACATCACACGGTTTTGGAGACCGTTGCTCTGCCAGTTGGAGCTACTGGCCTACAAAGCCCCTCTTCCTCACTTACTTAAGAAAATTAAAAAAGAACATCTTCTTACTTCTTCATCTCGCGGTGCGGCGTGTGTCTACGACAGAAACGACAGTATTTCTTCAACTCAATTCTTTCCGGCTTTTTCTTTTTATCTTTTGTGCTTGAATAATTTATTCTTTTGCACTCAGTACATTGAAGTCTAATATTTTCACGCATGATTTATTTATACTTTCTATTTTTTTCGCAAGCCCCCGGCAGGACTTGAACCTGTGACCTCGTCCTTACCAAGGACGTGCTCTACCGACTGAGCTACAGGGGCGACAAATGAAGAATAAGTATAGTAGTTTAAAATTATTTTGTCAAGTATTTTATTTTTCGGAAAAAAATAAGCTATCGTATTAAAAATATTAAGGTTATAATTCTAAATAAATCACTGAATCAGCTTTATAAAACGTCTTTTTCCCACCTTAATAATGCCGGATTTTAACCTCCAGTCTTCAGCCGATATTCTTTCATCGTTATGGCTAATGGCCCCCTGTTGCAGCAGGCGGCGCAATTCTCTTTTTGATGCAACTATTTTATTTGCCAATAAGATAACAGCTAAATTTTCATTTTCTTGGGTGCCAAGCTGATAGGTAGCGATATCATCAGGTGTCTCTTTTTGGCTAAAAACTTTCGCGAATTCCTGCCTGGCCTGGCCCGCCACTCCATCATCATAAAACTGCGCCACAATAAGTTCCCCTAACCGCATTTTCATCTCTTTGGGATGCCCCGCCTTAACCTCATCCAAATCAACATCTGTTAAAATTTCATAATAACGCAGCATCAACTCATCACTGATGGACATTATTTTTCCAAAAATCTCATTTGGCGGCTCATCAATACCGATGTAATTCCCCAATGACTTGCTCATCTTCTTCACGCCGTCTGTTCCTTCCAGAAGAGGCGTCATGACTACCACTTGAGGAGCCTGTCCAAAAGATTCCTGCAGCTGCCGGGCCATAAGCAAATTAAATTTCTGATCCGTTCCACCTAATTCCACATCCGCCTCTAAATGCACCGAATCATAACCCTGAAGAAGAGGATAAACAAATTCTAAGATACTGATCTCCTGCTGATTATCAAAGCGCTTTTTAAAATCAGACCGTGCCAACATTTGCGCGACACTAGAAAACGCTGTTAGCTCAATGATCTTCTGAGCGGATAAGGCTGCCAACCATTTGCTGTTAAAAACGACCTCTGTCTTCGATTCATCGAGAATCTTAAAAACTTGTTTTTTATAAGTGCTGGCATTCTGCAGGATAGTTTCCTGATCCATTCTGGGCCGTAGTTGATCCCGATCGGTGGGATCACCGACTTGCGCTGTAAAATCACCGATAAGAAAAAAAATGCGATGACCGATGTCCTGAAATTGCTTTAACTTGCGAAGAAGCACTACATGCCCTAAGTGGATATCCGGAGCGGTGGGATCAAAGCCAACCTTTATGCGGAGCGGTTCTCCTGATCTCACGCTTTCTGCCAGCTTTTCTTTAAGAGAATCAACATTGATGATCTCGGTTGTCCCTCGAGAAATTTTATCGATAACATCCTTAATTGGCATGGTGAATCACCCTTCGCTAAAGTATCATTCAAGCTCGATTACCGTTGAATCTCGCTCTTATACGAACAAAGCATCACATTACAGATTGTATAAGTGGGTAAATTTTGGCTAGAAACTATAAAAATCAAGTCAAGCGCGTGCTGACGCCAATCTTCATCTGTTCAACATCAACCTTGATAATCTTGACCTGTAATTTATCGCCCGGCTTTAAGTTAGCTGCCTGCTCTTTATCGATCTCTGATGAATACACAAGTGCCTCGACATCATCCACCAGTTTCACAAAAACACCAAAATTTGAGTTCAAAACAACTTCTGCCTCAACAACATTCCCAATCGGATGTTTCTCGGCGATTTCCGGCCATGGATTATCAACCAGTTGCTTCAACCCTAAAGTGATCTTGCGATTTTCGGAATCAACACCCAAGACCATAACTTCCACTTCCCGGCTTTTTTCGAGGATATCTTGAGGATGGTTGACCTTTTTCGTCCATGACATATCGGACACGTGTATCATTCCTTCTAAACCGGATTCCAATTCAACAAACGCCCCATAGTCTGTAAAACCTCTGACGACACCTTTGATCTTTGTGCTTACGGACAAATTCTTCTCAGCATCCAGCCAAGGATTATTCTCTAACTGTTTCATACTAAGAGAAATACGCTTGGAATTCTTGTCAACATTAATGATCTGAACCTCGACTTCTTTTCCCAGCTCAAACATATCTTGCGGGTTAACCAACTTTTTCTGCCAAGAGATCTCAGAGGAGTGTAATAACCCTTCAATGCCTTTTTCAATCTCAACAAAAACACCATAAGGCATAATATTGACAATTTTTCCTGTAATCTTGGACCCAGCAGGATATTTTTCATAAATATCATCCCAAGGATTAGGAATGATTTGCTTAAGCCCCAAAGAAACTTTCGAGTTTTCTTTATCGAAATCCAAAATGAGGACTTCGATTTTATCACCGATAGAAACAATCTCCGAAGGATGGTTAATGCGGGACCAGCTCATATCCGTGATATGCAATAAACCGTCGACGCCTCCAAGGTCAATAAAAGCGCCAAAGTCCGTGATACCTTTAACCGTACCAGTCCTTTTCTGATTTTTATCCAGTTCGCCCCAAAGCTTTTCGCGAACAGCTTCTCTTTCCTTTTGGTAAATATCTCTGCGGGTAAGAATCAGATTGCGTCTTTGTTTATTGATCTTGGCAACTTGAAAATTATATACATTAGCCATAACATCTTCCGGAGGGTACCCCTTAAATGCTGATAAAGACATGGGGAGAAAACCTTCAACGCCATCCACATCTACCATGTAGCCACCCTTCACTTGCTTAACGACACGGCCTTCCACCACATCACTTTCCTCAACATTTGTCATGACCTTCTGCCAACCCTTGACTTTTTCGGCCTTGGATTTAGATAAAATAAGTCGGCCTTCTTCATCTTCTATGGTCTCGATCAGGACATCAATTTCTTTGCCCATCTGCAGGTCATCTTTATTGCGGAATTCATCCACGGACACAAAACCTTCCGATTTGAATCCGATATCGATAACCGCTTCTTTGTCGGTTATCTCGACGATAGAGCCAGCGACGATCTGCCCCTCTTTGATGTTTTTCAAAGTGCTTGCATAAAGCTCTTCCATCATTAATTGTTTGTCTTCAGTCATTTTTTTATAGCCTCTTTTTCTGAATATTCTTTGCGAA
>JAGLNJ010000093.1 GCA_023139575.1 Candidatus Omnitrophota bacterium | reverse complement strand
AATTTTATTTGTCAAACAAAATTTTTCTATACTCATATAATATAATATATATAAATTATATATTATTGGGGAATCCAGAATGCAGGTAAAAAATCAGAGAGATTTAACAGCTGCCATGATTTGGCTGGAAACCTGTTCATAATCATCTTCTTTACTGTATGAAAACGGGTTCCCAAAAATAATTTTTACTGGATGACGCCTTAAAAATTTGGCTCCTGGGGGTAAAACTCGCTCAGAACCGATAATTTTTGTCGGCACAACCATAACACCGCTTCGGGTGGCCAACATACCGATCCCGGATTTAATATTTTTCCCCGAATCGCTCTTTCCCCGTGTTCCTTCCGGGAACAAAAGCAGCGGGCTGCCGGTCTTTAACCGCCTTAAGGCCTCCCGGATAGACCGAATGTCAGCCGTATCGCGTTTTACCGGGAACGTATTGACCAGTTTCAATATAAAACCGAGAATTTTGTTCTTAAACAGTGAATCTTTGGCCATATAACTGACTTTTCGCTTCGCAGCTAAGCCAACAAGTATCGGATCGGCATTGCTCGAATGATTGCTGGCAATAATAAAGCCGTCTTGTTTAGGCAAATTTTCATACCCCTCCACCGTTATAGGGCAGAAAATTTTTGAAACAACCCATAAAATGTAAAAAGAAAACCAATAAAACATCAAAACCTTCTTATCTATTTTCTTAACAAAGCATCCCCGAATTGAAGCAATTCTTTGGCTCTTTTTAATGTCTTCGCCTCAGCATAAGCACGCACCAGCGGCTCGGTACCTGATGGCCGCAACATCAACCAGCTCTGATCCTCGCAAACCATCTTCACGCCGTCAAAATCTTTAACATCAACGACTTTCTTCCCTCGCAATTCTTTTATTTCTTTGAATTTATCAAGATCAAAGGAGCTTTTCCCCAACTTAACATCCAAACGCACATAATAATAACGGCCGAATTCCTTCTCCATCTCTTCAACAAGCTTCTTCATATTCTTCTTTTCATAAACCATCATCTCAAGCAGCAAAAGACCTGCCAACGTGCCGTCTCTTTCAGGAATATAATCCTGAAAACCCATTCCACCCGCTTCTTCACCGCCAGCTACAATATTTTCTGAGACCATCAAATCAGAAATATACTTAAACCCAACCGGTGTTTCATAAAGTTTTAAGCCAAGTTTTTTGGCAATATTGTCCATCATAGTTGTCCCACAAATAGTTTTGACAACTCCCCCCTTACGGCCGCGATTCCGCACAAGGTGCAAAACCAAAAGCCCCAGGATTTTTTGCGGATGGACAAAATTTCCCCCAGAGGCAACCGCGGCAATGCGGTCAGCATCGCCGTCGAGAACAAGCCCTAAGTCAAAATTCTCCTTTTTTACTCTTTTAAGTATCTCGCTTAAAAACCGTACAACCGGCTCAGGCTTCTTGCCATCAAAATAAGGATTGATATCTTCACGCATCAAACTCAAGCGAACACTTGTCCCTTTTAGTGCCTCAGCCATTAAACTGTTTCCGCTTCCGTGCATAGCATCAGTTAAAACTTTACATTTTGAATTCTTAATCTTCTTAAGATCAATGTATCTTTTAATAAATTTCAGATATTCCTTTTTAAAATTGTAAATTTGAATCGTTTTATCTTTTTCTGCTTTTTTATAATCAGCCGTCTTAACATCAGTTTGATAGAGACAATCTTCAACTTTATTTGTAATATCTTTACCGGCGCCACCACCCTTAGCCGTTTTGATTTTAATACCATTAAACTGATAAGGATTATGACTTGCCGTGATCATAATACCGGCAACACATTCATGAAATGGCACTGCATAACTTAAAGCCGGCGTAGGAACAGGACTGTCTGATAATAACACCTCTATATTATTAGCGGCCAGAACAGTGCTTACGAGTTGCGCAAAATCACCGGACATGAAACGGGTGTCAAAACCTACAGCGACTGTTTTCTTGCCGTTAATCTCTTTCAAATCCTTATGGATCCAGTCACAGATCGCCTGACTGACAAACTTCACATTCTCAAAAGTAAATGTATCGGCGATGACAGCCCTCCAGCCATCGGTTCCAAATTTTATCTGGGCTTTTACTTCTTTGTTCATTTTCTAGACCTCTCTTATTTAATATATAATTTATGGGAATGAATATATTGCGCCACAGAATTAGGAGCTAAATATTTTATTGATTGCTCCTTTTTTATTTTTTTTCTCAAATGTGATGCTGCCACACCTATACCCGGCATGGCAACCAAAACATGCTTCGCGCGCGAAGACCTGACTACAGAACCGGGGCGGTTAACAACAATGAAGGTAACAATTTTTTTGATATTATCAATATCCCGCCAAAGACGCAATTCCGCAAAATTATCGCCGCCGATAATGAAAAATAATTTCGTGCCCTTAGAATAGATATCCTTAAAGTGTTCGAGGGTGTCTATACTGTACGATTTCCCTTCCCGCTTGATCTCAAAATCCGACAGAACAAAGTCTGAATTGCCTTTAATGGCCAGCTTGACCATATTATAACGGTCTTTTGCCGAAGCAAGCTGCTTTATTTTTCGCAAAGGAGGCAGATTAGACGGCACAAAAATTATTTTATCAAGTTTGCACTGCTCATAGACCGTCTGCGCCAAGACCAAATGCCCAATATGAATGGGATTAAATGTGCCGCCAAATATACCGATTCTTTTCACTTTTTCTCCAAATTAATTGATGGTTACTCTCGAATCTGCCCTTTACCCTCGATAACATACTTATAGGTCGTTAAACCTTCTAAGGCCATCG
>JAGLNJ010000092.1 GCA_023139575.1 Candidatus Omnitrophota bacterium | reverse complement strand
TTGAGTAAAGCAGAGAAGCAGTAAAAATAATTTGAAAAGTCTTATTGAATATTATAGAAAAATAGAACCTTTGTCAATGAGATATATGATAAATCATCTCGCAGATAAATCACTAAAACAAAAAATCAAACAGGTTCTGGCTTGTAAAACTTGCTGAATTTTCACATTGATAGCGTGTACGCCCTTCTCGCCATCTTCAATCTCAAATTTTACAGGTTGCCCTTGAGTTAAAGTTCGATATCCTTCACTCGCAATAGACGAATCATGGACAAATACATCACTGTTTGTTTCTTCTGATTGGATAAAACCATAGCCCTTCTTATCATCGAACCATTTTACTGACCCTTCATCATTACTTACTACCTCCTTTCACAAGAAATAAATAGTAAATAACAGGTGTATCGCTTCAGAATGCTTACCGATTATAGGGATTATTTTCCGGTTTGGTGCTTCCCACATACCCATCTGCCGCACCTTCTGTAACACCACCGACAGCAGCGGTACCCTTGCCAATGTAAGTCCCCCCAGCTTTTGCGCCCTCATGGACAGTTTCGCAACCAGTTAATGCAGCAATTAAAAGCAGGCCCACTCCAACATTTAATAAAAATCTATTCATTGTGCCTTCCTTTCGCTTAGAAAACTACTCCAAAACCAAATCACCTTTTTGGATTTCTTGATTTGCACTACCTATAACACTGGCTTTGGAGAACTTTTCCTGCACTTCATTTATTTTGATATCACCCAATTTTGCTGTTTCTTTCCCTAACTCAATACCCGTATCCGGATCCACCAAGGCCTCCCCTTCACGATAAACACTGAGGCTATCTCCGGAGGATAAACCTGAATTTTTTCCAGAATTGACATATACCACACCTTCTTTAACCAAGACAACCTTTCCCTTCCATGGCATATCTTTCAACTTCTTTGAGATATAATCAACCCCGCGGTCAATCGCCGTCTGCACGGCCTTTCCCAAGGGTGTTTTTTTAAAATTTGATGAATTAATCCCAAACGATCCGCTATAACCTAAAGACAAACCACCGGCACTGGCTTCTCCTTCAACACGCCGGGAATCCAATATTTCCCCCGTTGATGAATCGACCAACTGCAGTATTACCGCAAGATGGGCCGTGGATTTATTTGCCCCGAGTCTAAAACCTTTGATCCTTAATCCCTGCCCCCCGCCGGATTTCTTTTCGGTAAACTCAGTAATCCGCCCCTTAATCAATATTTGCGCCGGAACAAGCTTTCCTTTTTTAGCCGTATTAGACTTGGCAAAACGATCGCTACCGGCAAGATCCTGCTCCGCCATAACGACATCAAGATCTTTTCTTGTCAAAACAATAAACTGCCCGCTTTGTATTAAGGCATCTGATAATTGCATAGAAAAATCCTGCCCCAAATTACCTATCGCGGAATAACCTGAATCGTTCTTAAATTCAAAAACAGCCACGGTCTTTTTCAATGCCTTGGCTGCATAACAATTCGGAGCCATGAAAACGAGCACGGCGATAATTAAAAAAGCTGACTTTTTCTTCATATAAAACCTCCTGGTTATATCGGGTTTATTTACATACCATTTTACTGATATCGGCATTACTGCCGGTATAATTCAGGGAATTAACCATTTTACCGCCTAATTCATAAATGTAATATGTTTCATTGTCACCATCTTTATTAACAACGACATAGCTTCGCTCATCCTGACATTTAGCCAAATTAAGACTCTCCGCCTCATCAAGGATAAATGTCTTATTGGTGACCAGATTCAAACCATAAGCCATACTCACCCCTGATGGTGATAATCCGATGTAATAAACGAAATCTTCATTTGGGGAAAAAATCAACCGATCATCCTTTTTAGATATATATTCAACGTAAATATTTTTACCACCCGAGGCCTTATCGACAATAAAAATACGTCGCGTATAAATATCCTCACCCTTCTTTTTATAAATATTCAGCGCTTCCTGCACCGGGTCAGCCATTTCTTTGACTTCCCATTTTGCGACATTATACTGCACATATCTGTCATCTTCATTATAGTCGAGAGCCTTTGTAACCTCATCTGTCTCAACCATAATCTTTCCATCTTTAATGTAGACCGTGTTTTCTGAACTAAAGATGTCGGTTGTTATGAACAGGACTAGAAACAAACATAAAATTATCCTCATAACGCCTCCCCTTTTTTGCATCTTACTATTAAGTTTACTGGTTTTATAAATTTAACATACTTATAATTGTCCATCAAGTAATTTATCTGCCGCATAAATGAGCAACATATTTGATTTAATGTGATTCAATTTGCTGAATTGACTTGCAGAAAAAATAATTCTATAATAACAAAATGACAGACAATGAATCAAATAAAATCGATCCCCCAAAAAGTGCCAAAAAAATCCTGCTGCACTGTTGTTGCGCCCCCTGTTCAGGCGCCATCATCGAATCATTGGTTAACATAAACCTTGATGTGACCCTCTTTTTCTTTAATCCTAATATCCATCCCTCCTTTGAATATGCATTCCGCAAGCGCTCGATTATTGAATTCGCTCATAAAAAAAGCGTTCCTGTTATCGATAGTGATTATTCTCCTTCTGAATGGTTTATCCGCGTTAAAGGACATAAAAACGATCCCGAAAGAAGTGAACGCTGCACAAAGTGTTTTGATTTTCGTCTTGAAGCTTCAGCATTGTACGCACATGAAAACAGCTTTCCCGTCTTTACCAGCAGTTTTGGCATAGCCCGGTTCAAAAATTTAGACCAGGTCAACCGTTGCGGGTTGAATGCTGCTGCCAAATATCCCGGGCTTACTTACTGGACAGAAAACTGGCGTAAAAATGGCGGCGCAGAAAACATGTATAAAATTGCCAAACAGGAAGGCTTCTATAAACAGAAATACTGCGGTTGCAGCTACTCATTAAAAGCCGCTAATGAAAAACGGGATATAAAAGGTCAAGACCCGCTATCACCTGGCCAAGAATTCTATTCCTGATTCTTACAATTCCCAACAATGTAAAAGCTGAACGCGTCGTTCAAACAGCAGGTTGATATAAACAGATTCCAGAGACACCATCTCATCATCATGTTTATGCAACCACTCGGATAACCATGCGAAACGCAAAGCCACGATAAACTCAAAAAGCAGATCCCATGAAATTTGTGAATATATCTCTGCCATTTTCAACGTTTTGATAAGATCGACAATCAACTCGCCATGCAACCCTTCAGGATCCTCCATGCCGATACAACCTATAAGATTAGCAAGGTCATAAATTTCGGGCTTGGATCCCAGAAATTCCCAATCGATAACTTTCTTAATATGATCCGGACCCCAAATAATGTTCAGGGGATGATAATCACCGTGGCAAAAGTCCAGAGGAATATTCTCATATTCTTTAAAAAATTTTGATTCTAACCAACGCAATGGTTCTTTAACCGGCGGAACCAGCTCCGGATTATGCGTCGAGAGCTTCGCGATAAATTCATCAATAAAATTCTTTATGGAAAAAGCCTCCTTCTCTTCAAAATAAGGAATATTTCTCGCCTTCACTTTCAACTGTATCAGAAACTCTGCCAAGACAGGCCCACGCCATTTGTCAAAAATATAATCGGGCCTGTTTAACGTGACACCCGTTATGTAAGAAACAAGTTGCCACGATCTTTTTTTATGGGAAATAATATATTTACCATCCAATGTCTTACAATAAGGCTGTACAAAGGAGAAGCCTCTATGTTCTAAAAAATCCAGCGTCTCAATAATTTTAAGCTTGGAATCCCGCAATCGGGTATCGATTTCTTCTAATATGAATAGTTTGCCTGTGTCATCCTCAATTACTTCACGCGACTCGGTCCTCTCCGGGCTACCTGTCACCTCCACCTCCGAATGCACAGCTTTTAATTTAAAATCCCAAAAGGCAAATATATCAGCGAAATATTCTTGTTTCTGTATGGTAATACCTGTCATTAAAATAAACTCCCTTGTTTTCCTTGGGCCACAGGATAATTCGGTTTCTGAACGCCAAACATCCGGTGAAGCTCAACAAAATTATCAATTTTTTGATCACTGGCAAAATCAAGCAAACTTCTTAAGACCTTAGCCGTTATGTGCACGTCTGCCATCGCGCGGTGCGCCCCCTCAACCTTAATCCCCAACATGTATGCAATATTGGTTAATTGAAAATTCTTCAAATGGGGTAAAAGTTTTCTTGTCATTCTCAGCGTATCAACCGCAGGCGTCGTATCATGCAACTTTCGCCCCATCGCCGCCAGTTCACAGCAAAGGAAGTTTAAATCAAAACTGATATTGTGCCCTACAAGGCACGCCCCGCCGATAAAATCAATTATCCCCGGCAAGACTTCATCCGCCATAGGCGCCTCGGCCACCATATCCGATGTGATGTTATTGATCTTTTGCGCTTCCTCGGGTAGATCTCTACCCGGATTGATCAACGAAACAAATGAATCAATGATGTTCTTATTCTTCACCTTAACAGCAGCGATTTCGATTATCTTATCACCCCTTGCCGGTGATAATCCGGTTGTTTCAACATCAAAGACAACAAATTCTGTATTTTTATTCAACATACAACAACTCCTCTACTGCTTAATCACATTGAAAACCTTAACAGGATTGCCTTATAAAATTCTACAGGCTATTTTGGCAGGGTTAAAACGGCTCCGGTATCCGCACTTGTTACCAACGAAGAATAACGGGCTAACCAGCCCCCTTTGACCCTGGATTGAAATTTCTTCATCTTCTTTAAACGGCTTTTGATTTCTTTTTTTGACAAACGCACATCAAGTTTTTTCCTGGGAACATCAATATCTATGACATCACCATTCTTTATGATACCGATCTCACCACCGGCAGCTGCCTCAGGAGCCACATGACCAATGCATAACCCCCTTGTTCCTCCAGAAAAGCGGCCATCAGTAATCAATGCCGCCTTTATATCTGCGCCCTTAATCGCCGCTGTCGGCGAAAGCATTTCCTGCATGCCGGGGCCTCCTTTAGGACCTTCATAACGAATAACTACAACATGGCCGTCCTTGACCTTGCCATTCAATATACCAGCCAGAGCATCTTCCTGCGACTCAAAAATGATCGCTGGCCCACTGAATGTCAGCATATCTTTATCAACACCGCTGATTTTAAGCACCGACCCCTTAGGTGCGATATTGCCATATAGAATAGCCAAACCTCCTTCTGTAGAAAATGCATCCGCAACTGCCCGAATAATATCCCCATCCGGTTCTGGGGATTTATAAACATAACTACCCAATGGCCCGTAAATTGTTTTGGCCTTTAGATTGAGATATTTATGTCCGGCAGCATCTACAGATTTAAGAATGGTTCCCATGCCCCCGACTTTATTCAGGTCTTCAATATGCACCAACGGTCGTGAGGGAGAAATTTTGGTCACATTCGGAGTGCATTCCGAAAGTGTATTGATGCGCTTCAAATCATAGGGAATACCCGCTTCATTGGCCAGGGCCAGAACATGTAAAACGGTGTTTGTCGAACCGCCCATGGCCATATCAAGAATAAATGCATTATCAATAGAGTCACGCGTCAAAATGTCGAGCGGACAAATTTTATTCTTTAATAAATACATGATGCGATCAGCGGCCTTTTTGAATAACTGTATGCGCTTCGGATTAAGTTGATGCTGACGAACAGCACCCCTGATTCTTTTTGTCGCCGGGATGGTCCCGTTTCCCGGCAGGGCGAAGCCCAGAACTTCACCTAAACAATTCATCGAATTTGCCGTAAACATACCCGCACAACTGCCGTACCCGGGACAGGCCTCTTCAGTAATCCGGGCGAGTTCTTTTTCTTTCATCTTGCCGACACTGTGTTTGCCTACTCCCTCAAACACAGAAATCAAATCCTTTTTACCGCAACCCGCGAGCATCGGTCCGCCGCTTATATACATTGACGGTATATTAATTCGCGCCATAGCATTGTACATCGCCGGGACAATCTTATCGCAATTACCAATACCAATCCACGCATCACACGGATGAGCACAAATAATAGTCTCAATCTGATCAGCGATTAATTCCCGTGATGCCAGAGAATATTTCATGCCGAAGTGCCCCATGGCGATACCATCACAAACGGCCCCCCCGATATTGGCATACCACACATTAACGCCTTTTTTCTCCAATTCGGTTTTGAGGATATTGCCTAAAATATCAAGATGCGCATGTCCAGGAATCTGATTTGTGTAGGAATTAATGATAGTAATAAAAGGTTTATTAAGATTATGTAAAGACTTAAGAACCCCTTCCGCCAGCATCAATGACACACCGGGCAACATGTGCGCTCCCTCACGAAAAACACCGCTCCCTTTTTCTCTCACCCTTTTTAAACCCTCATGGATCACTTGACGTCCCATCATACATCTCCTTTGATTTTATATTAATGTCCCCTCAGATCTTTCTTTTATAAGAACAATGCATATCGCCCGGCCATGATTTATCCAGCACATTGCGGACGGGAACACAGCGGAAAGATTTTCCGCTCAGCGTCTTGTGCATACCGAAACGATCTTGATAGGTGCGGCAATAATATTTCCCTGTTTCAATCATAATCAGATCTTCGCAGGGATCACCGTCAAAAACACCACAGCACCCCCCGCAGGATATGCAAATATCCTCCCATTCTTGGGAATGTTTCATCTGCAATTGATTATATCGGCTTGTTTCTTCCATTTTGATATCCATCCTCAACATAAAACACTTCAGTTTTTTCCAATACAAAATGAGCCTGTAGACCCCCCCCAAAAAAAAATTGAGTCCCTGAAGGAAGGCGTCATAATAGCGAATCATGACAATCACTATGAATGACTCCAAACTCAACAACATTGATGATATTAAACGATTCTTACAATCCACGCAAGTAGTTTCCTTCAAAGGGTGCATCCCTATTTTGGCAGTTAATTCCACTGGGCCTTGCGCACTAAATCCCAGTCATTATTGAGTATACTTCTTTCAAAAATACTATTTTTGAGCTACTAACCATTTTCCCTTTAATTATCTGAAACGGAATAGGTCAATATTTTATGTTTTTGACTGAATTATTTTCTTCATCAGATGATAATTTTAGACGCTTTGCAAATGCATTGGGTAGGAGGCGGAGTCACCTCCGCCGTCCTCCCACACCACCGT
>JAGLNJ010000091.1 GCA_023139575.1 Candidatus Omnitrophota bacterium | reverse complement strand
GTCACATTAGGACGTGATTCATAAATGATGCCTACAACACCGATTGGTGTGCGCACTTTTTTAATGACCAGCCCGTTGGGTCTTTTTATTGTTTCTAAAACTTCCCCGCCCGGATCCGCAATCTTCGCAGTATCCCGCAGACAACCCACCATACCTTGAAGGCGTTTCTCATCAATCTTCAAACGGTCAACCAAAGCCGCAGGATAGGATTTCCGCCCGGCCGCCGTAATGTCCTTCTTATTTTCTTTAAGAAGAAAATCTTTATGCGCCAACAAGGCTTTAGCCATTTTCAGTAAGGCCTTATTTTTATCGGCAGTGGCAACCAAAGCCAATTTGCGGGATGCCTGTTTCGCTTTGCCGGCCATAGCAATTATTTTTTTTGTGACTGTCATCACAGACATCCTTTTAAAACGAGTTGATAATATTATCTTTTATTTATAATTAAGTCGTCACAATGGATAACTTCCCGCTGCCCGCGTTTTTGTTCTGTTTTTTCCAAATCAGCTAATGAATAATTCGTTATCCCCCGGGCAATCTCATGATGGTCAGGTCCGCATACGACAACCACATCGCCCTTTTTAAAATGCCCTTCACCTTTTACAATACCCGGCAATAAAAGACTGCAGCCTCCCTTTAACAGGGCCTTTTTTGCCCCTTCATCAACGGTTAACGTCCCTTTTGGCTTAGCCCCGAAAGAAATCCAATGCTTGCGGGCCAGAACCTTCTCTTCTTTTTCTAAAAACAAAGTGCCGATTCGTTCTCCCTGAAGCACTCTCATCAAGACATCCGGAGTCTCTCCGTTAGCAATAACACAAGGAATCTTCGCCTGGGTTGCGATCTTAATCGCGTCCAGTTTCGCACTCATCCCGCCTTTAGACATATGTTTTCTACTTGTACCGGAAGCTATGCCTTCAATTTCTTCGGTAATCTCTTTGACCTCTTTAAATACTTTCTTATCGGCGCTGTTTAAATCATACAGCCCTTCCACGTCGGACAAAATGAGCAACAAATCCGCACGAACCAAACTCGCCACAAATGAAGATAATTTATCATTATCACCAAACTTAATTTCATCGGTAGAAATAGTGTCGTTCTCGTTAACGACGGGGACTATTCCCCGTTCAAGAATAGCTTTTAAAGTATTACGGGCATTGTTGTAACGGACCCGGGAATCAAAATCATCCCAAGTCAACAATACCTGCGCTGACTTTAAACCCACCTTCTTAAACATCTCACTATAGGTGCGCATCAAAACCGTCTGTCCGACAGCCGCTAAAGCCTGCAAGACCGCGACATCACCCGGACGGTAACGGGCATTTAATTCACCCATCCCCAAAACAATCGCCCCGGAACTCACGATAACAACCTCTATACCCTTTTGACGCACTTTGCTGATCTGATCGACCAATGACTTAAGCTGTGCTTTGCGCGGTTTCATACGGTAAGTGGCAATAACGCTGGATCCCACTTTTATGACAATACGTTTAATTTTTTTAGGAAATTTTCGCGGCATGAGTCACCTGCCTATTGATCGATTTTATTTAATATCTTTCGCATCGCTTCAACGAACGGTTCAATCCCGTCTGCTTCTAAAGCGGAAACTTCATAAACGTCTTTACGGTATTTCTTCTTAAATTTCTTTAAATTTTCCGCCGCTTCAGGCAAATCCATTTTGTTGGCAACCACAATCTTGTGTTTAAAAGACAATTTGCTGCTATATTGAGACAACTCATCGCTGATTTTTTTAAAATCTTCATAAGGATCACGCCCCTCTGTTCCCCCCATATCAACCAGATGAACAAGGATCTTTGTTCGTTCGGCATGCTTTAAAAAACGATCCCCTAATCCTTTCCCTAAATGAGCCCCTTCAATCAGTCCCGGCAGATCAGCGACAATAAAATGGGACTCTTCGTCCTGTACTACGCCCAGAATGGGCTGCTTGGTCGTAAACGGATAACCGGCGATCTTTGATTTTACTTTTGATATCTTTGTTATCAGCGTTGATTTACCCGCGTTAGGAAAACCGACAAAACCCACATCAGCAATTAATTTTAATTCAAGATGGATGGTCCGTTCTTCGCCATTTCCAGGTGGAAGAGGCGTCTTGCCATTTGCATTCCCGCGGCCCCCTCGTCCGCCCTTGGTAACGGTGACTGTCTCCCCGTCTTCGGTTAGATCTCTGATCAAAAGCCTTGTTTCATAATCACGAATGATCGTCCCGGCAGGAACGCGCAAAATCAAGCCAGCCCCCGTCTTGCCTTTTTTCCCCTTACTGCTGCCGTGTCCGCCGCGCTGGCCCTTATAATGCTGTTTATAGCGAAAATCCAGCAAAGTATGTTTGCCCTTATCGGCCATAAAAACAATGCTGGCACCATGACCGCCATCCCCGCCATCCGGCCTGGAATATCGCATATACTTATCCCTATAAAAACTTTCGCAACCCTTACCGCCATCTCCCGCTTTGAGATAAATCCTTGCCTCATCAACAAAAGCCATAATTATCAGCCCTTATTTCTTCCATGATTACCTGTTAATAAAAAATTGGAGTGGTACTATTTTGCAGTTATCTTTGTTATCTTCAGCGTTGTTAGCTTTTGACGATGGCCGACCTTGCGATGCGTATCTTTTCTTTTTCTGTAACGAAAAGCTACGATTTTATCGCCCAGATCATGGCTGACAACCTTAGCAGAGACTTCAACGTCTTTAAGAAATGGTTGCCCGATGCGAATATCTTTATCCTTGGCATATAATAAGATCTTATCTAAATTATGAGTTTTACCAACCTCGTCACTTAAACGATTGGCAGTTATTTCGTCACCTTCCACAATCTTGTATTGATGGGAACCGAATTGAACAATAGCGTACATTTTTACCTCCTTAACATGCCTGAAATATCTAGATTAAATATCCCAATTCTTTGTTTTTTAATTAATCTGAGCGTCTTTTATTGAAACGTCAATATATATTATTTAATGAATATTTTCAAGAAGTTTATTTTTAACACCAGGAAAACCAATAAATCAGGGCCCTAAAGTAATTTAGCAGATCTTCACCTTGCCCCGGCCTTCACAATAGGGACAAGTGTGAAAAGTCATGGCTTCAAGATTCTTTCCGGTCCTGGCGCGGGTCATTTCTACCAGGCCTAAAGACGATATACGATTAACCTCGCTTTTAGCGCGGTCCTTCTTAAGAGCTATCTGCAAAGATTCCAACACTTTACGTTTATGAGCCTCGCGTGACATATCAATAAAATCAATAACAATAATACCACCTAAATCCCTCAGGCGCAACTGCCGGGCAATTTCAGGGGCCGCCTCAACATTGACCATAAACGCCGCCTCTTCCGGAGAGGACTTTGTCTTGAATTTCCCGCTGTTCACATCAACAACGATAAGCCCTTCCGTCGGCTCAATCACAATATAGGCTCCCGATTTCAAGACAACCTTAGTATCATAAATTTTCTCTAATTGTTTCGAAACTCCTTTAGACTTGAACAAGGGCGTTTGCCCGCGATAATGATGGATTTTAGTCATCTGCTCTTTACCGATAAGCGTTTGGACAAATTTCCTGATCTTCAAATAATCTTCATGAGAATCAATGACCAATTTATCCACCTGATCCGTTAAATAATCACGCACAATTTTCCAAACCAGGTCATATTCTTTATAAATCAAGGCCGGGGATGCCTTCCTGTCAGATAATTTCTGGATTTGCAGCCAAATTTTATACAAAAACTTCCCGTCTTTAAGCAATTCTTTCCTTGCTTGTTCGCCGGCAACTGTACGCACAATAAAACCACCCGTTCGGGCAAAACCAAATTCTTTGATAGCTTCCCGCAGGCGTTGGCGTTCATCATGACTGACGATCTTTCTTGAAATACCGTTATGGTTATCATAGGGCATATAAACGATAAACCGTCCCGCTAATGAAAGGTGTGTGGTCAATCGGGCCCCTTTGTTGCTGAAAGGTTCTTTAACAACCTGCACTAAAATTTCCTGCCCTTCTTTTAAGGGTAATATTTTCGCTTCTTTTTTAACCGTATCCGGTTGTTTGCGCTTGAAGATTTTATCTATTATCGTACGCGGCCCGGAAATATCCTCTTCCAACAGAGGATTTACCGCGTCCGTTAAATATAGAAACCCGTTTCGTTCCTTGCCAATGTTGACAAAGGCGCCATTGATTGAAGGCAATATGGACTCAACGCGTCCCTTATAAATATTGCCTAAAATGGATTCCTGATTTTCAAGTTCGATGTAAAAATCATCCAACTTGCCTGAATCAATCATGGCAACCTGCGTCTCACCACCTTCCTTATGAACTAAAATTTCTCTTGCCACTTGTTCACCTCTCAGTATTAATGCTAAAAATCATTGTTAATATTTATGCGCTGGATAAAAAAATATAAACAGGCAAGGCGGACGGGTATGGTTGGTAAATATTCCATACCCGTCCGCAATCCAAATCAGTGCCAAAAACCTGTACTGCGGCTTATTCGACTTAGGAATCTTCGGGAGTAATGATGTGAGGCGTCAAGAAAATCAACAGGTCCGTCTTGATCACAACCTTTTCTGTTTTCTGGAAAATGAGCCCCAACAAAGGAATGTCACCCAGAATGGGAATCTTCTTTTTAATGTCGGTTACCTGGTCTTTGATTAAACCGGCAATAACCAGGGTCTCCCCATCCTTAACCATAACGGTCGTCCTTGCCACTTCTTTGCTTAATTCAGGAACAACCGCATTCTCGACAGTAACGAAGCCTAAGATTTCCGTTATCTGGGGTTTCAACTCAAGAGTTACATACCCTGCGTTATTCACATGGGGGGTGACAGTAAAAATTATCCCGATATCTTTGTACTCCCAGCCGCTTACTTGATATCTGGCTTGCTCTTCATTATATGTATAATTAGGGAACGGATACTCCCGCCCGACAACAATTTCAGCTTCTTGATTATCTAACGTAACAATACGCGGATTTGACAAAATATTTGTATCTGTTCGCGTACTTAATAACTCTAATACTGCTTGAAATTGTGTAAAATTAAGCGTCCCGTAGGTAAAACTCCCATCATCAGGAGAGGGAAAACTGCCGGGAGCATATTTATTACTGGTAGCGGACGTAAACGGCCATAAATGAGGACGAGCAGAACCCGTTACGGAGGCTTGCATCAACCAGTCTATACCCATACTCTCCGTATCATTCATAGTCGTCTCAACAATCTTCGCTTCTATGAGAACTTGCGGTGTTGTCTGATCTAATTGCGCGATAATATCGCCGATTAATTCTACATTTTCGTCAATATCACGCACAATCAAAGCATTGGTTCGTTCATCAAAATTGATGCTACCGCGCTCGGTCTTCATTTTCTCGATGGATTCAATAATTGTAGATGCCTTGGCATAATTTAAAATAAATGTCTTCGTCACCAAAGGCTCTTGTTCCGCAAGAATCTGCGCGTCTTCACGCCTTTTCTTTAAATTCTCTATTGTTGTAATCGTAATGATATTCCCTTTGCGTTCATAGCCGTATCCATAAGTGGACAGAATGACTTCCAAAGCCCTCTCCCACTGCACATCTTTTAATTGAATGGTAACAAGCCCTGTCACCTCCGGTCCACTGACGATATTAACACCGCTTTTGTAGGCGAGGGTTCGCAAAACAGTCTGTATGTCAACATCACGAAAGTCTAAAGTCACATTGCCGCTCACCGCGGCCTCCACCTCTTCAACGGGCAGCAATGGCGGCTCTGGAGTTTCTTGTGCTTCTTGAGCGTACAAAGAGGAGCAGGACAACGCCACAAACATAAGCGCTATTAACCATTTCTTAAACATTTTATTCCTCCTTTTTTAATTTTAAGGTGACTGTCTCCTCCCCTTTTTTCAGGACGACGGAGTCAGAGTTAATCGTTTTCACAATGAAAAAACTTATTTTATCATTAAGGTTAACAATCATGCCGTTGATGATGGCAACATTGTTACCGGTATTGTCGACCATGATGCCATCCAGAACCATATCGGCGACCATCAAATCCTTGTCATAATTAAGGATCGCCCCGCTGGCGTTAACCAGTGGCCAGAGGGGATCGCGCTTATCATGGTCATTATAAACAAATTCTTCCTTTTGTTTTACCTCTTCTGCCATGACCTCAAACAAGCAGGGAGAAGCCGGCAACATCAACATGATGATGAGAACAAATATCTTTGTAATCTTAACCATTGCGTTCCTCATATTAATTCTTTTCCAAAACCACCGTATTGATAACCAACCTGATAGAGTGTTTTGCCGTTTCGCCGCTGCTTGCCGCTATCTTAAACTCAGGAATATTCATAATCGCTCCTTCGTTTTCCAATTGATTAAGAAAACGGCCGAAATCATGATAACTACTGCGTGCTTGAATCTCTACAGGTAATATATAATATTTTCCCTCACTATTCTCTAATATCGGATTATCCAGTGACGTGTCTTGAAAGACCTCCTCGATCCTGACACTGTGTATATTAGCTATTCTTGAAATATCCTTTAAAACCAGAGGGATCTCTTCTTTTGTCTTGATACGACGGCTCGCCCGGGCCAATTCACTTTCTATACGTCCCGCTTCTTTTTTATATTGCGGCATGCGTTCAACATTATTCTGTGTTGTCTTCAGCTCTTGTGACCGTTCCGATATTTTCGGATTCAGCGTTCCCAATATCCGAAGCTGAAACTGCATCACAAGAAAATAGTCGACCAGAAGCACCACTAAAATCACCCCACCTATAAGCAAAAAAGGGTTATTCTCATAAATTTTGGTGATGCCGCCGGTAATTTTTGCTTTTAATTCAGCAGGATTCATTTTTCAATTCCTGTTACTCGGTTATTTTCAAATCCGCTTTAATATTAAAATTCATCAATTCAGTCGTGTTGACCGTTTCGCGCTTAAATTGCCCTGATTCAATATTCTCAAAATCATCAAAAAATGTTTCGCAGTTCTTTAAACTGGAAGCGAAATTCAGGGCATTGGTCATATCATTCTTTTCTTTTTGATTCTTGGAAACCGAACTCCCGTGCATCAATAAAACATCCCCATCAAGAGTAATATTACTTAACCATACACCCCTAGGAATATTATCGCTGATATCATTCAATTTCTGCGCCCAACTAATCTTGCTCCCTCCGCCTATTGTTTCCATGGATCTCCATTTTTCCTGCAACTGCTTCAACTCACCCAAAACAGCGTCTATCTTCACCTTTTCATCTGCCAACCGCTCAATTTGCTGAGCATAATTCTTATTTTGCGAATCTTTAACTAAAATAAAAACTTGCAATACAACATGCAAAATCAGTAATAACGGCATGATACCTATAACAACACCGATAATGGTTTCTTTTGGAAACACCCGAGCTTCACCGCTGGCAAATGCCCGTTTCTTTTGTTTCTTTCTCAAGTCTTCCGGAACCAGATTTATTTCAATCATATATTTATTGGTATAAGGCTAACCCTAAAGCAACGCCCAATTTAGGCCCGGCCTCTTCCACCTCTTCTTTAGAAATATTTCCTGTCAATTCCACCTTATCCATCGGATTCCATATTTTTACCGGCATTTCTAAATATTTTCCCAACGCCTCTTGAAGGCCCACCATCAATGACGCGCCTCCCGTGATCATCAGACTTGAAATACCCATATTGTTTTCGGTAACAAAATAATCAAACGACATTCTTATCTCTGAAACCAGATTCAACAGAGCCGATTCACAGGCCATCAATACTTCAGAAAGTTTTTCCCCGGGTTTTGACTTTAATTTCTCCGCCTCTCGAAAACTTACTCCCAGGGCATTACTGACACATTTGCTCAAATCCATTCCCCCTAAGAAGATATTACGGGTAAACCTGGGCAAATTATTAACGAGTATTGTGAGATCGCAAACCTTTTCACCCATATCCAGCAAAGCTACCACATCCTTTTTGTCAGCATTCTTATCGCCGGCAGGATTTCCTAAAACATTAAACACGTTAGCTATAGCCATAGAATTAATGCCAATCATATTGGGCTGAAGGCCTAGCGCCCCAAGCAACTCAATACGCCCACGCACCAATTCTTTCTTTGAGGCGGCAACCAGCACTTCCATTTTATTGCCTTGGGCATTTGAATCAAGAATATAGCAGTCTGTATAAATCTGATCCTGCGGGAAAGGAAAATATTTATCTGATTCAAGGGAAAACGATTTACGCAAATCATCAAGAGACATGCGGGGCATATCAATATACCGTATAAGCGTCCCCTTACCCGACAATGCTGTAGCGGGTGAAAGGGCTGGGATAGACAATTTTCCTAAAAGGGTATTAATGGCTTTATTCTTATCTCCCTCCTCAACTTGCTCAATCCCCCAGTTGAGGAGCTCATAAGAACTACCTTTTTTATTGAGTTCAATAATTTTACAAGAATTGGTGCCGATATCTAACCCGACAAGCGGATCCTCGGCATGTTCAGGAATGAACTTCTTTATAGCGGTCAAGTATTGCTCAACGACGTTTTTCATGTAACTTCTTTTCTCTTGCTGCTCCCCTTAAATCGCTAAATTTGCCTTATAAAGGCAAATTAGGGTCACTTAAGGGCATCTCATATATTGGTTTAAGATTCGTACTCTTAATTTCCTGTTTTACCTGCTGCCGGGCGACATTTTCTTTTCGTGTCTCAACATCGTCCCGCGCTAGAGCGGCCTTCAAATCCTCCCTGGTTTCTTTCTTAACCTTTTTAACGACTTGTATTGCTGGACTCTGGCTCAATTGCCGCTCAGCTGTTTCAATTTCTTTCATTATGTTATTATTTATGACAATAATAAACGCGCTAACACCCAGGAATATAAGGGCAAATATTATTAAGGTAGCATAATTTTGTTTTTTCATTTTTCGATTTTTTATTATATCATTAATTATATAAATTATTTACGATACTTTTTAATTTTTATATTTTTACTAAAAACCCCCTTCCTGTAAAGTAATCTTATCAATAATATCATTTGTAAAAGCAATAAACGTATTGAGACTCGGGAAATAAGGCGGGGCATTGCCAATCTCCATCCTGTTGTCATAAACAAAATTCCTGCCGTAGCCGGCAATTTGCTGCCCGGTTGAACCGTTAAACAGCCCGAAAGCACCGTAGTAGTCTGTGATGACACCGCCCAATAAGGTAGCTGTCCCTCTATCTCCTACGCCTTGGTCAAAATAATTATCTACGGAAAATATGCCGTTCTGGGCCAAGATCGTGCCATGAAGATCCACGTTATCCGGGGCGGAAGTCCCGACACGCACATCGCCGTTCCAACTGACTATGCCTAAAAGATTTTGCCCATAATATGGATCACAACCCGGTGAACATCTCGCGTCATTAATACTGGTTGCTACATAAGGGGGCTCATAACCAGCATCACCCGGACTGTTAACGGCAGCTTTATATTTAGAATATCTTACGTGATCTGTAACCACTATGTCATTCTCACTGGCTATTGTTAATTCTGAATCTTCCTGAATGGTTCCTGACAAACTATCAACATCGCCATTCACATAAATAATAGTACCGACATCCAATACACCGTCCGGGACCCCTACAAAATTTTCCGTCCCTATGCCCACCGTCTGGATTGTCGTTGAATTAGCTGTTTCATCAACAGTAATAACCTTCGTTGTCCCTGCCTGCGTCACAGTATAAACAGAATTAGTGTATAGCACCACCCCTCCGCCGTCTAAAACATCCGCAGTATTTAATGAAACATCTGCATCGCCTTCCACGTAAATTCCACCCGTGAGTTGAACCCCATCATTGGGAACATAAATCCCGTCACCTGAAATCGTATCGGATGCCAAGGCCTGGTCGATCATGTCCTGCTTCTGGACAGCAGATGATAAAGCAATTTGCTCTGCGTCTCGAGTAAACCCGGAATTGAAACTAGGCACGTCCCGTGTCCCATTCGATTCAGCATCTAACAACACTGGCCACCCTTGATTATAAAACCGCGCTGTTTCCTGATATTGAGTTACAGAACCGTCGAATGTCGCGCTTGGGTTCAGAGCGATATTATAACGGTCATTTGTGTGAAGAGGGCCCGCAAAATTGGTCTTATCCGTAAACCATACCCTGGTGCCATTGGGCATGGATTGCTGATTCGTAAAAAGGGCGTATTTGGCGAAATTATCCCGCTGGACTCTGACAGTAAAGTCTCCTACCAACAAAACCTTGCGCGCTATATTACCGGCTTGCCCTGTTGATTCCAGCCGGAAAAAATAAGGAAATTGCCACTCATCGAAACCAGTCGCGGCAGGGTTACTCTTCTCTGTAATAATAATATTAACCCCATAGCTGCCATCTCCCAAACTGACCGTGCTGATAGTATTTGTGGCCTCTGATCCTGAAATCGTCAACTGCGGCGTGCCGCCATCCTCGACATAATTATCTAAAAACCCTAATCCGTCCCCGGAGGCAACATAATTCTGGGTTGTACTGATAACTACTTGCGGGTTAGACGCGCTTATGGTGTTCAACATGTAATTATTTATCAAGGTGTCAATTTGATCCAGGCCCGCATGGGCGCCACCTTCAGCTAAATAAAAGGCCTGAGTCTGCCTCCTTTCAGCACTGGCTGCAGCCCATTCATTAATAGTGCGCAGGGTAAACACGCTTCCTAACACTATCAGAACTACAACGATCAGCAGTGTCATAACAAGCGCTATACCTTTTTCATTATTCATGGTCATCATTGCCACCTTCTTCCAGGGAAAGGCATCCCTTAATTCCGCAAGAAAATATCCACGCCAATCTGTTCAGACGAATCTCTGTTTATAACAGAGGTAGCCTGCGTCGCTACATTTAACGTTACAATCCCTGAATTTAACTGTGCCTGAAAATCTGAAACATTCGTGGCAAACATGTTTTCCGCCACCAAATTATTACTTTCATCCAGAACCCTTCTTAATAACTCATTTTGATTACTGATACGGTATTCCACATATTTATATTCAAGAGCCGAACAATCTTGATCTTGATCCATACAAGTCTCGCTTGTGCATCCCCATGTCAAAGGCGCTCCCCAATTTGCCACATCGCCGTTATTGTCGATCAAGCTCCCATCCGCGTCACAAATAACAGGCACGGAAAATTTGATCACATCTGTGCCACCAAAGCCTGTCCCATCGAATATCTGCAGATGGGCAGTTTCAGTCTGACGCAATTCCATTGAAATCCTTGAAATAGTCTTACGCAAATTTTCTTGTACCTGTATTTTGACATCCGTTGTAAACCAAGTTGCTTGCCCAGTGGCAAGAATCAAATAAAATCCGCCCATCATCGTGGAAATAATAAGCACGACGATAAGAATCTCGATAAGCGTAAAACCTTTTTGTTTTCTTTCTGACATAATCATCCCTGAAAAATCCTTGTAACCAATAATACAGGAGAATCTAAAACTCCATTGCCATTATCATCTTCACCCATGTCCAATTGGCCATTCAAATTACTATCTTCCCCAAAGATCCTTCCATTCCTCAGCTTCCAACTGATGGACGTCGTCACCACTAAAAGATCAGAGGTGGAATCATCAATATAAGTTACCCCTTTACCATTCAAATTGCTGATATTAAATACCACATTATCATAAGTAGCCTTGATCTGGCTGAACGTCGTCGCCTTTATTTGTTCCATACGGCTTTTACCCGCCTGCACCGCTAAAGACGAATTGCGGGAAATTTCGTTTAATTCCAGGCATCGTAAATAGCTCATCAAAATCCCTGTTACCGCTATAATCAAAATAGCCGAAGCTATCAGTAGTTCCGCCAGGGAAAAACCTTCTTTATTGATTTGAATTTTTTTTGTTTTGTTTTTCATCCGCTTTGCCTTTTACCTTATAAAAAAGGGGGCCTTTTGCGCGGCCCCCTTTTTTATTTTTCACACTACCTTAAAATTACTATGGAGATAAAACACCACCTGTTGTAATGGTAAAGGTAGCTGAACCCGAAGTACCTACAGTAACAGGATTAGCTATATATGTATAACTCCCTGCACCCATCGTACAAGTGTAAGAAAACCCGGACACTGTTTTCGTACAATAATTAGTGCTCAAATACGGCGGCGTAGCACCAGTCAACGAAGCCATATCTGCCGGATAATTCCCTGAACTAGCCGTAGCATACGTCTCTGAAGCTGTGGAAAGAGAACGTAAGGTGCTTTTTGCTAGTGCATCATTTGCTGAAATCTTTGCCCTAAGCAAGTTAGGAATAGCGATTGCGGCCAACAAGGCGATAATCGCAACAACGATCATGATTTCAACTAGGGTAAAACCTTTTTTGTTTCGCATTATTGTTCCTCCTTTCTGGATTAGATTGGCCTCCCGGCCAAGGCATCATCCAGAAAATAAGAATCATAACAATTGCGATAAGTACGTTTCATTCCATTATTTTCCAGTTAATGCTCTATAACCGTTTGGCCTTGATATATTTAAACTATTCAGTTTATAGTAACACACCTCCTTTCTCTGTCAATTTCTTTGCAAAAAATTCCCCTCATCACTGTTCAGTCCTGGTAATTGGGGCCGCAACCGAACAGCAACGAGGGAATAAAAATCCCATATACAAAAAACACCTATCCTTTAATAATAAAAGAATAGGCCTATAATATTTTTTCATTCCCCTTGGCAACTGGCTACCCATGTCTTGTCTCCTTTCGACAGGGCCCTCTAGCTTTGTGTCCCATCCTTACGAATGGTTTACCTTTTCTCAGGCTTTCCTGCTATCTCTTTTTCCACTTAAAGGATATACTCTAAATTTCCGCATGTCAAGGTGTTGTCCAAAACCCCTAAAAAAATAATTTTATTGACCGGCAGATCCAAATCACCGACGACAATTGATCACGGGGCATTTAATACCCCTAACCCTTCCTGCAAAGATTCTATTTTGACTGCCAAGCCCTTATTCTCATTTATGAGCATTGAGAGATATTCCAAAAGCTGCTCTTTCTCCATTCTGAACTCTCTGACAGCAATTTTGTCCGCATTGTATTTTGTTTCAATGGTCGCCATAGAACTGGAAAGAATGGAACTGCGCAATTTAAGAGCACCAACTTCCTCCGCAAGTCGGCTTTGCCGCCGGGCATTGCTCTGCTTTTGAATCATATTACTTCCCGTTTGCCCCCCTTCATCGGGTAAAATAGCTTGCCAATCTTCCAGAGCCTTTTTTGCGGAAGAATTCAACTTAGCATGATTATTTTCCAATTGGGCCAATTGGGATAGCATTCGGCGATTAGAGTGCCGTATGTTCTTCACCCCTTTCTCAGCATCACGAATTGCCTCTTTTTTGTCTGCGATCTCTAATTTAATGGCCCTTTCACGCGAAGACTTTCCTCTGCCGGAAAATTTTCTTTCCTTACTCTTAATATCTTCTTCAATATCTTCAATTTCAGCACTAACTCCTTTCATCTCTTCCATGAGCGACAACGAAATTGATTCTTCCTTCTCAATCTGCAAGCTTAAAAAATCAATTTCATCAGCCAGGACTTTCTTTTTAGCTAATAAATCTTCGTGCGTATCCCCATAGTTCAACCGATTCTCTTTTCCCTGTTGAACTTTCGCAACATGACTGGCATAACGCTTTAATATCGATTCTTTTTCCTCTAACAACTGATACTCCAAATCATACATTTTCTGAACATCATCAACCGTTTTATAAAATATGTCATTTTTATTCATAACCGTTTCATTTGCATTATAAAATTTCTTTACGGCTAATTCTAAATTTTCATTATAGGCCTCTAATTGCTCGATCTCCTCCTTGATCTCCAGCTTCTTTTTCTGAGTCAATTCTTCACGGCGCTTTTTGTCTCCCTCTAAAGACTTCCGTTCTCCCATATCAAGCAATAAAGAGCTTTTGACCTCTTGCAAATCTTCTCTCAGAGCTCTTTTTCGGAAAAGGGCGGCTTGCTTTTCTTTATTTAAACGGGAAACATCTCGTTCTAATATCGCCAGTTCCTTTTGAATGCGTTTTAAACGATCGTTACTCCCTTTGATCGAAATTTGAAATTCCCCTTTTTCTTGATCATAGCGTTTTTTAAGGACGCGGAAACCTTTATCCTTTTCTTTTTCCTCCAACTTACTCAAACCTTTCTGCAACTTTTCAATATATTGCTCCAGGGAATCAGCATCCACATCTCCTTGCTCCAAGTCATTCCGCAAACCTTCGCTTTCTGATTCCAAATGCCTCATATATTTCTCTAAATTAATTTTCCGATTTTTCGTTATGGTGGTATCCCGCTCATCTAATTTAATCAAGTCGGTCAACTGAACCGTTTCTTCCAGAAGTTCAAACCGGCGGTCTTCATAAGAACGCATCTCCTGACGCAAAAAAAGAATCCTTTTACGAACAGCCTCAGATTTCGTCTTTAAACGATTGTTTTCCCGGATGATGGTTTGCATACGCGCGTGCAAATCTTTAATAGTATAAATCAGCATGTCATCGGTTGTCATGTCTCTCCCCCCCGCCTGATCATAAGCCAAAACCGGAAAGGCCAAACATGCAGAAATGATCAGAGAAAAAAACACTCGGCATGAAAACAACATCAATCTTTCTTGATGAGATTTCATTTTTTTATCCTTTTGATTTCAGGTTTATAAAATCTGTGTGATTTGAATGATAGGCAGAAAAAGAGCAATAACAATAAAGCCCACAACAATACCCAACAACCCAATTATCAGCGGCTCAATAATACTGGTCAATCCCGAAACAGCCGTATCAACCTGATCATCATAAAATTCAGCTACTTTGGATAACATCTGTTCCAGCTGCCCCGATTTCTCACCAATGGCAATCATTCGGGTAACCATAGGCGGAAAAACGCCGCTCTTAACCAACGGAGATGCAATGCTCTCGCCTTCGCGGACATTCACCTTAACCCCCTCGACTACTTTTTCAATGACCCTGTTACCACTCGTCTTACTTACTATATCGAGAGACTCCAAAATCGGAACTCCTGTTTGAAGCAATGTGGCCAGCGTGCGGCTGAAACGGCTTATCGCAACTTTGCGGATGAGATCGCCGAATATCGGCATCCTTAATGTCACCCCATCAAGAAACAACTTCCCCTGGTCCGTTCTATACCAACGGGCCATAAGAAACATAAAAATAACAAGCCCTATGCACACATAGAGAATATATTGTTTTAAAAAAGTGCTCGTATCAATAAGCATTTGTGTCAAACCTGGCAGTTCAGCATTAAAACCTTTATAAATTTCAGCAAAGGTCGGAACAACTTTGACCAAGAGAAGTATCGTGATTGAAATTGCCATGCTGATAACAACAATGGGATAGATAAGAGCCGCTTTCACCTTTCTGATCAATCTTAATGTCTTTTCCATATAAGTCGCAATACGGTCCAGAATTTTGCTTAAAACGCCTCCCGTTTCTCCGACCTTGACCATATTAATAAAAAGCGTATCAAAAACTTTCGGATGCTTAGAAAATGCTGCGGAAAGGCTGCTCCCCAACTGAATATCATCCCGCACGGCCACAATGACATTGTGAAAATATTGATGGGTGACTTGTTCTTGAAGGGCATCCAAACACTGCAGGATGGGAATCCCCGCCTCAACCATTGTTGCCAACTGGCGGGAAAAAATGACAAGGTCATCTTTCTTGACTTTTTTTCTCGTGAACGAAGACTTGGCGGCGCCCGCATCCTTAATCTGTTTAACAGAAATAATCGTAAGATTTCTTTTGCGCAGCTCAGAAATAACCGCAGCCTGATTCTCCGCTGATATTTTTCCCATAACATTATGGGCATTTGCATCTTTTGCTACATATTTGAATGTTGGCATAAAATTTTTTTCTTTCAAAAGTTTTTTGTTATTTTAACATCAACTACACCTTTACCGAAAAAGAATTCAGCAAAATTTCAATTTTCAATTTAAGCATACCATCGCTTAACGGCTTCATCAACTTCGCTCTTCGTGGCAATAAATGTTGCTATCTTACATTCTGTTTTTTCTTCAAGCTCTTTTTTTATCTCTTCATTCAAAGGATCCGACATCACAACACTCAGGACATTCCCGACCTTATCCAAAGGTATAACATGATGCTTTCGGGCCGTCTCAGCAGATACCATATCCAACACATCTTTTTCCAAATCATATTTATTGATGGCAATATAGGGCATACCACATTGAATAATAACAGCGATAACAATATCAATCTCCTCCAAATATCCCAAACGCGTCAAAATTTCTCCAAGCAGAATTTTCTCTTCTTTTTGAATAGACAACGCGTTGTTAAGCTGTCCTTCCGTAATAAGGCCGCGTTTAATAAGGATATTTCCTATGTGCTCGCCATAAGCATACCGCTCATTAGCTTGATGATTCACATTAAAACTCCACCGTTATTCATTTGAAGCTACACGGATAACTTCTTCAAGTGAGGTTAATCCACCCATGAATTTCTCCACCATATCGTCCCAAAGCAAGGTCATGTTATTGCTTTCCCGGGCATAACATTTAATTTCATCCGAGGTTTTTCCGGAAATCAACATTTCCCGTATGGGATCATCCACAATCAGGACTTCGGTTACACCTAAGCGCCCATAATATCCTGATTGCCTGCAATGACTGCATCCTTTTCCTTTATAAAATTTTGTTCCCGATTTTGCAGGGATATTAAGACGCCTTAAAACTTCTTCCGGAATGTTTTCCTCAACCTTACACCGTGAGCATACTCTGCGGCATAATCGCTGGGCACAAATCATAACCAGGCTGGAAGCGACCAAAAAAGGCTCCACACCCATATCAACTAAACGGGTCATGGCCCCGGCCGCGTCGTTGGTATGCAGAGTTGAAAACACCAACTGCCCCGTCAAAGAAGCTTTAATAGCAATATCAGCCGTTTCAAAATCCCTAATTTCACCCACCATAACAATGTCCGGGCTTTGTCTTAAAATTGATTTCAACCCTGACGCAAAAGTCAAACCGATTTCAGGACGAACAAATATTTGAGTCAACCCTTCAACAACATATTCAACCGGATCCTCAATTGTAATAATATTCCTATCCACAGTATTCAATTCATTGATAACAGAATACAGAGTGGTGGATTTACCACTTCCCGTGGGTCCCGTGACTAAAATCATCCCGAAAGGAGATTTGACCGATTCCTTCATTTTTACTAAATCCCCTTCGGCAAAGCCCAAACCTTCCAGACCCACCTTCAAATTCTTTTTATCAAGGATACGCATAACGATCTTTTGTCCAAAGGTTGTCGGCAAAAGCGACACGCGAAAGTCAACTTCATTATTCGCGATGCGCATCTTAAACCGTCCGTCCTGCGGTGTTCTTGTCGCTGTAATGTCAAGTCGGGACATAATCTTGATGCGCACAATAACAGAATTCTGATTGTCTTTGGGAAAATTCATCGCATCCTGTAAAACACCGTCAATACGATAACGCACACGCACCACATCTTCCAAAGGCTCTATGTGAATATCAGACGCCCTCTGCTTAATGCTTTCGCGTATCATAAGATTAACCAAACGAATTATCGGCGCCTGCTCCCCTTCATCAGAAGACGTCTCATCATCTTTTCCCGGGTCTTTTTCCATGACGATTTCAAAATCATCAACCAAGATATCCTTACTGACTTCCTGAACGCTCGTGGTAAACTTACTGCCATAATAATTATCAATTGACTTCATGATATCGGAATCCGTGCTCATAACGACATCAATATCACTGCCCGTGATATTTTTTAAATCATCAATGGCAAAAAGATTTAGCGGGTCGGATATAGCCACCGTTATAGTATCTTCTAATGATGAAAGAGGAATTATCCTGTATTGACGGGCAACCTTTTCAGGAATGACCCCTTTTAAATTGGGATCAATTTTATATTTTTTCAAATTAATAAAAGGAATTTGCAACTCTTTAACCAAAAGAGCCATAAGGTCTTCTTCTTTGATCAGCCCTCTTTCAATCAAGGCCTTATCCAAACTAATGCCTTTTCGCTTTTGAAAAGCCAAAGCTTCCTTAACGTCTTTTTCGCTGATATCTAATGTTTCAATCAGGGTCTTAATAATTCTGTCTTTTATTGTCTCAACCATTTTTCTTTCTCATTAACAGCGCGATTAATCCATCTCCTCATCCGGAACCGTTACCCTCAGGACCTCTTCCAATGAAGTCAAACCTTCCAATGCCTTGGCCATACCGTCTTCACGCATGGTGATCATACCTTCCCGACGGCCCATCTCTTTAATCTTCAACTCACCCTGCCGTTGTAAAATTATCGTTTTCACTTTCGGCGATAAAACCAACATTTCTGATATTCCAACACGACCTGCATAACCAGAATTCAAACAGTGTTTACACCCTTTCCCGCGAAAGAATTCAATATTCTGTTTCTTTGCCAGTTTTTCCAATTTCAGCCTCTGAATAAGATTGTCCGGCACAGTATAGGCCTCGCGGCACTTTGGACATATGCGGCGCAACAACCTCTGCCCCAGGATCGCCAAGACCGATGAACAAATCAAAAAAGGCTCAATACCCATATTCATCATACGCACGATAGAGCCGGGAGCTGTTGTCGTATGCAAAGAACTCAAAACCAAGTGTCCTGTTAAGGCGGCCTTAACAGCGACATCTAAAGTATCCGTCTCACGAATCTCGCCGATCATAATAATATCCGGATCCTGCCTGAGAATAGAACGCAAGCTCGCGGCAAAAGTCAGGCCAAACGCCGGACGTACATTCACCTGGTTCAAGCCGCGCATTTGATATTCTACCGGGTCTTCAACCGTGACAATATTCTTCTCGGGAGAATCAACAAATTTTAAAATTGAATAAAGGGTCGTTGTTTTTCCACTTCCCGTAGGGCCGCAGGAGAGAATCATGCCATGCGGTTTCTGCGAACACTCTTTCAGCTGAGCCAATGATTCCTTCTTGAAACCTAATGTTTCAACATCAATCATCCCCTCTGATTTATCAAGAACACGTAAAACGATTTTCTCACCGAACACCGTAGGCAAAACGCTCACGCGAAAATCCACTTCCTTATCACCGGAAATAAGGGTTTTGAACCTTCCATCCTGAGGTAAACGGTGTTCGGAAATATCCAGGTTCGAAACAACCTTAATACGCGAGACTATCGGCAAATGCAAAGCCTTTGACATCTGATCAATTTCACGAATAACGCCATCTACGCGATAACGAATGCGTAAAGTTTTTTCCATCGGCTCAATAAAAACATCACTCGCTTTCGCCGCTACCGCTTGCTGAATAATCGTGTCCGTCAACTTTATCATCGGAGCGTCTTGCGTCAAATTTTCAACATCTGCTTTCTCCAAATCGCTTTGCGCGTCCTTAACCAGCTCCAAATCCTCGGCATCTTTGATGTCCTTCATGATGCTCTGGAGAGCCTCATGCGTGTCTTCAGAGTAATACTGATCAATTGTTTGTTGAATTTGAGTGGGGCGGCCGATGATGGGCGTGATATTCATACCCGTTAACGCGCTGACATTATCAATCGCAAAGATATTCAACGGGTCGGCCATAGCCAAAGTCAGATTATTACCCATTTTTGAAATGGGAATGATCTGGCTTTTCACGGCCACTTCTTTAGGAATGATTTTGACGACTTCCGGATCAATCTTCAGGCGGGAAATATCTATCGGCGGCATGCCTAACTCTTCGCTCAAGACTTGCGCCAGATAATCTTCAGAAATAAGATTCAGTTTTACCAGAATCTTACTGAGCTCTCCCCCGTGTTGATTCTGTTCTGCAAGGGCATTATCAAGGTCTTCCTTCTTGATAACATTATCCCTGATGAGGATTTCTTGTAAGCGTTCTTTTAAAGAAAACATATTTTAGGATTTTTTGTAATATTTTTGAATAGCCTCTTTAATATCAGCACCTGTACTGACAAATGTCTGCACAGTGCAACCTGTCAACAATTCCACATCTTCAACGGCGGCAGTATTCAAAGGATCGGCCATAGCAACAGTAAGACTTTTGCCGATTTTATCGATAGGTATAAGGCAAAATCGACGGCACATATCCATCGGGATGGCATCAATGACTTCCTGGTCGATTTCATAATTGGCTAACGGAAGATAAGGGAATCCATACTGGGAGGTGAGGGCTTGAGCAATGTCTTCTTCGGTAGCACACTTCAATTCAACCAATATTTCCCCGAAAAGACCGCTGTTCTCATTTTGATAGGCCATGGCCATCGCTACTTGCTCCCGATCAATAACTCCCCGTTCAACAAGCAGTTCGCCTAAATGTTTTTTATTGGTTCTTTTTAAATCTCTCATAAAATCTCAAAATATATACTAATGGCACATTATTCCAAAAGTAGTATTTGATTTTACTATAGTTAACTATTAATCTCAATACGTATTAATAAATTTTGTTAGGGATTGCCGATTAGCGTGGAATCCGACAGGTTGTTTTTTGGGCGCTCTAAAACCCAGCAGGAATGCAATAACCGACAAAATTGTCCGCACTGTCACAACAAACAGCTTGATGAACAATTGCACTATCCAAAATCCAAATAAATAACCAATTGTATAACTTCCTGAGCGTGAGAGCATATGGCCTCCGTATCTATTAAAATTTTGTTAATTAAGCTTCTTCTTACCTTCTAAATCATCTCCACACTCTATAGCCGTTGTGTCTAACTCTAACATTTTAATAGTTGGTAATGAAGAACCCACTATTCCTTGCAAATCACCATGCATTCCACCAATGTGGGTTATCACATTTTCTATTTGCTTCTCTCTTTTCGACCAAATTTTCTGAATAGCCCGTTTCTCAGCCTCTAATTCCGATTTCATTGCAACAAATGATTCAACAATCGCCTCAACTCTATTGCGGAATTCCGATCCAGTTAAATATTTATACATAATTTCCATCTTCTCATTTTTACCTTCTTGAGAAAGGTTCGCACTGGCAACCTGAATAAGAGTTACACGTAAAGCTATAGCCAAACTTAAATATGCCTGAAGGGAACACACCCACACTCCATTGGTTTGATTAAAATTACTCAACCCAGAAGGTAAGGCTTCCGAAACAATCACACAAATATCAGCCTTAGCTTCTCTCTGATCATCTTTCAGTTTTTGAATCCACCCATCACTCCAATTTTTAGTTCTTTTAGTCTCCCAAAGAATTTTCCCACAAACCCGTCCAAACTGAGTTTTTACTATCTGCAATACATCCGCACCCCGTTGTCCCTTTCCTATGGGCTCAATTTCATCCAATGGAAATTCAGTCTTTAGCACATCTTCCAATTCAAGCTCTAACACCTCACCTTGATTCTGTTGTGAGCCTTGTTCTGCTTTTCTTTGTAAATCTTCAATTTGCTTACGCATATCAGACAATTGTTTTTCTTTTTCCGCATCCTTAAGCCTATGCTGTTCTTGAAAATCTTTACTTAAAGATTCTTCCATACTTTTTCTTTCTTCATCTAATTTACGCATTATTTCTAATTCTAAACTTTTTTCTTTTTCTTCAAGCTCACGAGTTTTTTTTCGTAATTTTAGTTCAAATTGTTCGGCGCCCTGTAACTTCTTAGTTTTTTCGTCTAATTGAGCTTTTAAATCCGACAGATCTAAATTTACAGATTCCAATGCCTCTTTTTGAGCTTTAGCAGTTAAATCAGCTTTTGCCTTTGTTAACTGCAAATTAAATTCTTCTTCCTTATGAGTCAAAGCATCCTGAGATTCTTTCTTTATAGCTTGAATTTGTTGCTCAAACTTAGATTTCACTTTATCTTCAATATCATGCGAAATCGCTTCTGAAAGCTCAATCATATGACCACATTCAGGACATTTTATTTTTTCTTGATTCATAAGTTAATCACCTACCAATATTTATATGTTGTATACTTTTTTTATAACAATATATTATCAAATTTATTTTTCTCAATATCCCTGCTTAGCCTAAACACCTTGCTCCTGAATACCTACAATTTCCATCAACTTCCCAAAACTATCAACAACATCATACTTCACATTTTCAGGATTAATTTTTCGATTAATTTCGTCAAAAAACTTGCGGGCACACTCAATTTTAATTTTTTCTATTTCACGAAGTTCCATCGTGGACATAGAGCCCTTTGTTTCCGCTACAAAATAAATATGCTTAACCACTCCTTCTTTAAATAAAATTGCCCAGTCAGGATTATAATCACCCACTGGCGTTGGGATAAAAAATCCTTTCGGCAGCTTTACGTAAACCACAACTTCAACGCTGGTATCCAGCTCATTAACAAATCTTCGCTCATTTTTTGAATCCGTTATCACATAATCGTAAACATGCCGCTTAAGAGGATCTCCCGCGTTAGTAAAGTCCTGTTTGCTTTGATTATCCGTAAAAATATTTATGCCATGCGTTTCAGAAATAGTATCATAAGTCAAATGCTCAATGATGGCTGTCGCCTTTTGTTCATTGATCAAGCAAACTGCTTCTGAAATAAAATTTTCGGGATTAGTTTTGAATTGGGTAAAAACTGATTTCTCAATTTTGCTTAGAATTTCAGAAACTGTTTTTCGGGTTAACTTAACATCC
>JAGLNJ010000090.1 GCA_023139575.1 Candidatus Omnitrophota bacterium | reverse complement strand
AGCAGAGAAGCAGTTTAAAATATTTCAACCCTTTTATCATCTTTGAAGAGACTGATACAAATAAATTATGAATATAAATATTTTTCTAAGTCCGCCGCATCCGGAAGCGGACTTTCTTGAGCATATTTGAAGGCTTCAGCCACTTTAACGTCACAATCCCGCTCTATCTTCTTTAGTACTTCTACCGTCACTAAATTCTTGGCAGTTAAAAATTCCCTGAAATCCTTCAATGGATCCCTACAATATCCTTCTGCTAACTCTTCTTGTTTCCGGTAACCTTCTTTTATGGGATCTCCCGGTCCAGCATGGCCGCACCAACGTTGTACCCGACATTCGATAAAATACGGCCCCTTGCCGCTGCGCGCATGAGCTATTGCCTCTTGAGCCGCAGCATATACTTCCAACACATTCATCCCGTCGATTTGTTTCGCCGGGATATCAAAGGCGCGCGGGCGTTTCACAATATCCATATTAATCTGCCTTGCCGTTAGGTGGGAGCAGACGGAATAAAAATTATTTTCGCATACAAAAACAACAGGCAATTTTTTAAGTGATGCCCAAGCCATGCTTTCAAAGAAAACACCTTGCTCTGAAGCGGCATCTCCAAAAAAAGAAATAGCGACCAAATCTTTTTTCTGCATGACCGACGCAAACGCCGCACCAACAGCATGCGGGATACTGCCCCCAACAATGGATGAAGATCCATAGTGTCCAACGCTTGTATCAATCAGGTGCATGGATCCCCCACGACCCCTGGAACATCCCGTTTCCTTACAATACAGTTCCGCAATCATCGCCTTTATGTCTCCCCCTTTTGCTAAATAATGGGCATGACTGCGATGATTGCTAAATATATAATCCTCTTTTTTTAAATGGGCACAAACACCGACCGCTGCGGCCTCCTGCCCTAAGGAAAGATGGACAGGCGTTTTCATTTCATCCTGTGGATAGAGCTCGGCGATCTTCAACTCGATGCGCCGGATATCGGTCAGCATGGTAAAAAGCTCAATAAGTCTTTCTTGTGGAAGCTGTAGTTGTTGATAATATTCTTCTAAACTTTTACTCATAATTTAGTCGACATTCTCTTGAAACCATGAGAAGGTCTCTACAAGACCTTCTTCCAATTTAACTTTTGGACGCCATTTCAAATGCTTTTTGGCCAGCGAAATGTCAGGCTGTCTCTGTCTGGGATCATCGGTAGGTAACTTTTTATAAACTATTTTTGATTTTGTATCGGACACCTTAAGAACTAACTTGGCAAATTGCAGAATGGTGAACTCATCGGCATTTCCAATATTAACGGGACCATGTATTTTTGAAAAAAGCAAGCGCACGATCCCCTCAATGAGATCAGAATAAAAACAAAACGATCGAGTTTGTTTTCCAGTCCCGTAAACCGTCAATGATTTATTATGCATGGCCTGATAGATAAAATTAGGAACGACTCGTCCATCCTCTATTCTCATTCTCGGCCCGTAGGTATTAAAAATCCGCACAATCTTGGTGTCAATTTTATGATAACGATGATAGGCCAATGTAATCGCTTCGGCAAAACGCTTCGCCTCATCATACACCCCTCTCGGCCCTATCGGGTTAACATGCCCCCAATATGTTTCTTTTTGAGGATGTTCTTGAGGATCTCCGTAAACTTCTGAAGTAGACGCTAAAAGAAATCTTGCCTTTTTCAGTTTAGCCAGACCCAGGGCATTATGGGTTCCCAGAGAACCCACCTTCAGTGTCGGAATAGGATAGGCCAGATAATCAACAGGACTCGCTGGAGAAGCAAAATGCAGGACGCAATCAACCGGCCCGGCCACCTTGATCTCCTTTGAAACATCATGCCTCATCCAATTAAAATTCTTATCCTTTAGCAGATGTTTTATATTCTTTAAATTTCCCGTAATCAGATTATCGATACAAATAACTTTAAAACCATCATTAACAAACCGATCACATAAATGGCTCCCCAGAAAACCTGCCCCACCCGTAACAACCACCATTTGCTTCCGTTTTGCCATAGCTCCCTCTCTTATCGATAGTATTTAAAATTTAAAAATTTTCTTATTTTGTGTTTTGTGATAAACATTCTTAATATCAAAAATTACCTTTGCAGAATTCAAGATAAGTTTATAATCGACATGCGTATGATCCGTGGCAATAACAACACAATCATACTTGGCGACCTGCTTGGCATCAAGCTTCACTGATTTCATTTTTATATTCCCAATATCTAAATAAGGAATGATCGGATCATAGTAATCCACATGACAGCGGGACATCTTTAAAACTTCGATAAAACTCAAAGAAGATGATTTGCGTAAATCCCGCACATCTTTTTTATAGGTAACGCCAATGATCAAAATTTTTGCCGTGTTCATTCTTTTTTTACGCCTCTTGAGTATCTCCCTCAACCGCTCTTTTGCGTACACAGGCATATTAACGTTTGTATCCGCCGATAATTTTATAAATTTGGAATTAAACCCATACTGTTTTGCCTTCCAATAGAGATAAAGCGGATCATCCGGAATGCAGTGACCTCCCACCCCCAGCCCCGGGTAAAAGGGCATAAAACCAAAGGGTTTGGTCTTGGCCGCTTCAATGACCTCCCATACGTCTATATCTAATTTATGGCACATCATCGCAACTTCATTGATCCATCCGATATTTATAATGCGGAATGAATTTTCTAAAAGCTTGGTCATCTCCGCCGCTTGAGTTGAAGAAACCAAGTGAACAGATTTTATCACTTTTTGATATAACAATTTGGTCAAGGCCCCACACTTAGGGGTTATGCCGCCCACGACCTTGGGTATCTTAGTAACGTCATAAGATTTATTTCCCGGATCAATACGTTCGGGAGAGAAGGCCAAATAAAAATCCTTCCCCGCTTTCAAACCCGCTTTTTCCAATCCGGGCTTGATCAACTCATTTGTAGTGCCAGGGTACGTCGTGCTCTCAAAAATCACCAGTGTATTTTTCTTTAGATGTTTCTGTATTTCTTTAACAGCGCTGTCAATGTAGGAAATATCAGGCGTATACTTTCTCTTCAGCGGCGTGGGAACACAAACCAAAATAACATCGGATTGTTTCAATTCGCTAAAATCCATTGTCGCTTTAAGCTTCTTCTTTCGAACGACAGCCTCCAACTCACGAGTCGGGATATCCGAGATGTAGCTTTTCTTTTGCTGCACTCTTTTGACACGGCCGACGTTTTTATCAATACCGACAACTTGATAGCCTGCTTTAGCAAAGTTCACCGCTAAGGGAAGGCCGACATAGCCCAGACCCAGCACAGCTATTTTCGCTTCTTTTGTAATAATCTTTCTTTTTAACGCCGCTGACATTTTAAAACTATTCCTTTCCCTTGATGATATTAAGTTGGTGTCGTCTTATATCAAACACCCCGACCGATACCATAATATTCAAAACCCAATTTCTCTAAACCTCGATTATGGTATAAATTACGTCCGTCAAAAATAACTGCCTGCCTCATAGATTGCTTAATCTTTTTAAAATCAATTTTTGTAAATTCGTCCCATTCTGTGAGAAGCATGAGGCTGTCGCACCCCTTCGCCATAGTATAAATATCCTTACAGAATGTCACACCCTTCATGATCTTTTTGGCATTATGTGCCGCCTCCGGATCATAGGCCCTAATCTTGGCGCCTTCACACTGTAGCGCCTGAATGATATCTGTTGCCGGAGCGTTTCGCATATCATCGGTATCCGGCTTAAAAGCCACCCCCAGAGCCCCGATAATTTTATCTTTAATGATCCATAATTTATCTTCTATGAGACGAACAAAGGCCTTCTTTTGGTCTTCATTGATCTGGCGGACGTCCTTTAACAAAGTGAAATCATATCCGCTCTTTTCACTCAAGCGAATGAACGCATCAACGTCTTTGGGAAAACAGCTGCCGCCGTATCCGATGCCTGCATTAAGAAAACTCCTGCCTATTCTTTTGTCAAAGCCCATGCCTTCGGCGACCTTCAGGACATCTGCTCCGACGCGATCGCATATCTGCGATAAAGCGTTGGCAAAAGAAATCTTTGTGGCCAGAAATGAGTTCGAGGCATGCTTAATAATTTCGGCAGAATTGATGTTAGTAACAACCATTTTAGTCTTGATCGGCTTATAAACTTCACGCAAAAGGTCTTCCGCCATTTTTGATTCTACGCCTATAACAACGCGATCCGGCTTCATAAAATCTTCAATTGCGGAACCTTCTCTTAAGAACTCAGGATTTGATGCAACGTCAAAATCAACTTTTCCTTTTCCTTGTTGATATTTCTTAAGGAGGTTCATTTGAATAGTTCGCTTGATCCTCTGCCCTGTCGCAGCCGGAACCGTGGACTTCTCAACGATCAATTTATAAGAATTCATATTAGCGGCGATCTCCCTCGCAACATTCTCAACATAGGTTAAATCGGCATCTCCGTTTGCTTTCGACGGCGTTCCAACAGCGATAAAAATGACCTTCGCCTTTTTTGTCGCCTCTTTAATCGAAGTCGTGAACATCAGCCGTTTCTTCTTCATCATCCCAACCATCAACTCCTCCAATCCCGGCTCATATATCGGCACTTGCGCTTGACGAAGTTTTTTCACCTTTTCCCTATCATTATCAACACACATGACGTGGTGACCAATTGAAGACAAACACACACCTGATACTAATCCTACATATCCAGACCCAACGATCGCGATATTCATTTCTGCTCCTTCCAGCTTTTTTATATTTAATCTTTGAGAGAAATTAATCCCTTGAAGAGATCATTTGTGTTGAGAGCCGGCCTTACGCCTGTTAAACCCTGTTCCCCCATCAAAACCAATTTCGGGGAAAGCCTTCATTTTAAAAATTATCCAGATTTCGTCTCCTTCACCCCTGGTTTGATTGTAACTGACATCCATGGTCCAGCAATGCAAATCTCGGCTGATCGTATATTCCTGCTCCTTCAATGTTCCCGAGTCCAAATCAAACCGTTCATAAACTTCAAACTTCCACAAAGAATTTATTTTATAAGAGAGTTCGGATGTTAACTGATCATCAACCTCCCTATTATACCTTTTGCCAAGATTAAAGTGCCACCGGTCACTCTCATCATTAATATAAAGATCAAAATTAGCCGAAGCAAGATGCTCCTCAATAGAGCTATAAGAAGAATCAAAAGAAAATTTCAACCAATCATAGGGGTTGATATCAATATCAGATGTTACGCTGTTAAAACCGCCTTTCCCGGCGTCCTCCTTTAACAAAAAGTTTGTCCCGCCAATAATCCTCACAAGATCAACATTTTTATCATTACGTTTGGTCTGCAATTTATTTTCTAAAGATAAATTCAGAACATGCCCCCGCGTTCGGGCATCAACCGCATCAAACTGGTCTAAATAATCATTACCAATGGTCGGATCATGCGTATAAAGATACGATATTGATGGTGTTATAATATGGCGTAAACGGTTGATGTCAAGGCCGAATCTTTCGGTTGAATAATCAAATATGCGGTAAAATTTGGTCGACAGGTCAGCCCCTGTACGAAAAATTCCGCGGACCACGTCATACTTGCTTTTATCTTTTGTCCTGCTGTAATACGTTTGATCTCCACCCACAAACGGTTTCAGCTCTATAAAACTAAATTTAAAAGGATATGCGACCTCGCTGGTATTATGAAGGCGCATTGTCTCAGGACGAACTTCACTGGGGCTTGCCGTTTTGTATACCATGTTTGAATACGTCGCCGTGTTCTTAATATAAAACCCCGTATCTCCAATCTCCTTGTTGGGTATGTCATAACTTATTTCGGGCAGTCTTTCTACCATGGTGTCAAAACGATTGATGCGCACATCGGTCTGAAAACTTAAGGTCCCTAAAGGCACGGCTCGTGTTAATATGAAATACGTATCAGGACTAACATCACTGTCATACTGGCGCTCGAAATAATCTTTAAGTATGCCGCCGTCTCTTAGTTTAGAATACTGCATAATAGCGTTAGTCTTGTTATCAATATTCCATTTATGTCGCCACTCAATACGATAGCGTTCACGCTCGGTTGTAGGCGGGATCCTTTCATCAAAGAAATGATCAGCATTAACATTACGTTCATTCATGTAATAGGTGCGCAAAATACCCTTTCCATAACCTAATGTCTTATAGTCCATGTCCACACCCCAAGCCAGATCCTTTCTTTGGCGATAATCCAGATGAACTGCTCCTTTAATATATTCATTTAACTTATATCGCCATTTCGTCAAAAGAAAGGCGCCCCAATCGCCATCATAACCGGGCGTGTAGATAACGGCCGGTTTTTTTTCATCTAGATTTTGGGTAAATCTCGGCATGAAAAATATCGGGATCCTCCCGACTAAAAGGCGCACGTTGCGGGCAACTGCTTTTTCTCCCGGATAAATGTCTATCTTCTTCGCAGCAAAGGCAAAATGCGGTTTGTCCAGGTCGCAGGTGGTCAGCCTTCCTTTTTCCATCCGCAAATGATTATCGCTAACTTTTATAATTTTCTCTCCGATACCAAAGAAGGGGTCTGCGGCAATCTGTGTTTCCTCAAAATCACCCTGCATCGTTTCAAAATTATATTTCAATCGATCGCCGTTAATTTTTTCTTTGCCACGGATCAATACAACATTTCCTTCGGCAATAGCGATCTTCGTCTCACGATAAAACTCTAACCGGTCGCATTTCAAGATGACGTCTTGCTTAACAATCTCAACATTCCCTTTAGCAATAACCTTATTTTCCTCCATGGAAAATTCTACTTGATCACCATTAATCTCAACCGCCCCCGCTTGCTCCTGGGCAAATAACTGAATCGTCTTACAGGAAATAACTCCCCCTACAAAAAGGAGGCTTAAAAGAATTCCCGTGAATTTTGCGCTGAATCTTTTCTTACCTTTATAAATCGTCATGTAGAGTTTATTCTTTTTTTTTCCTTTTTAAGCTTTTCATATCTTCTACTAATACCCGAGCGCCGATAATGCCGCCATCGCCGCCTAACTTGGCTTTAACAATTTTAAACATCGAGGCTTGAACTTTCATCGCCCGATTTTTAATCGTTTTTTCAATTGTTTTGAAAAGAAATTTATGTGCATCAGAAACGCCTCCCCCAATGACTATGCGAGTAGGATTTAAAAGATTCACCACTCCTGTTAACGCATTGCCAATATGTGAAGCTGTTTCCTGCCAGAATTCCTTAGCCCTCAGATTCCCTTGTTCTGCTAAATCAGTGACTTCTTCCAAAACAATTTGTTTTCTTTTAAATATTTTTGCTGCCCGCTCTTGCAGGCGTTGATTTCCCACATAACTTTCTAAACACCCATAACCTTTGCAACCGCATTGCGGGCCTTTTTCATTAAGTGGGATATGCCCCAACTCACCCGCCGCATAACCAGCACCTCGATAGAGTTTTCCGTCTAATATCAATCCACTTCCCACTCCGGTTCCCAGAGTCAAACAAATCATGTCACTAACACCTTTGCCTGCTCCATATTTCCATTCACCTAAAGTGATCATGTTAACATCATTTTCAATATAGGCAGGTAAAAATAGTTGCTTTTCAAAAATTTTTTTTAATGGGACATTTTTCCATCCCGGAATGTTGGGCAGAAATTTTACAATACCGTTTATCGGATCAACCAAGCCGGGAAGCCCGATCCCAACACCCACAAAATGGCTTTTTTTCAAATTACAGGAACTAAACATATCATTAATTTCTGTGATAACAGCTTCTATCAGCTTGTTTTTGCTTCGAATGTAACTCTTTGTATCTAAACGACTTCTGGAAATAATAGAGCCTGTTTTATCAATCACACCCAGTTTAATATTTGTACCGCCAACATCTACACCTAAAATATATTTTTTCATTGTATTATTTATAAAAACAGGAATAAGCTGTCATTATTTTTATTAATATTAATTATTTATATATAACAATCCGTTCATTGTACACGAAAAAACTCCCTGATTCAAGGCGATTCAGGGATTTTATTTCGATTTTATTCTTATATTATCTATAAAGAAAGGTAAAAAATTTCACCCTTTTTTCTTTTTTCCATAAACCCCAAAAGAACACGTGGTATTCCTTCCCGATTTCTTAGCCCTGTACAAAGCCCAATCCGCTTTGTCTATCAACTCATCCACCTGTTTGCCATCATCAGGAAAAGTGGCTATGCCGCAACTTACTGTCGTGCGGATCATTGTATCATAAGCCCTGATCATGGCCTGCGCAACCGTGGTTCGGATACGCTCGGCAACAAATTTTGCCCCGCCTCGATCCGTATCCGGCAGAATCACGCTGAATTCTTCCCCCCCGTAACGTCCGCATATATCAATCTCTCGAACGGACTCCCGAATGACTCGCGTGATTTCTCTTAAAATTTGATCGCCTGTGAGATGCCCATACTGATCATTAAAATGTTTGAAATAATCAACGTCTATCATGAGAAAGGAAAGTTTTATTCCCCTCGCTGTCGACCGCCTTAGCTCTTCTTTGAATCTTTCTAAGATATGCCGTCTCGTATAAACATTTGTCAAGCTGTCGGTGATGGCCATTTTTTCGATCGCCTGATAAAGCCGGATACGCCGCAAGGCCAACGCAAATTGATGCGCCAAAATAACAACTGTTTCCCTTTGGTCTTCGGCGATATCTTCTACGGCTAAATAACCGATCAGGCCCCTTCTTCCTTTTAAGCTATACAAAAACATCTCTTTATTGGTCTTGATTTGCTGTATATTCTCATCGTCTGGCAATAAGAATTGACATTTTGAATAATCGACATTTTCTCTGAGCTTTTCTTCAAAAATCAAAAAGGCGTCGTTTTCATCAAACTTCTCCGTTATCTTTTTGGTCATATCATATAAAGTAAAAATCTCAGACGCCTTTTCCTGAAGCTGTTTTTTCCTGACATTCAAAAAGCTCTTCTTCTGCGTCATCTCTTGAAATGTTTTCTTCACCCTTAAAACATTTTTTTGATGTCCGTGAATATAAACAAGCATCCTCTTGCGTACAAAATAAAGGAACGCTGCCAGATAAAAAACCAGCATCACAATAAAGATTTTATCCATCATAAATCAGGCTCCGCAGACGCGATTTCTTCCTTTCCGTTTTGCTTCATATAAAGCGAGATCAGCTTTTTGAATAAGCTCATCCTTGAGCTGAGCGTCTCCCGGAAAAGAAGCCACACCGACTGAAACGGTCACTTCTGTCTTTTTCCGTCTTAAAATAATAGTCTGCATTTCAATTTGCTTACATAAATTTTTGGCCAGCTTTAAAGCCAAATCCTTGGGGCAATCAGGCAGAAGAATAGCAAATTCTTCCCCCCCATAGCGGCAGACCAAGTTCCCCGGAACATCAAATAAATCGGCAAGAATCATACCGATGGTTTTCAACACGATATCGCCTGCGACATGACCAAAACGATCGTTATACTTCTTAAATTCATCAATATCAACCATCATAAAAGAAAGACCTTTTTTACGCCGCAGCTCTCTCGTCAACTCCTGCCCCAATCGGCTCATCAGATAGCGTCGTAAAAAAAGTCCTGTTAACCCATCCCTAACAGCTAAGTCCTCGATCTTTTCATACACCTGAGCGTTATCAAGCGCAATAGCTCCCAGATGACCAATTGTCATCAGCAGCCTCACATCTCCGATGGCAAATTCATCTGACTGTGGGCTATCGACACGCAAAATACCTATAGCCTTCTTCCCACTTAGCAACGGGACACTCATTAACGATCTCACCGGGCGAGAAACATCTTGCATGACGACTTCACTATCAAAACGAAAATCTTTTTTAACATCTTCTATTAAAAGTGGCTTCAGCGTCTTAACGACCCATTTATCACACATATCCCCTTTCTTTTTCTTAATATTTGTTTCCCGCTGATTCTTTTTAGATGTCACAATACCCAGATCCCCAGACTGGTCAAATAAATACAAAATGACAACAACATCTTTTTGTGGAAAAATACGATTCACCTCTAATGACAACGTCTGGCAAGAATCCTTGAGCGAAAACTGACGGTTGAGCTTCTCTGTTAAATCTTTAAGCTGGATGTAGCTTTCAATCTTCTTCTCCAGCGAATTGACAAACAAATTCTCTTTATCGAAATCAGCTTCTAGAAGATTAATCCGTTCTAAATATTCCTGTTGGTTAAGTTTGATATGGATAGTTTTTTTGAAGAATAATACGTAGAAATAAAGGAGAACTCCTATGACGAATAAAGATGCAAATATAAGATAGACGAAAAAAAAAGTCGAATAGAATGACGCATATAAATAAAATGCGACAAAGCAGGCAACAAGGCAAGCAGAGATAAGATAATTTTTTTTAAATGATTGTTTCTTCCGTCTCTTTATCAAAAAAGTGCACCTTACTCATGTCTAAAACCAGATCCATATCACGATTCACATCCGGACGATCATGGGCTCCCACACGAGCGACAAAAGAATTTATCCCAGTTGTCAAATACAAATAAACGTCTGATCCCATCGGTTCAACAACTTCACAAGCAGCCTTAATAGTATTATCAGGCGATGACTCAGAGGCAAAAAGTTTATCATAAATGTCTTCCGCCCGCACACCCATATTAACTTCTTTGCCGTCATAGGGGGTAATGGCATTATACATATCTGCTATTAGTTTAATCTGAAATTTGCCTTCATCAAAATAGTATTTCTGTTCTTTCTTGATGATACGCCCATGCATAATATTGATAGGAGGCGACCCGATGAAGCTCGCCACAAACTGATTAGCCGGCTTATCATAAATGGCAATAGGATCCGCCACCTGATGGATTTTTCCATCGCACATAACGGCAATCCGGTCACCTAATGTCATAGCTTCGGTTTGATCATGTGTGACATAAATAAAAGTGGTTTGCAGGCGCAAACGCAATTTACGAATCTCAGCGCGCATCAGCACCCTCATTTTAGCGTCGAGATTACTCAAAGGCTCATCGAAAAGAAAAACGAGCGGCTTTCTTACGATGGCTCGCCCCAAGGCAACGCGCTGCCTTTCCCCACCAGACAACTTTCTTGGCTTACGGTTAAGATATTTCTTAATGCCGAGAATTTCCGCCGCTTCAGTGACCCTACGGTTGATTTCTACCTTCGGGTGTTTACGCAACTTCAAACCGAAAGCCATGTTCTCATAAACTGTCATGTGAGGATAAAGGGCATAGCTCTGGAATACCATGGCAATATCCCTCTCTTTGGGAGAGAGTTCATTTACGGCCATGCCGTCGAATTTTATGGTGCCCTCCGTAATCTCTTCAAGCCCGGCAATCATGTTCAGTATCGTTGATTTGCCGCATCCGCTCGGACC
>JAGLNJ010000009.1 GCA_023139575.1 Candidatus Omnitrophota bacterium | reverse complement strand
CGCGATAACATTATCTGTTAAATGCGCATTATTGAGCGCTGCGGTGAATATTCCCTGGGGAATATTTTGGGGATGGTTTCTCGCCCGAAAAAATTTTAAATGCAAGACGCTTCTGCAGACACTTCTTTATATGCCGTTATTTTTACCGCCGGTTTTGACCGGGTATTTTCTGCTGGTATTATTCAGTAGGAAGGGCTTATTAGGGGGGATTTTATTGGATTTTTTTAATTTGCAATTCGTGCTTGATTGGAAAGGCGTTGTTATGGCCGCGGCCATCGTATCGTCACCGTTTATGATCCAGATGGTTAAACAGGCCATGGAGCAGGTTGATGCCCGTTTAGAACATGTGGCTTATAGCCTGGGAGCCAGTTTTTCCAAGACATTTTTTAAAGTGACACTACCATTATGCTATCCCGGCATTATTGCCGGATTTTTTATGGTTTTTGTGCGGAGTATCGGGGAGTTTGGGGCCACTATTATTTTTGCCGGCAATGTCCCCGGTAAGACGCAGACTATCCCTTTGGCGATTTATCATAGTGTCCATTTGGGGCATGACGTAGACTTGCTGCCTTTGGTTGTGGCGACCATTGTGATTTCCTACGTGGGGTTGGGTTTGAGCTATTTAATCATGAACACGAGACCGTATAAATAGATCATGAGCGCTATTAAATTTAAAATCCGGAAAAGGATGCAGGATTTCCGTCTAGAGGTTGACGGGGTTTTTGACGAGGGTATCGTCGGGATTCTCGGTGAAACCGGTTGCGGTAAGACAACGTTGTTAAAGTGTTTGCTGGGCATCATCAAGCCGGATTCAGGTGAAATCACTATCGCCAATTTCCAGGCCTTTTCTTCGCAAAAGAAAATTTCTTTATCTATTCAGGAAAGAAATGTCGGCATGGTATTCCAGGATGCCCTGCTTTTCCCCCACATGACAGTACGTAAAAATATCCTCTTTGGCGCTAAAAAGGGGATTAAAAAACGGTATTTCAATGAGGTTGTCGATATTTTAAAACTCTATAAGCTTTTTAAAAGGAGCCCCCTTACTTTATCCGGTGGGGAGCGGCAGAGAGTAGCCTTGGGCCGGACACTTATTCATCAGCCCAGTGTTCTGCTCATGGATGAGCCAATTTCAGCCATCGATATCAATACCCGTCATCAAATCATTTCCTATTTGAAAGATATTCAGCGGAACTTCAATATTCCTGTTGTATACGTTAGTCACTCAATATCGGAGTTGCTCTATTTAACAGACAATGTTTATGTTATGGAGCATGGGCGCAATATTGAATATGGTTCTTCGCAGCGAATCTTGATGCATCGCAGCATTATCCAGAGTGTAAAGAATGAAGATATTGAAAATCTCTTTGAGTTGTCGGTAAAACAGATTTTTAGAGAGGAAAAGAGGGCGTTATTAGATTTTGGCGGGAATGACTTGCAGGTGATTTATTCATCGGAAGCTATTCAGCCTCGATTGCGGGTGGGCATTCGGGCTAACGATATTATCATCGCCAGGAATAAGGTGGCGGGAATAAGCGCCCGCAATATGATTCCAGCAACCATTAAAAGTTTTATGGCCCTTGAAAATAAGTATCTTATTAATTTAGATGTTAATGGTCTGAACTGTATGGTTGAAATCACATGGAAATCTTTTCAAGAATTAGGCCTGGATTCGGGGCAAAATGTATTTTTGATCATAAAATCCCGCGCCTGTGTTTTGTTAGACTAGGAAGCGATGAGTATTGGGGGGCAAAATGAAGAAGATTGACGCAAAGAAACAGGGGATGAGTGATACCAGTTACAAGAATATTACTACGCGTCGGGCTATTGCCAGCGCGCAGGTTGTTTTTTCCAGCGATAGTTTTGCGGCGTTTGTCCAGGAAGGGTCACCTAAAGGAAATATCTTAGAGACAGCAAGGGTAGCCGGTATTATAGCGGCTAAATCCACACCCCAGATTATTCCGCTTTGTCACCCGTTGGAATTGAGCAAGGTGGGTATCATTTTTGATATCGATAAAAAGAATAGAAATGTGATGATTACCTCTGAGGTAATCTATAAAGGACGCACGGGCGTAGAAATGGAAGCGCTCACCGCTGTTGCGGCGGCCGCCCTGACTGTTTACGATATGATGAAATGGAAAGATAAGGGGATTATTATTAAGGACATCCGTCTTATGCAAAAGTCCGGCGGAAAGAGTGGGGACTATAAGCGTTAATAGGATTTCATGAAAATGATCAAAAGATATCTCGTTGCTATCTGCACATATAATGAAGGCGAAAAAATCAAAAGGGTCATTAAGAAATTTAATGATTACGATTTGTATGATGTGTTGATCGTCGATGACGGTTCTTCTGATGATTCTTTGAAGTATATGCCGCGAAATTTGCCGATTGAGATTATAGTGAATGCCAGTCAAAAAGGTGCCGGTTACGCCACCAGACAAACCATAGATTATGCAAAAGAGAAAGGTTATTTTGGAATCATCTTTGTATCCGGTAATGATAAGGAAGACCCTGATGATGCGGCAAAACTTGTAGAGGCCATTGAAGAGGGGTATGACTTTGTGCAAGGATCCCGTTATCTTCCCGGAGGGGATTATCAGAAAATGCCTTTCTATCGCATTATTGCGACAAAATGGATCCATCCTTTTTTGTTTTCAATGATCGCAGGGATGCGGATTACAGATAGTACCAATGGTTTTCGGGCCATGCGATTATCCATCATGGACAATGAACATTTGGATCTCAATGAACAATGGCTCGATCAATATGAATTGGAGCCTTATTTGTTTTACAAAGTTATTGAATTAGAGTATAAAGTTACAGAAGTTCCGGTTAAAAAAATATATCCCCCGAAGGTTCAAGGCTATACCAAGATGAAGCCGTTTATTGGCTGGTGGAGTATTTTGAAACCGCTCATTTACATCATGTTCAAGGTTAAGAAATAATGGAAGATACATCAAAAATAAGAATATACAAAATGTTTCTTTTTATCGTCGGCATCATAACGGTATTTGGAGCCCTTATGCGGTTTTATCGAGTTAATCAAAGTGATTTTATTTTTTACGATGAAGGCTACTATTTAAATTACAATCGATTTTTCTACGATATTCTTTTGGCCAATAAGTTAGCTACCTGGGATGATTATCGGGGCGCCATTTGGGCGTGGACCCGGTTATGTCTCGGTTCCGGCAAGGCCCTGTGGTTCATGATATCTGATTTGCGTCTTTTTTT
>JAGLNJ010000089.1 GCA_023139575.1 Candidatus Omnitrophota bacterium | reverse complement strand
GCAGTTTGGAAAGTTTTATACTTTCTAAACTGTAAAAAACACTTCGAATTGCAACCAAATTATTTAACCATCAATTATTATGAGTATATTCAATCAAATCACTTAGGGTTTTTTTCATATCATGCCGATCCACGATCTTATCGATCAACCCATGTGCTAAAAGAAATTCAGACCGTTGGAAACCTTCCGGCAACTGCTGACGAATAGTCTGCTCAATGACCCTCGGCCCTGTAAAGCCGATCAAGGCCTTTGGTTCCGCAAGGATAACATCCCCTACTCCAGCAAAAGAAGCCATAATCCCAGCCATTGTAGGATTCGTCAAAACCGATATATATAATAAACTTTCTTTATGATGCCGAGCCAAAGCTGAGCATGTCTTGGCCATCTGCATAAGTGAGAATACCCCCTCATACATACGCGCGCCGCCTCCGGATCCTGAAATAATAATGACAGGCAGCCTCTTTTCTGTTGCCCGTTCAATCGCCCGGGTAATTTTCTCGCCAACAACAGCGCCCATTGATCCCATAATAAAACGCGAGTCCGTAACAGCGATGGATGCCGGTTTACCCTGAATCTTTCCTTCTCCCGTAATAATCGCATCGATCAACCCCGTGCGCTTTTTATCACTGCCAAGCTTTTCTTTATACGTTTTCGGCCCCTTAAATTTCAATGGATCCGCTGATTCCATATGCCGGTCTAATTCGACAAAAGTCCCTTCATCCATCGTCAATTTTATACGCTCTTCCGCTGTAAGGCCAAAATGATACCCACAACTTGGGCAAACATTCATATTATCTTGCAGCCCCTTAACGTAAGTTGGCGATTCACACTCAGGACACTTAGAGAATATCCCTTCAGGAATATTTTTCTTTTTAACATTAATCAGAGTATATTTCTTTTTCTTGCCGAAAAGGGCCATGGAAGTTTTCCCTTTAAATTCTTCCTCAGTCCATCTGATACACGGTCAATCCAGATAGAACCTTAGGATAAAAGTAGGTTGTTTTGGGGGGCATGCGTTCACCATTCAGCGCTATGGCTTTTAGTTGATTGATTTTCACCGGATTCATGATAAAAACAGCCGCCGCCTCACCGCTGTCTACCATCTGCGTACCTTCAGCCACATCTTTTGTATAAATGATATCTTCCGAAGGCACGCCCACACGATCAAATACAAAAAATTTTAAAATCGTCGCATCCAGACTGCGAAAATCCGACGTTCCTTCAGTAATATGCTTATCAATCAGCCGTTTATTCTTTAAACGCAAAAGCAAAATATCATTCTTGGTATAAAGACCGAAAGCGTATTCATTTTTTCCCGCTTTCGCCAAAAGAATAACTAAATCTTCCTTGGTCTTTATTTTATCAATTCGAAAATATTCTTCTAAGAAATCAATTTCTTTGGGCAAAGACTTAACAATGCGGTGCATCGGAAAAATCATTAAATCTTTTGTGTCCATATTTGTAAAATACGTCATGACATAATTAAAAGGCTCTTTTCCTGTTGTCGTCTCCTGTTTAGACTTTTTCCAGGCCTTAAGGTCTTTGGCGACTTCATAACGATGGTGCCCGTCGGCAATAAACATATACTGATTGGACAAAGCATCGGTAATTTCTTTGATATAAGGAGCCTCATCCAATTTCCATAACACATGTTTAACATCATCTTCAGCAATTTCAAATATCGGAGACGTACTTAAAACCTGTTTATTAAATATTTTTTCCACCTTTTTTTCTTTATCAGAAAAACAAACAAAAATGGGGCTTAAATTAGCAGATAATGTACGCCAAAGTTTGAACCGGTCTTCTTTAGCTTTGGAATGGGTGTTCTCATGGGGAAAAATCGTTGCGTTTTTTTCATTCTGAATTTTCATTAAAGCAATAAATCCCAAACGGCCATGTCTTTCACCTCTTACCTTATATTCCTGCTTATAGTAATAAATGCCCGGCTTATCATCTTCTACCAAAATACCCTGTTGCAGCCATGCCTCAAAGGTCTTTTTGGCACGAGTATATTTATTATTTTTCTTATCATCATTTCCTTTATCTTTGCCTAAAAGGACCTTGATAAAATTATTCTCATGTGTATTATAAAGCTGGCTTTGCTGCTGTTCAGAAATTACATCATAGGGAGGACAAACGACGTTTGCTAAATCATCCACCTTTTCTTGATTATAATGTGTGGCCTTAAACGATTTAATTTCTGTCATGATGAAACCTTGAGTTTTGATTTAAATTTATTCGTAACGGATCTATGCAAATGATATTAATTTTGTTTAAAATAAAACGAATCCCCCCCGCCCCCTTCGAATCGTAGCAATAATAACAGAATTCGTAACCAAGGAAAACGAATTTTTTGAAAATTTTTCCCTCTTCCTCTTTTCAGCCCCATCCCAACCTGATTTTAGGGCCGAATTACAAACCTAATCTCCTTGCACTGCCGGACAACCGCTACATTTTTTGTCGGAAGCCTTTGCAGGGCAAGAATTTTGATCCGGCTTATCTTTTTGCTTATAATCAGTCTCGTAAAATCCGCTACCTTTAAAAACAACCCCGCTTCCTGATCCTATCAGCCGATGAAGCTTTGGCTTTTGGCATTCCGGGCAATTAGTAAACTTTTTGTCACTCATAGACTGAAAGGCTTCAAACACATGACCGCATACTCCACATTCATATTCATACGTTGGCATCTTTTTGTTCCCTTTCTCTGAACTTTTGACCTAAATGCGGCAATAGAGTGTCCTCTATGGATCTTCAACTGATAGCTATTTAAATACCTTCTTTATCTTATCCTTAATGGATACATTTCCCTTACTGACATTGATCCCGCTGACATTAGCGTATTCTTCAAGTATTTTTCTCTGCTGGGCAGAAACTTTCTTGGGTACTTGGAGCATCACTTTCACATATTGATCTCCCGGAAGCCCTCCTCTAACATCAGGCATCCCTTTGCCTTTTAATCGAAAAACCTTACCACTCTGTGTAGCGCTGGGAATCTTCATCGTCACATTGCCATTTAAAGTGGGCACTGATTCATCCCCCCCTAAGGCTGCTGTAACAAAATTAATCGGCATCTCTATCTGAAGATCTTTTCCCCCACGCTTAAAAACTTTGTGGGGGTTAATGTGTATATAAATATATAAATCACCCGCGCCGGCACTACCAACCTCCCCTTCGCCCCTTACTCGTAACTGGGTTTCGTTGTCCACACCCGGAGGGATTTTGACATCAATTTTTTTTATAACTCGTACAATTCCTTTTCCTTTACACTTGGGGCAATACTCTGATATCGTTTTTCCCTGACCGTTACAATGGGGACAAGATTGGGTCATTTGGAAAAAACCTCCCATACTCGTCACAACACGTCCTTGTCCTTTACAGGCAGCACATGTTTTCATTTCGCTGCCTGGTTTGGCACCGCTTCCCTGACAATGCGTACAATGTTCGTTTCGCGGAACTTGAATTTTCTTTTCAACACCGTTAAAGGCTTCTTCTAAAGCGATGTCAACCTCATACTGTATGTCACGTCCGCGATACCCCCGTGAACCTCGAGATCTTCTTCCGCCGCCAAAAATATCTCCCCCGAAAAACGAATTGAAGATGTCCCCTAAGCCCAAATCTCCAAAATCAGCCCCTCTGAAAATATCTTCTGTTGTGTATTGCTGATCTATTCCAGCATGCCCATATTGATCATACATCTTTCTTTTCTGAGGGTCAGATAGAACCCCGTAGGCCTCGGATATCTCTTTAAACCTTTCTTCAGCATCTTTTTTCTTTTCTTCAGGCACTCGGTCAGGATGATGCTTCAGAGCAAGCGAGCGGTATGCTTTCTTCATCTGCTGCAGCGTTGCATCCCTTTGGATACCGATAATTTCGTAATAATCTTTTTTCATATGGAAAAAATTCTTAAGCTGTCAGGCTAAAATTAGCCAAAACACTTAAAATCCTGTTTTTTCTATTTTTCATCCTCAGCCTTAAAATCGGCATCAATGACATCATCATTTTTGGGAGTATCTTGCTTTGGCTGATCCTGTCGAGAGCCTTGAGCCTGAGCTCCGTCGTCGCCAGCTGGCCCAGCGGCCCCTTCAGCGCCTTGGGCTGCGGCAGAAGCCTTATAGATTTCTTCGGCCAATTTATGGCTGATCTTCTGCAGCGATTCCATAGCGCTTTTAACTTTTCCCTGATCTTTTGCTTTGATGGCCTCTTTTAAGACATCTATTTCTTTCTCAATATTGGCTTTTTCGTCAGCAGACACCTTGTCGCCGTAATCATTGACGGCTTTTTCTGTAGAATAGACCAAAGAATTTGCTTGATTCATCAATTCAATTTCTTCTTTTTTCTTTTTATCATCCTCAGCGAACTGTTCCGCCTCTTTCACCATTTTCTCGATATCTTCTTCAGAGAGCTTTGTCGGTGCTGTGATGCGAATGGATTGCTCTTTGCCTGTTCCCTTATCTTTAGCTGAAACATGCACAATACCATCCCGGTCAATATCAAAAGAAACTTCCACCTGCGGAACGCCTCTAGACGCTGGCGGAATGCCCACCAGATCAAACCGGCCTAATTCCGTATTGTCATTGGCCATTTGGCGCTCGCCTTGCAGGACTCTAATGGTCACAGCGCTTTGATTATCTTCAGCCGTAGAAAATATCTGGCTCTTTTTCGTCGGAATGGTTGTGTTTCTCTCAATTTGTTTTGTAAAAACACCGCCTAATGTTTCAATACCCAATGATAGCGGAGTAACATCCAACAGCAGAACCTCTTTGGCCTCGCCCTTTATAATCCCGCCCTGAATGGCAGCCCCCATCGCAACACATTCCATCGGGTCAATACCTCCCTCGATCTTTTTGCCAACGGCCTTCTCGACAAACTCTTGAACAATGGGCATACGGGTCGGTCCTCCGACCATAATAATGCGGTCAACATTAACGGGCTCGTCTAATTTCTTAGAAGCGTCCTGCATGGCTTGTTCAATGGGCCCCTTGCAGCCGTCAACTATTGATGAAACCAGGCTCTCCAGCTTAGCACGGTCAATAGTTAAATTTAAATGCTTAGGCCCGGAGGCGTCAGCGGTGATAAAGGGAAGATTTACTTCCGTCTGTATCGTGCTTGAAAGCTCAACTTTGGCTTTTTCCGCAGCTTCCCGCAGTCGTTGAAAAGCCATTTTGTCATTTTTCAAATCAATGCCGGATTGGGTCTTGAATTCTCCGACAATATAGTCGATCAGAGCATTGTCCATATCAGTACCGCCAAGATGGTTATCGCCGTTCGTAGATAAAACTTCAAAAGTCGCAGCCTTATGCTCTTCTTCCCAACCCATTTCCAAAATCGTCACGTCTAGCGTTCCACCGCCGAAGTCAAAAACCATGATTTTCTGCTCTTTACCTGCTTTGTCCAGACCATAAGCCAAACAAGCTGCCGTCGGCTCATTGATAATACGCAGGACCTTTAACCCGGCAATCTCACCAGCATCTTTAGTGGCTTGACGTTGATTGTCATTAAAATAAGCCGGAACTGTGATGACAGCTTCTTCTACAGTTTCCCCCAGATATTTCTCTGCGTCCGCCTTGATCTTTTGCAGAATGAACGCGCTAATCTGCTGCGGAGTGAATTCTTTATCAAAGACTTTAAAAGTATCCCTTGTCCCCATTTTTCTTTTCGCCGCGTAGATGGTCCCCTCAGAGTTGATCGGCGCTTGCCGACGAGCAGGTTCCCCCACCAGTCGCTGACCATCTTTCGTGAAAGCCACAAACGAGGGAAAGGCTTTCCCTGACGCCACCCCGGCGCCTTCAGCGGATGGGATAATTACCGCGCGGCCGCCTTCCATAACAGCTGCCGCAGAATTCGAAGTGCCTAAGTCAATACCAATAGCTTTGCTCATTTTTATGTCCTCCTGAATTTTTATTTAATATTTTTTTATTCAATAATTTTCTCTGCCTAAAATCTTTTGTTTCCTCTTAAGAACCGCTCTCTGCCGCCGGACTATTATTAGTGGCAACTTTCACCTTTGCAGTCCGAATAACACGGTCATTAAGATAATACCCTTTTTGAAATTCCTCAACAACTTCTCCATCTCAATGCTCGTTGGATTCTATTTGCATCAACACCTCATGGCTATGAGGGTCAAATTTCTTTCCCACAGCCTCAACAGGCCTAACATTATTTCTCTTTAAGAGATCATAACTTTGCGCCATGACCAATTCAACGCCTTTCAAAAACGCATCATAATCCTCATGCTTTTCATTCGCAACGGCAACCGTTCTTTCAAGGTCATCCAAAATCCCTAAGAAATCTTTAATGACTCCTTCGTTAGCGTATTTGACAAATTCTATTTTATCTCTATCGAAACGCTTGCGAACATTTTCAAACTCCGCGAACAAACGAAGGTATTTGTCCTTATATTCATCTAATTCACTCTTCAGCCCCAGATATTCAGACTCCTTGAGTGTAATTTTCTTATCTTTTGCGTTGTGTTTTTTATCTTTCTTCTCGCTCATCTTTGTCTACAGCCCCTCAACTTGTTAAACAAGATCATTGATCAAGGATGAAAAATATTCTAAAGCGGAAACCACTTTCTGATAATCCATACGCGTAGGCCCTAATACCGCTAAGCGGCCGCTGGGCCCATTATGAATTTTATATTTGGCTACCGCTAAAGAGCACCCTTCAATATTAGTACTGGCAATTTCATGGCCAATATAAATTTTTATCTTAGATTCTAATTTCTGATTAATAATATCCAGCAGGCGCTCCTTCTTTTCCAAGGCATAAAGAATCTCGCGCATTCTGTCCAAATCCTGCATATCCGCATAATTAACGACATAGTTTGTTCCCCGGCAAAACACCCGGTCTTCCCAGCCATCAACAGAAATAATACTTGTATAGTGGGTTAGATCCGCAAGCACCTCAGAAGTCTTCTCCAAAATATTCTCTAAATCGATAATATCTTGGGCATAGGATGTATTGATGCACCGCTTTTCTTCTTCCAACAATTGGATTTCACTCATAAGATAGTCAACATAATACCGATAGCCGTCTTGGGTAGGGACACGCCCCGCGGAAGTATGCGGATGCGTCAGAAAACCCTCATGTTCTAATTCAGCTAATATATTACGGATTGTAGCCGGACTCAGATCCACCAAATACTCCTGAGCTATACAAGAGGAGCTTACAGGACTAACATTTTTTATATACTGATTAACCACAACACCTAAGATAATGTCCCTACGATGTTGATAATCGGCTCTTTTTGGAGTCATTTTTAGAAATGTATCCTTATTTTCTTCTTATAGTTAGTCTCAAAAATGCGCTTTTAGCACTCTTATAGCTTGATTGCTAAAAACGTATTATAACAAAAAACTTTTTCTTGTCAACTTTCATTTATTTTTGCGAATTGACTCACATTAAATGTTA
>JAGLNJ010000088.1 GCA_023139575.1 Candidatus Omnitrophota bacterium | reverse complement strand
TCGTCGCAATATAATATCCGTCCGTTCAGAACTCTCCGCCCCACAACACTTTCTTCACCGCCGAAACTTCTTTGAACACATGTCCAGATGGCATGGGGTTTTGTCACGCAAAGCGTGACTTATTAATTGAATTTCTTAACGAATGGTTTATACTAATAATGACTTATTGCTAGTAAACATTTGTAAGAAAGGAGGTACGAGTAAGGAAAAAAACAAATGGGAACTATCTTTAAACATGGCAAGAAGTAGAGAGACAGCTGAACGAATTTTAAACAAGATTGAATAGACATTCTTGAAGGTAAATGGCGGCAAGCTCCTAACAGTAATTATATTGATTTTAAGAATAATACCATTTATGTCCATGAATCTATGGCCAAGAGTAAAAAATCCCGATATATTCCATTGGCTAAATCTGTTAATGAAATTTTGCAAAGGTTACCACAACACTCAACTAGCGATTATATGTTTTTAAATCCCAAGACAGGCAAGCCAGTCGGAAGTATTAAATTCTCCTTTAAGAGTGCGTTGAAGAAAGCGGGGATTAGGGATTTTACATTTCATGATCTTCGTCATACCTTTGCTTCTCGCTTGGTGATGAAAGGCGTTGATTTGTATGTTGTCCAAAGGCTGTTAGGTCATGCTACCATAAATATGACCCAACGCTATGCTCACTTGCAACCTCAGCAATTCAAAGATGCAATAGGGAAATTGGAAAAAGATCCTTTACTCTTAGATGAATTTGGCTATAATAAAGATTCAAAAAATGACACCATTCTGGCACATCAGTATGCTTACAGTGACAATTGAGAAATTCGATTTTTGTAACCACTTGAAAACAAAAGAGATTTGATTCATCGGGCCATTAGCTCATCCGGTAGAGCATCTGACTCTTAATCAGAGGGTGGCAGGTTCAAGTCCTGCATGGCCCATTTTTTCACAAATCTTTACGTAATCTTACAGTTATCTGTGGTAATTTGGCATGCCAAATTCTTCACTATCCTTCAAATGAAAAATCTTTTTATACCAATATTTTTATCAATCTAAGGAGGCGTTTGTGGTCACTAAAAACGTTGATGTTAATTCTTTAAAGCAATTGGCTCGGCAATTCAGGAAAGAAGTATTGGAGACGATCAATCTGGCCGGTTCCGGGCATCCGGGAGGTTCTTTGTCAGCCGTTGAGATTTTCATATCGCTCTATTATTACAAAATGAAACACGATCCCAAAAGGCCTGATTGGGAAGACCGTGACCGTTTGATCGTATCAAAAGGGCATTGCTCTCCTATCACCTATGTGACATTAGCTAATGCCGGGTATTTCCCGAAAGAAGAACTGAAGAAATTTCGTAAATTAGACAGTATTCTGCAAGGTCATGTTTCAAAAAAGACGCCGGGCGTTGAATTTAATACCGGCTCTTTGGGGCATGGGCTATCTGTCGCCAACGGGCTGGCTTTGGGCGCCAAAATGCTTAAGAAATCCACGAATATCTATTGTCTTCTGGGTGATGGGGAAATCCAGGAAGGATCCATTTGGGAAGCCGCCATGACCGCTTCGCATCATAAGATTGATAATGTCTGCGCTATAGTGGATTATAATAAAGTTCAGGAAAACGGCCCTACCAATGACATAAAGAATATAGAGCCTTTATTGTCAAAATGGAACAGTTTTGGTTGGCATGTTATTGAGGCCAATGGGCATGATTTTCACGAACTCATGGGCGCTTTGGACGCTTTTGACTCGATGAAAGACAAACCCACCGTGATTATTGCCCATACAATTAAGGGTAAGGGCGTTTCATTTATGGAAGGACAGCATAAGTGGCATGGTAAAGCACCGAAAGATGATCAATTAAAAGAGGCTTTAGCCGATTTACATAAAAAAATTGAAGCGTGAAAATATTTCAGTATAACCTCTAAGAGGAGCTTGACATGAGTGAAATGGTTCCAACCCGTGATGGATTTGGACACGAGTTAGTGAAATTAGGCAAGGAAAATGAAAAAATTGTTGTCCTTTCTGGAGATTTGGAAGACGCCACACGAGCAGAGTATTTTAAATTTGAATACCCGGAACGATTCTTCAATTTGGGCATAGCCGAACAGGATGTGGTCGGTACGGCAGCGGGCTTAAGCATGCAGGGGTTTACAGCCTTTGCCTGTTCGTTTGCGGTTTTCATGACCAATCGCGCTTATGACATGTTGCGTTTAGATGTATGCTATAACAATCTAGATGTAAAGGTCGTGTGTTCCCATGCTGGTGTAACGGTTGGGGAGGATGGTGCTTCTGCGCAATGTTTGGAAGATTTGGCCATCATGAGGGTCTTGCCCAATATGCGCGTTGTATGTCCTGCCGATACCCTCGAAGCAGCCAAGGCGACAAGGCAAATGGCCGACGTTCCCGGTCCTTTTTATATGCGTACCTCACGGGCACCGTTTCCTGTGCTGTCCAAAGAATCAGATCCATTTGAATTCGGTAAAGCTAAGATTATCAAAGACGGTTCTGATGTTACGCTCATCGGTTGCGGCCTTATGGTCAGTGAGTCTTTAAAAGCAGCGGAAATTTTAAAAAAAGATGGCATTGATGCCCGTGTCATCAACATGCATACTATCAAACCCCTAGACAAAGATGCTGTGAATAAAGCGGCGCTTGAGACAGGCGCTATTGTCACGGCAGAAGAACACCAAATGTTTGGTGGTTTGGGAAGTGCTGTGGCTGAGGTCGTGGTGCAGAACAACGCTGTCCCGATGGAAATGATTGCCGTACAGGATATTTTTGGGGAGACAGGCAAACCGCAGCAATTGTTAGAAAGGTTCCAACTAACCGGTAATGATATTGCCGTAGCGGCAAAAAAGGCCATAAAAAGAAAAAAGAAATAACAATTATACCGGTTCGTAATGGAAATTTTTGATTAGTTAAGAAGGATTCCATTAAACCGGCATAGTTCTATACGAAATTTTGATTAATATGATGAATATGCCATCCGCTCCACAAAAACCAAAGAAGCTCAAACGTTACCAAAAACAATCGAAATTATTTGGTATCCTGATATTTGTCAGTATATTCGTTATAATTATTGTTGTTCTTTCCGCCATCAAGGTGACCATATATGAAACCTACATTTCACAAGAACATCAATTCAAAGTCAAATATCCCACGCACTGGCGGTTAATTGAGAATCCGAGCGGCGAAGGGATCGTCGCTTTCTTAGCCCCCAAAACATATGAACTGGATCTGTTTCAGGAAAGTGTCAACATTACCACTCAACCTGTGCAAACGACAAGTTCATTACCGCGAATCACTGAAAAAATTATCATGCAGATTATAGGCACCTTTGAAAATAATGTGGAAATCTTGGTTTCAGATAGGACGTATGTAAAGAATTTTTCTGCCTACAAATTTGCCTATACCACCAATGATGACAGTATAGAAAATCCTATTCAATATATGCATGTTTGGTTTGTTGTAAATAATGAAATTTTTATTATAACGTATGCGGCTCAGCAAGATGATTGGGATACATATATGAAGTACTTCACGGCTATAGTCAAATCCTTCAGAGTCCTTTCCCCTCAAGAAATATCAGAATTGAAATAACGCCAATAAAACAGGTAAAATTTTAATAATGCAAGATGATGCTAAATTGAATTTCAATGATGCCAAGCGCGTTAAACCGCTTTGCCCGCTTTTTGGTGAATGCGGTGGATGCCAATTTCAGGACATCCCTTACGGCGAAGAATTAGCCCGAAAAGAAAAGCAGCTGCGGGAAGCGCTCATCAAACCTTTAGTATTGAATGATAACGTGATGGAGCCGATTATCGCTTCACCGAAAGAATATCACTATCGATGCCGGTTGGATTTAAAGCTGCTTAAAACGAGGGACAAACAAGTTTTTATCGGGTTTACCCCCGCAACCCGTATGCAGGTGATTGCGGCGGATTCCTGCGCGATTGCTTTGCAATGTATTTCTGATTTTATTCCGGCCATTAAACAGCAGGCCCCGCAGATTCTTCCGGAGAAATACCGTAATGCGAATTTAGTGGTCAAAGGCGGGGATGATAATCGTGTATTCTGGGGAGGAATTGGCAGACGTTCCTTACGTATGCAAGAAGGTGATTATCTGTGGACGGAGGTTCAGGGGAAAAGAATATACTATAGTTTGGATGGGTTCTTTCAGGCTAATTTGAGTATCCTGCCTGTATTGATGGATAAGATCCGGGGGTTGAATATTTTGAATGATGAAACAGTCTTTTATGATATTTACGGTGGGGTAGGGCTTTTTGGCATCAGTTTTTATGACATTGTTAAGAAAATTGTTCTCATTGAAGAAAATAAATATGCCATTCAACTAGCTCAGTATAATTCTACCTACCATCAATGCGAAAACTATAAAATTTTTGACGGGAAGGCAGAAGAATATTTCGTCCTTAATAAGATTTTGTCGGAAGACAAAAATGTATTTATGATGAACCCCCCACGGGCAGGATTAAGCGATGAGATACGTAATGTTTTAGTAGATATTAAAGGGGGACAAGACCTTTTATATTTATCCTGCCATCCGGATTCACTATTGCATGACCTAGTTTATTTGACAAAACATAATTGGCAAGTGAAAAACATTATTCCCTTTGATTTCTTCCCCAAAACTAAGCATATTGAAACTTTGGTCCTTTTGGGACCGAAATAAACAATATTATCTTTTGATTTATCAAATAAAGCCCTTTATACTAAACCATATTCGGGAATACAATATTTTTATATTTGATAATGGTTTATGTCTAATCTTTTTTCCATATTTGATTGTTATTCTGTCCTCAGGCAAATCCCTATTTTTCGCAAATTAAATTGGTTTGATTTGCAAAAAGTGTCCTGCAAGGCATATGTCGTTTTTTATAAAAAGGGAGAGATGATTTGCCAGCAGGAAGATCCGGCAGATTCCCTTTATTGCCTCATCTCCGGACGGGTACAAGCCTTTTCGCCCGGAGATAATGAACAGATGTGTAATGTGGAACTTATTACCCGCGGGATGCATTTTGGGATCATTTCGCTTTTAACTGGCGAAAATCATTCCTTGAGCTTTCAGGCCATTAACGATTCCTCCATTCTACAGATAGATAAAGAAGACTTTCAGCAGATCCTGCAGGATATTCCTCATTTAGGGTTGGAACTGAGCCAAAGCTTGTCCAAGCGTATGCGCAACCGCATTATTCCTGCAAAGGAAGTGTTTGAAAGCACGATTATCTCTGTATATGCGCCAGTCAAGGGAGCGGGGAGTTCGACCTATGCCTTGCATTTAGCATTGAATTTGGCAGAGCAAACGAAGAAAAAAGTGTTATTGGTGAATATCAATTCCATTCATACGGCTGTGCCGGAGGTTCCTGTTTTTGTATCTGACGCACAACCTCATTGGCAGAAAGAAGGGGTTAATCTTAAAGGGATTATTGATAATGAGGATCGTATTCAACAGTATATTTTCAGTGAGGGGTTTGGTGCGGAATTGCTGAATGTTTATTTTGACCCGGCCGATACGATGCTGTTAGGGGAAATAAGCCAATTTGTCACGACCTTGATTCGTCAATATCATTATGTTGTGGTGGATTTGCCTAATGAAATGGATGAGGTGGTTTTAAAAACGTTAACGCAGTCCGACAATATACAATTGATCACTCGAGATACGAAAGACGAACTGGCTGTTACACGTAGAGTTTTGGAGAAGTTACGTGAAGAATTAAAAGAAAATATGAATCTGGAGCGTATCCAAATACTTTTAAGTGGGCGAGAGGCCTCTTTTTATCTCTCGTTTGAAAAAATAAATCGCATTCTCCATTTTGATGTTTATGCGAAACTTCCACATATCCAAGAGGGTGATTTGGCGGGAGTGGTCAGCACACCAAGAATGATTGCCCGTTTGCCTCAGCCCGATTCTGAATATGGCCTGATGGTGCGAAAAATTTCCCGGGAGTTAGGCAAGGTTTCGGTAGGGTTGGCCTTGGGAGGCGGTGCTGCTTTGGGAATTGCGCATATTGGTGTATTACGGGTGTTGGAGAGGGAAAATATTCCGATTGATATTGTTTCCGGGAGCAGTATAGGGGCGTTAATTGGTAGTCTTTGGGTGACGGGAAAGAGTGCTGATGAGATTGAGCAGATTGCCAAAGATATCGGTAAGAAGCAGACGCTTTTTAAATTATTTGATCCGGTAGTTCCTATATCGGGCTTTATTGGCGGTAAGGCTATTCATCGATGGTTAAAAAAACAATTAGGCAATAAAACTTTTTATGCAACGTGTATTCCGTTCAAAATTATTGCCTATGATTTAGCGCGCCGGGAGGATGTTGTGATTAATTCCGGCTCGATTGTCGAAGCTGTTCGTAAAAGTATTGCCATTCCCGGAATATTTGAACCTATTCTGGAGCAGGATAAGATTATTATAGATGGCGGTGTCATGAATCCATTGCCGACGGATGTGCTTTCATCATTAGGGGTAAAAAAAGTTATTGCCGTTAATGTGTTGCAATCTCCGGAAGATGTTGCGACCACATTAGAATTGAAGCGCAAAGAGATCCAGGAGAAAAATGAACGCCATGCTTCCAGTGGTTTTTCAGGTTTACAAATATTTAAAAAGTTCCGGCATGTGCAAAAACCCACTATTAGTGATATCATCATCAATACATTGCAAGCGGCGGAGTATGTGATTGCAAAAATGAGTGCGCAGACAGCAGATGTATATATTCATCCCGATCTAGCGGGTATGCAGTGGTATGAATTCTACCGGATCAAAGAGTTGATCAAGGCCGGCGAAGAAGCGGCACTTAAAGCCTTACCGCAGTTGAAGGCTCTTATTGAAGAATGAAAAGTATAATCCAGGATAAAACAATAAAAGAATACTAAAAAAGAGAATAAAAAGATGAAGAAATTTTGTTTTAAGGCTCGTTTAAAAAGTTTTCACTATGCGGGGCGGGGTATTCTGGAGATACTTAAAACGCAACACAATGCCTGGATACACGCCTTGATGACGGCCGTAGTTATTCTCACAGGTGTTTATGTGGGGTTTACAGAGGCTGAATGGTGCTGGTGTGTCTTGTCCATTATGGCTGTATGGACGGCTGAGGCCCTTAATACGACTTTTGAACTTCTGGTGGATGTGGCGGCTCCTGAATTCCACCCCCTTGCCGAGAAGGCTAAAGATGTTGCGGCCGGTGCGGTACTCATTTCCGCTGTTGGCGCAGCGATCATTTTTGCGATAATTATCTTTCCTTATCTCACAGGGTAGTACGAGCAAGACTATGAAAGAAGAATTTTGAAAAGATCTCAGGAACTGTTGCAACAGGCGCAAAACTATCTCGCGCGAGACCTGGAGAAGTCGCAGGCGGTGATGAAATACGGCCGGGGAGCTAAGGTCTTTGATCAGGACGGCGGTTCCTATACGGATTATTGCTTGTCGCATGGGGCTCTTATTGCAGGACACGCCCATCGCAATGTCATATTAGCCATTAAACGCAGTGTTAATCGCGGGATTTCGTTTGATACGGTCACAAAGGCTGAAATTGATTTAGCCAGACACATTGTCAACAGCGTTCCTTCCATAGAGCGAGTTTGTTTTATGGAAAACGCTGTGCAAGCGATTATTGAGTCAGTTAAAACAGCTCGGGCATTTACCAGTAGGGAAAAAGTGATCGTGATTGAAGGTTATCTGCAAAATGACACTTTGGAAACGTTGTACGAAAAAACTGATATTATTAGATTAACATTCAATGATATAAATTCCTTTGCCAAAGCTGTTGCGGAGAATAAGAATGGCATTGCCTGTGTCGTGGCGCCGCCGATAAAGATTGTTAAAGGCATGACTTTGCCCCAATCTGATTATTTGAAAAAACTTCGAGAAATAACTAATCAATATGGTATTGTTCTCATATTTGATGAAACGATAACCGGATTTCGCACAAGCAGGGATTGTGTGCAGGGTGATTTTAATGTTATCCCTGATATGACCTGTTTGGGTGGGATTATCGGCGGCGGGTTTCCCTTAGGGGCTTTTGGAGGAAAGCGGGGCATTATGGATGTTTCTTCCTGCCAGAGAAGCATGAGACAGCTGGCGTCTTCTTTTGGGAATCGGGTTATCATGCGGGCGGGTTTGGCGCAATTGAAATTATTGGGTAAGGATTTTTATTCAACCTTAAATACCCGTTGTGAGAATTTCGTTAATCAGATTAATGCTTTTTTTAGAAAAGAGGGAATGGCGGTTTATATTGCCTCCTATAAGTCCATGTTCAGTATTCATTTCACCCGGGATGACGACCACAGTTGTTGCAGAGATCAAAATGAGGCGGATAATCAAAAATATGGAGATTTACATCGATATTTACTAGATAATAATATTTCTGGGCCGCCGTCAGGGCGGGGCGTTTATTTTATTTCCGGCATGCATTCTCAGAAAGACCTGAATCAGTTAACGGAAGTTTTAATGGAGTATTTTCAACAAGCGGAAACCGGTTAAATTTTCAGCCAAAGGAGAGGAAATGTTAAAACAAGTCAAGGTTCTAAGTGTTTTGGCGGCATTATTATTCGGGGTGATGAGTTTTTCGGGTTGTTTTGCCCTTTTGGTTGGCGCAGCTGCAGGGGCTGGTGGCTATGCGTGGGCAAGTGGAGCGCTCGTCAAAGAATTTAATGCGCCGGCTATGGATCTTTATGAGGCCTCCATGAAGGGGTTAGAGAGTCTTAATCTTGTGATTGATAGTGATGATCATGACCGGGTGACAGCTCGTATCCGTTCCGAGTTCTCAGATGGCAAGAAAATTACGATCAATGTTGATGCTTTAACGGAGCAAACGTCGAAGATAAATATTAGAGTTGGTGTTTTCGGCGATAAAGTACGTTCAGAATTAATCTATGATGCTATTAAGAAATATCTTTAAACTGAGTTTTTATTTCTAATCCAGTTTTAGATCCCCGGACGTAAGTCCGGGGGTGGATCGGGTTCCGATTAAAGCGAAGACCAGAGTGGAGTCGGAGTTTTAATCGGACAGGCTTTTGCCTGAAGATATATTTCAAACTGCGGACGTAAGTCCGTAGTAATTGATTTAGTTTTTGATGCGGCAGATAATATTGATAATCATTATGACGGGACTGTTATAATTGGAAGCGATTGTCTGGCTATTGGGGCAAACGATATTGAAATAGTCTTTCAGGAATTAAAGAAACACGATTTGGTTATTACTTTATTGATATGAAAAGAATTCTTGTTGAAGTTTTTAAATGAATGAATTTGTTTGAATAAAATATTTTATCAATGTGGCTGGCATTTTACAGAATATTAATGTTATACTTCATACACATTGATTACGATTGAGAACATAGGAGATGGATATGCGTAATATTGAAGATACTGTAGCAGACCGGCCATGGGGCAATTATATAAAACTGTACCAGGAAATGGGAGTTTGGGTGAAGCGTGTTGAGGTTAAACCGCAGCAGCGTTTGAGTTTGCAGTTTCACAACAAACGCTCCGAGAAATGGATTGTCGTCAAGGGTGAGGGCGTAGCGATCGTCAATGATGAAGAAATTCCTCTGCAACCAGGCAGTACAGTTGACATCCCATTGAGCGCAGTTCATCGCATGTGGAATACGGGTGATAAAAAATTGGTTTTCATTGAGGTCGCAACAGGCGATTATCTCTCTGAAGATGATATTACACGCGTTCAAGATGATTATGTCCGCAAAGAAGATGAAGGCTCCAATTCTTAATCATCATAAAATTGTTTTCTCACCACAGAAAAAATTTATCCGCAGGTATTCAGCTGTTTTAGAAATTCATGAAAATATGTCTAATTCTTGCGTAAATACGAAGGCAGAATCTTTAGGGCCTTGCGGTATTTATTGATGGTTCGCCGTGCTATGTTGATGCCTTTTTGGGCGAAATAATCAACAATTCCCTGATCAGAGAGGGGGTGGGCTTTATCTTCATCGTCTATAAGATCGCGAATTTCTTCTTTCAGGCTTTGATTTGAGAAGATTTCGTTATTGCCCTGTATTGCTTGGGTAAAAAAGTATTTAATGGGTAACAGACCCAGGGGCGTTAAGACGAATTTGTTTTGTATTGCCCGGCTGATTGTGGATTCATTGCGGTTTAAGTGTTTGGCAACATCCTTAAGAGTCATAGGAGTCAAATTACTGGGGCCGATCTTTAGAAAATTCTTTTGTTTATCCAGTATATATTCTCCTATGGCCAGAATAGTGGAGCCGCGCTGCTCAATGCTTTTGATGAAAAGGAGGGCGTTT
>JAGLNJ010000087.1 GCA_023139575.1 Candidatus Omnitrophota bacterium | reverse complement strand
TTTTTTCTCTTAATTCTTTCACCTGTTGATATTTTCTCTCTAATAAAACGAAATCACTTTCCATTTGCGTTCGTTGAATTTTTCCATCAGATTCATGACGTAACCGATACCAATCAATATCATTAGACAAACCGATAAATTGAATCAACTCGGCAACAGGACTGGATTTTCCATTCTCTATAAAATAGAGATCACAGGCAAAGACGCCTATTATCACTAACAAAATTAATAGCATAAAGAAAAATTTATTCTTCAACAGGACAACTCCTAACGTCGACTTATTTGATTTGGAGAGAAACTTCCTTGCTGCCTGCGACATTGCATACAGCAGACACGGTAACCGTGTCTCCGGCTTTTAGCTCTAAGGGCACTTCTATCTCATGGGCCTGGCGAGAAGATTGGGCAGGAAAATTCAACGCGTTAACTTCTTTGTCATTCAGCTTAATCACCACTCTGCGGATATAATGCTTGAGAGTATTCGGCGTCACATGGTTAACCCTGATTTTCAGGACTTGCGCTTCACCATCATAAGTCAACTGAACATCCCGTGGAGGATGAGCAAAAGACAGACTAGAACTACAAACAATTATTAAAGATAACCAACAGATATGAATCGATCTCACGTTTTTTCTCCTTTACTAATTATTTTCAAAGGCGTCAAGGGCCTCAGCGACAATATGGCTCCTTGTCTTGGGAATTTTTTTTGCTGTCACATCTAAAGTTCTTTTCAACACCTTTTTATTCGTCGCCTCCTCATTAACGATATTCAAATATCGACGAGTCAATTTATATTCAGGCCAGGAGCGGTCAACTTCCATAAAAATCTCCCTCGCCCCTTCAAAATCACCGTTTTTATAATAACGCAGCCCTTTCTTATAAATGGCATCAACTTCGGACAATAACTCCTTGCGTCTTTGATGCTGCCTCTGCTTTAGCAGTTCATTCTTCTCTTCGTCAATTAACTGCGTGGTTTTGCTAACCCGGACGCCAGCTACATTCTCGTCTGTTTTTTTTTCAAGGGATGGTTTTGTTGTTAGTGATATTTGCTTGATTTCAGGAGCAGGTGTTTTTTCCTTTTCAGCCTTTAATACTTTCTTTCTCTGCTTCGCCACTTCAATACGTTGGGTATAATAAGCCATACGATCACGAACCTTTTTTTCATACGAACCGGGCACTTCATGAACAGCTAAAGCACCCTCCATCCTTTTCATAAGGGCTATGGTCAAATCATATTTCCTGGATGAAAATGCTTTCTTAAGTTGATCATTTAATTCATTAATTCGAGCTAAAGATTGGGCAAAAACATCCCTTTGATGGAGATCGGCCGCCAATTGATCACGATTCTTCTCGAATATGTATGGCTGTGGCGCAAATAATGAAGGCTTAACATCTTCTCGTGTCCGTTCGAAAGACGCACGCCTTAGTTTCTTTCTTTTTTGCAACTCATCCCTTTTTTCATTCAGCAAACGAGCAAATTCCTTCTGTTTTTCATAACGCATCTGTTCTTTTCTGCGAATCTCAGCAAAAAGCTTCTCCTCTTCTTCCTCCTTTTTACGGGCCAACCGCTCCTTTTTCATCCTTTCTTTTTCTAATCGCGCTCTTTTTCTTTGCATATCGCGTAAGTTTTTTTTCTCTCCATTCTTAACTAACTTCTCTTCTTTCCGTTTCTCTTTTTGAATTTGCTTTCGCGCGCGTTCGATCTTCTTTCGACTATTACGCTTATCCAGCTTAGCTTGTTGCTCCTCTTGCCGCAGACGCTCCTTTTCCTTTATGCGCACCTCTATAAGTTTTTTCTCAATCTTGGATGAACGCTGAATCTTCTCTTCTTCTTTCTTTGCACTCTGCTCCAACTGTTTTTGTTTTTGGTCTGACTCACTACTTCTTGCAAAAGATAAATGCTGCTCTATCCTGCCCAAGAATTGATTTGTTGCCTTATAATTGCATTTCAGTTGCTGAACCCGCTGAAATTTCTCTTTTGCCTTTTGGTAATCCTGTCTTTTATAAAGCTCTACAGCTACCTTATAAACACTCTCCGGCCCTTGGGATAATAAATCCTGATTCTCAGAGGAAAAAACGTAAAATTTTTCATTGGCGTGAGAAATCGGTAGATAGCTGATAAATAAAACTAGAAATATAAGTATGTCATGAAGAATATATTTTGATCGGCAAGACATTAATGTTCTCCCTTGATAAGTATTCTGCCTCATAATTCGCAATGTTTCAAATAAAAAATCAACGAAAACAGGAGTTATCTTTGCAGCCTGAATTTGCATGAAAAAGATAACGATTCCTGGCAACAAGCGCGTAAACTAATGGCCCGACAATAATCATTCCTGGAAAATACATAACAATGATGAATGGGAATAATACAGGTATTTTGAGACATAATCGGCGTATGGAAAAAAAACCAGCAAATAATTTCTGGCCCTGCTCTATCAAGTGTAACCGGCTTTGAACCATTTCTTTTGTCAGCTGCGCATGAATACCAGCCGGATCGTCACAGGAATGATAATCAACGGCTTCAATTTTATCCAACCAATCCCATCGCTTCACGAAATTGACAGCACGACAGCAAAATTGACACCGGCCATCATAGACAAGACGCGATGATACCGGACAGGGATTATTGAACATCGTGTTCTGCGAACACATTTGCTGTAAAAATCTCAATTTTTGTTTCAGGATCCTTCCAGGCATCCGGGGGTAATCCAGCTTTTTGAGCACACAAGCGGGAAAGGAATTGTTCTCTTGTCCAACCCGTCTCATCAGCCACCTGTGGTAAAAATACACCCTTGCGGAATATTCCCTGGCTGACGATCACCCCGTGCACACCCATTTCAATCACTTGCGGGTCGTCAACCACCTGCGGTTGAGATAAAACTGATATCTCGATATCAATATCCTTTAATTCATCTGTCGTCACTGGCGCAAACCTCGGATCATGACTGGCAGCGGCAACAGCCATATTGCGGACCGTTTGATAAAGGGGCCCTTGTCCAATAATATTACCGATGCAGCCGCGCAGTTTACCTTTTTTATGTATCGTGACAAAGGCACCCTCAACCGCTTCCAGGCGAGGATCCCCGGAAGTGAAATCCTTTTGTGTACCCGTCTTGACAAAATGGTGTATAGTCTCTTTGGCAATGCGCATGAGCTCCTTCTTTTGCGCGTGTGTAAGAGGCTTCACCCCATCCACCTCAGTTTCTTCATTCTGCTGCCCATTATCTGACGACGAGTTTCCTTCATCAAAAATAATCATAGAAGTGTATCCCACCACCCTTGATTTATCCCCTGAAACATCGCCCGAGGTGGCGTAACTAAGCCGCTCTATCCCTGTAAGGCCTCGCTCCTTAGCCAAAAGCAACGCCGTTGTAACTGGAACAAAACCGCAAAGCTCCATTCCCTTGTGCGCCTTGCAATTATCATAGATTTTTTTATGCTCAAAATTTGCGATAGCCTGCAATGTATTTTGATCAATCTCCCGGGCCTTATCATCAGTATGAAAATGCGACATATCCGTGCTGACCACCACCAGAACATCCTCCCGATCACCTATCAGCTCATTGAGGCTTTCCGCTAAATCACGGCACAAATCATAGGAAGCTTGCCCCATCAAAACAGGAACAATCCTGAAATCCGCAAAAGTTTTTTGCAAAAAAGGAATTTGGACTTCCACAGAATGCTCTTTTTCAAAAACTAAAGGTTTATAATAAAATTTTTCATTTTTTAAAATAAGCTTTTTCGCAAAGGCATCATCAACCGGGACCGTTCCTAACGGTGTTTTGAATGCCCCCTCCTGCCAGATAGAAACCCCATCATAAGGGAAATAATGGCTAGCAGCGATAACAACAACTGTGTCAACATCCTTTTTACTGACTGCCTTGAAGCTATGAGCCGCAACACCACCGGAATAAACATAACCGGCGTGGGGAGATAAAACAATGAGGATATCTTTTTGTGAAGGTTGAACTTGGGCTTGTTCAATAAATTTATCGATTTGCGCAGAAAGGGCGACAGGATTTGCCGTATAAAATTGGCCACTCACATTAGGATCTTTTATATTGTTTCCGTAACTAGGACCAGTCATAGCGATTATACTTATTGCTAAAATGATTTTCTTCATAATGAAACGGCATTGCTTTGGTTTTTAGCATTCATAATCAACCCTGAATATCCCGAAAGCTATTCATAAAATAACAAAAATTCCAAGCCTTGGCAAGCTTGTTGCTCCTGGCGGTCAATTAAGCAACTTTGGTCTCTTTCGGGTCAACAGCAGTTTCATCCAGCAACCGCCGTTTCAGGGAATTTTGAAGCATTCGTAGAATGTGATCCTTTGTGTCAGGGCCGAATTTCTTCTCGATTATGGCCAGATACTCCGGGCGGCTATGGTATTTGACAAAGGCCTCATCGCGAAAACGCAAAATCGTCGCAGCTGAAAGATATTTCGTCGACATAGGATCGCAATCATAGCCATATAACGCATAGCCTTTCCAATCCCTGGGTTCTTCAATGCTTTCATAAAGCTTTGTCCCTGGTTGAGGAAAAACAGGGTACATATTTACCCATTCAAAATTATATTTAACAATAAAATCATACGTGCTTTTCAGGGTTTCCATCGTTTCATTCGGTAAACCAAACATGACACCGGCGCAAATAGCAATTCCCTCTTCCTGTGTCATGCGGATAACTTCATCAACGCTGGCTTTACGATTATCTTTATCAACCTCTCTTAATATATCCTCCTCGGCGGACTCAAAACCATAAGCGAGCCAGGTTACACCGACCTTTTTCAACCGCCTCAAGATATCCTTGTTAACGGAATCCACCCGTGAATAAGCCCAGATGTTAAGGTCATAACCCTTGGCTTCCAATTTATCGCAAAATTCCTCCATCCGTTTATTCTGACTAACAAAGAGCTCATCTAAAATCTTTAAATGCTTCACATGATATTTTTC
>JAGLNJ010000086.1 GCA_023139575.1 Candidatus Omnitrophota bacterium | reverse complement strand
CCTCTCTTGCCAAACAAATTATTGGTCGAACAATAGCTGCATTTGTACGGACAACCGAAACTTGTCCATATGATCGCATACGGTGAACGTTGATTAATATCACCAAAACAATGCCAATTGTGGGCGCGGTACCTGGCCGGATTCATTAACTCCCAATCAATCCTCGGTAAGGTATCGAGGTCCTCGATTAACGCCGCATCCGGGGTTTGAAGAAAAGTCTTTTTTTCCTGTTGATCAGATTCAAAATACGATAAACCCGGAATACCAGTAAGGTCTGTATCATGACACAACGCATCATATAACTTTTCCAGGGTTTCAAAACCTTCCCCACGCACAATAAAATCCACCCCCGTCTCATTGAGCGACCGCTCGGGTAATACCGTGGGATGTCCTCCCCAAATAAAAGTTTTGATGTCTAAATCACTTTTATGGAAAAATTCAAAGAAGTCGACAACCCCGGCCATGGTCATGGTAGATGAAGAAGGATTTACCCCGGAACAAATAACCCCAAAAAGAAGAGGATTCTTTTGTTTAAGGATATCAATCAATTGATTCATGGGAACCATGTCCACGTCAGCTTCAATTATTTCAACATCAACCCCCTTAGACTTAAGGTAGGCATGTAATAAACCCAAATGAATGTTGGGCGCGACAGCGGCAAATTCATCCGCCGTAAATGAATAAAGATCCTTTTTTGAATTTACCGTAGCTATTATGACTTTTTTGTTTTTCATTTGTTCTCTCTATACCAAGTTAAGGTATTCTTGATTCCTTCCTCAATTTCGGTCTTCGGTTGAAAACCAAAAGTTGTTTGTGCTCTCGAAATATCAACCAAACGAATCGGTATCATTGACGGCTTTTCAGGATCGTAAACCACTTTAGCATCTTTAAATCCATCAATATCTATCATCATTTGCAGGATTTCTTTAATAGAATAGGCCTTGCCCAAACCCACATTGAATTGCATAAAAGCATCAACCTTTTCCATAGCCTCCAGCATTGCATCGACAAAATCCCCCACGTAAATAAGATCCCGGACATCATCGCCGGTGCCCCACACTTCCAAGGGGTTGCGCCTTTCCACAACTCTTCGTATCAAAGCCGCGAAAACGTGAGATGTCGCAAAATCATAATCATCATAATCACCGTATATATTTGTCGGCCGAATAACAATCGTTTGCATCGTTGGATTTAATTTCTCAGCATAAATACGGCAAAGAACCTCAGTATAACGCTTCATCCACCCCACGCAGTAATACTTCTCATATGGTTCCCCCTCCATGATCTCCTCTTCCTTCACAGGACGATCTCCGGAAGGAGGATAACCCGTCGAACTGCCCAACCATAAAAACTTCTTCACTTTCGCAAAATAAGACGCTTCCAATAGCTGGGCATTCATCACAATATTCGGCGTAACATGCGCTAAGGGATTTTTCTCCGTAACGGCGGCGCCTTGCGTGTTAGCCGCGCAATGAAAAACATAGTCAATGTCTTTAACGACCTTACGGCAGTCATCCATCAGCGTAAGATCGCAATCAATATATTTTATCCGTTTATCTTCTATCCTTGCGGGGCGTTTATGTCTTGTTGAACGGATATGCGCCCCGGAATCTATCAAACGCAGCAGCAGATTGGTCCCGACAAAACCTGTCCCCCCGACGACTAAAACATTTTTATTTTTAAAGAATTCCATATTAATTACTGCGTCTGAACCGTTCACCCAGGATCATACAAAGCTCACTTATACCGTTTTTGAGCGGATGCATCTTACGCACACCACCGATACGGGCCGGTTCATCCCCGGGGATTTCGCCGATTTTCATTTTCTTTTTTGCCGCACGGCAAAGCACCTGGCTTCCCCAGGAAACAGCAGATGTATTGATACCCAATCTTTCGACGATATCTTTTTTATAAGCCCTGTACATAACCAGACAGTCGGTGACTTTTGCGCCGTATAGGAGATTGACCATACCGGTAAACATCTTATTCCCGAAAGCCGTCACGATATCATCGTCTTCACTTTTCGCCCCGTCAAGATAGCGTGAGCAAATAACAACATCATATCCCTCTTTCATTTTTTCAATCAACTCCGGAATGCGCTCCGGCACAGAATTCCCGTCCGGGCTGAAAATGATAACGATATCTCCCGTGGCCTTGGCCATCGATTCTAAAAAGGCTACGCCTGCTCCTTTTTTTGACTGTTGGAAAATATAATAACCGTTTTCTCGCGCGTACTCAACGGTGCCGTCAGTTGATCCGCCATCAACAATAATCAATTGATCATACCACTCTTTTTTGATCTGCGGCATAATAGCCCGCATGCCATCAATTTCATTGATTGTAAAAAAAATTAACGTAACTTTTAAATCAGGGGATATGGCAGGCAAGATGAATACTCCCTAGCTTGAAATTATTTGATCGGAGCTTGATTTTTTTACAATAACTTATAAATAATAAAATTACAATAGATAAAACAATTAAAATGTAATGCCGTTAAAACCGGATTAAATCATGCTCTTGCTTTCACCGCCATCCACCGGAATGGAAGCCCCGTTTACCAAACTCGCTTGCTCAGAACAAAGAAAAGTCACAACCGAGGCGACCTCCTCCGGCTGCCCGAAACGCCCCAGTGGCAATTCTTTCTGTATGAACGCTGCCACCTCATCCTTTTTCTCTTTTAAGGCCTTTTCCCATCCTGTATCGGGAATCATAATCGCCCCGGGGGCCACGCTGTTAAAGGTTATCCCGTCTTGAGCCAAATACGGGGCCTTAGCCAAGCTTTTCATCATGCTCGTCTGGGCCGATTTTGCCATACAAAACCATGGCCGCCCTCCACTCTCACGCCCGAATATAGAGGTGATAGTGATAACTCTGCCCCACTTCTGCTTTCGCATAAAGGGAATCGCCCAGTTTGTCAAGCGTATGGCTGTCAAAACATTCTTTTCATAAACCTCCATCCAGGTAAATTCCCCTGTTTCCTCATAAATTTCTTTCCCCCATCGTCCACCGCCTCCAACATTATTGACAACTATATGAACCGTTCCCCATTTTTCAAAAACGGCCTGCTGAACTTTTTTAATATCTTCTTCCTTCATCACATCGGCCCGCATGGCAATAAATTCAACGCCCTTACTTTCCAACTCCATTTTCATTTTTTCTACACGCCCGGCAGTGCTGGAAAAAACAGCCACATGGCAACCCTCAGCCACCAGGGCTAAAGCGATTTCCCGGCCAATCCCATGCGTACCCCCGGAAATCAAAGCACATTTGCCTTTCAGTCTAAAATCCATTTAATCTCCTCTGTACATTTAAGATTTAACTGCTGACAGCCAATCCAGCACAGTTCGCGTTACTGCCTCAACATCCAATTGATAAAGAGTGTGCAAAGCCTCTCTTTGGAATGATTCAAAACAATGACAGTCCGGCATGGCTATCCTTTTCAAAGGTTTGTTAACCTGACAATCGCAAAAAACTTCACTGATCATACTGCCCAACCCACCGATGATTGAATTATCTTCCAACGTAACAATATTCTTTGAACGATTAATATGCCTTAATAAAAGATTTTGATTCAACGGCTTGACACGGTAAATATCAACAACACCGGTGGAAACGCCCTTCTCTTGCAATCTTTCCGCGACATCCAGGGCATTATGAACCATAATGCCCGTCGCCAATATCGTCACATCCGCTCCTTGAGATAATGCGCTCAATCCCGATTGATAATCATCATCTTCGCTATGGATGGCCGGCAGCGTCCCTTTTTCGATACGAATATAGGTGGGTGTTGTATTATTATACGCGAAACGCGCGCTCATCCTGGTCAGGGCGGCATCAGAAGGATTCACAATTGTCATCTCCGGCAAAACCCGCATCACCGCGATGTCATGCGTCGCGTGATGCGTCGGGCCATCCCCTCCATAAGTCACACCCGCGCCGATACCCACTAATGTTACAGGCAAGTTCATACAGCAAAAATCAATTTTTATTTGTTCATAACAACGCAACGTCACAAAAGGCACAATACTATACACAAAAACATTTTTCCCTCCCAGAGATAACCCGGCAGCAACGGAAATCATATTCTGCTCAGCCACCCCGACATTGAAGTATTGTCGCGGCATATCTTTTTTGAATCGTTTGAGGCTGAAAGCCCCCATGTCGGCCGTCAA
>JAGLNJ010000085.1 GCA_023139575.1 Candidatus Omnitrophota bacterium | reverse complement strand
AGAATCTTTATGTTTTCAAATTTAGCTTCATCTTCTTTTGTGAGGGGTTTAATTTCCTTAGGCTTTCTTACTTCTGATTTTACATAGCCTGAAGATTTAGCCAATACGTTTACCATATCTACCCTGGAAACAGGTTTGATTAAATATGTGTTAAAACAGTCATCCCGGATATAATGTGAAACATCCCGTTCCGACATTTTTGTTACAGCAATGATTTTAGCCGCGTCAAAGTATTTGTTATTACGGATTTTTTGCGCGACAGTATATCCGTACATTCCCGACATCATGATATCGCAGAGAATAAAATCAGGATAAATATTGTTCTGTGATAATTCATCTAATTTTTGAAGAGCGGCATGTCCGGAATCAGCAATAAATAAAACCTCCGTTGGGATGGATTTACATATTTTATTGACGATTTTTTGAGATATCAGGTTATCATCGATAATAAAAACTTTTTTGCCTTCTAATAATTTTACAGCTGTTTCGTCAACTCCAAGAGGATCAACCGGCTGGCCCTTCTTAACTTTAATTGTAAAGGTGAATTGGCTCCCTTTGCCTTCTTGGGATTCTACCCATATCCGGCCTCCCATGGCTTCGATAATAGATTTGCTAATAGTTAATCCTAATCCGGTACCCCCGTATTTACGGGTCGTCGATTCGTCAATCTGCGTGAAAGATTCAAATATTTTATCAATTTTATTTTTAAGTATACCTATTCCTGAATCCTTCACTGATATTTTAAGGGGAAACTCGCCCTCACGGTGCTCCAGCTCTTTATTTAAACTGACTATAAGCCCGACTTCTCCTTCGTGGGTGAATTTAATAGCGTTACTAACCAGGTTAACAAGTACTTGTTTCAGCCGGGTAGGGTCACTTTTTATATGTTTCGGGATATCTGATGGATAATCGATATAGGTATCAAGAGGATGCTCGGCCATTTTTGCGGTTGAAATCTTCATTACTTCATTACAGAGTTTCTCTAGATTAAAATCAATCTCTTCAAGTTCAATTTTACCGGACTCGAGTTTGGAAAAATCCAATATGTCATTTATTATTTGAACAAGATGCTGACCGCTTGACATAATAAGGTCAAGGTGATCTTTTTGCTTTCCATCCAGTTCTGTTTCAGAGAGGAGCTGGCTAAAACCCAATATTGCATTCATGGGTGTTCTAAGTTCATGGCTCATATTTGCCAGAAAATCACTCTTTGCCTGGGCTAAAGCCCGCGCTTTTTCAAGTGCCAGGGCGATTTCCTGTTCTTTCTTGAGTTTCTGCATCGCAACCTGGTATTTAACGGTCAAATCTATGAGGGGGTTTACGATTTTTTTTAAAGCGAAAGATCCGGTAAAAATGAGGATGCCTCCGATTAAAATGCCTATAAAAATTACTACTTGAATAGGCAGGTTGTGCGTTTTGTGTTCAGCAACAGAAGCCGCGCCTTCCGTCTCGACGAATTTAACCAAAAGCACATTCAGTATTTTTCTTGCGCCTTCAATGGATTCATCAAGTTCGAAAGCGGCGTCATGTATGCGTGAAGTATAAGTTTCTGGTAGTGAGTCCGTTAGTATCGTTTTCTCGAACTGTCCTTTGTTTTTAGCGCAGGACTTAATATGTTGCTTTATTTGATTAAGTAAGCCGGGGTCAAGTGAGAGTTGTTCTGCAAGGTCAAACATTGATTCGAATTTGGCAAATAATACTTCCCATTCTTTTCTTATCTTGTTTAAGCCCGTTACAGGAAAGTTCATTCCCGCAATAAGGACAACACTGTCCCTGAATTGATTCAATAGATTGCTGGTTGATTTTGAGACTTCTCTTGCCTCAACAGTTAAGGTAACCTGACGCACTGTTTTTTGAAGTTTTTGAATGGAATAGATTACTGTGGCAACTTGAACGGTTTGAAAAATGAAAAGGATTATGAATAATGTTATTATTTTTTTGCGCATGCGTTTTTCTGTTGTAATAAAATAAAGAGATATTAAGTTCATTAAACAGCAAATGACTATTTGTTTCAAGCAAAAATGAATTAATTAGATGCTCGCTCTAATATATTTTTTGATTTTGAATTAGTTTTACTTTCACTGGTTGTTAGCCATTGATTATAAAAAATTTAATTTATAATTCACACCCTCAGAAGTTTGGCAAAGTGCGGCAGAATCAGATGATGGGTCTATAGCCGATTATGTTTTAATTTCTCTGCCCCATAACATGAAGGTCGCAATTATTTGCGCGATCCCCATCAAACCCCTTGCCCAAAAGGGGGTGGTCATTTATAATAAATTTCATGGCCAAAGCGCTGCAGCCCTCCACCACCTATAACCAATTAGTCACAATCCTCCGGCAGGAAATTCAACATACCAAATTAGATATGGAAAGGCGCCTGGTTTTCACCTATTGGAACATGGGCAAAAGGATCGACGCCTATTTGGGCAAGGACCACCCGCATGGGGCGCTTGCCGCCTTGGCGCGGCGTTTGGCGGAGGATGTGGGTATTTGCCAGCGGACTATCGAGCATTGCCATCAGTTTTTTGTGACGTACCCGAAGCTGGATCCGGGCTTGCCGATCAATTGGTCGCATTACCGTCATTTGATCACCATTGAAAATAAAAGCCGGCGCAACCTTCTGGCAAAAAGGATCGTGCGCGAGGAGCTGAGCACTATTGAGCTGAAGGCGCTTATCCATACCCCCCGCAAATCCTCTGCAAGCGGGCAGTGTCTTAACGATCCCGCGCGCGGGCTTCTCTATTATTACCGTATTATCAAGGCGGCTTCGGATAACCGGGAAGCGGGCGGGTTTATGGTGGATTGTGGTTTTGCCAACAGCATTGTGCCGCCGCCAGCGGGTTTCACGATAGTTAATAAACGGATCGTCTCTTCGATCAAAGAGGATGGGGCGTACCGCATCATATCCACGGATGTTGCTAAGGAAAGGATCTTTACTTATAAAGCGCTTATTGAGCGCATTATTGACGCGGATACTTTTTTGGCAAATATTGATTGCGGCTTCGGGCTTTGGACGCGTCAGCGTTTGCGCCTGAGCGGTATTGACGCGCCGGAAAAAAGAACGGCGGCCGGGATCAATGCCCTTAATTGGGTTAAGGCGAGGTTAGCCAAATGCCGGTTTGTCGTTATCAGAACGTATAAAAGCGATAAGTATGACCGTTATCTGGCGGATGTCTTTTATGCTGCGCGAAAGAAGGATCCGCAAGCCGTTGCGGATAATGGAGTGTATCTTAACGGGGAGTTGGTGGCAAGACGATTAGCAAAAGTTTGGGGGACGACGGAGCCCTAATTAAAGAGGACTTTATCAATTTAAAATACTTCCCTTGTAAAGACCAAAGTTAAGGGTATTTAAGGTGAGAAATTTCTGGAGGAACAAAAGGGATTCCTGAATAAATTTCCCGCGGCGTTTGATAATTCAATGATTGATGTAATCGATCCGTGTTGTAAAAATCAAAGTCGCTCTCATGTAAAATAATAATAATAATTTAATTGCTTCTCTTTTATATTTCTAGTAAAATTATCACTGATATATAAGGCTCTTAAAATAAATCACTTAGGCTAACTGGAGGGTTATATGTTAACATCCATGTTTAAAAAAATAGTCACTAAAAAAAGCGATCAAAAAATGAATTCCGTTATCGGTGACGATATGACTCCCGAAACAGAACAATTGCTGAGCCGGAGTGAAGAAAAAGATCCCGATAATGTGACCTCCCTCGCGGAGCAAATCGTCGCTGAATGTCCTCCGCCTAAAATCGAAAAACAGTATCAACTCAATCCTTTACGTATCGCTTTTCTTTCCTGGGAATCTCTTCATTCGATAAGTGTTGGAGGAATCGGCGCCCATGTCACTCAGTTGGCTGCTGCCTTGGAACGACAGGGCCATGAGGTTCATGTATTTACACGTATGGGTTGGCACAGTCATGCGAAATACGATTGTATTCATGGCGTCCATTATCATCGTGTTCCTTACAGCGGCCATCCGGATTTTATTGAAGATGTTAACAATATGTGCCGTTCTTTTGTATCATCTGTTTTTCATTCAGAAGACTATATGGGCGCCCGTTTTGATATTGTCCATGCCCATGATTGGTTGACGTCTAACGCCATGGTCTGGATAAAAGAAGGAAGAAGAAAAGGAATCCTAACGATGCATGCCACAGAATATGGCCGCTGCGGCAATCATTTCTATGACGGCCCGTCAGCCCGTATTCGGGATCATGAACGGCATGGCACATTTTGCGCAGACAAAGTAATTGCTGTCTCCAGCGCCCTTAAGAATGAAATTATGTGGATGTATAATCTTCCGGACCGGAAAGTTCAACCCATTCATAACGGTGTCAACTTCCATGATTTTGATTTTTTGTGTGATCCGGGTGGCGTCAAGAAACGATATGGGATTGGCCATATTGATCCGATGGTTTTATTTGCGGGGAGGATGGTGTATCAGAAGGGGCCGGATCTGTTAGTCGAGGCCATCCCATCAATTCTACATCACTTTAATAACGCGAAGTTTGTTTTTGCCGGAGACGGACACCTGCGAAGCGCTGTTGAAGACAGGGCAAGACAGTTAGGCGTGACTCATGCCACTCGATTTATCGGGCATCAAGATGCCTGGAATTTACGGGAGCTTTACAAAGCTTGTGAATGTGTGTGTGTACCGAGCAGGAATGAGCCGTTCGGAATTGTTGTGCTTGAGGCCTGGAGCGCTGGCAAGCCCGTTATAGCAAGTGTAAACGGCGGGCCTTCAGAACTGATCTGGCATGATGTGACCGGCTATAAGATTTATCCTAATCCCGATTCCATTGCGTGGGGAATCGGCACATTGTTTGGTAATTTTGAACATGCCCGCTGGATGGGGTGTAGAGGAAGAGAAGCAGCCGAAAAAGTGTATTCTTGGGACCACATCGCCGAGCAAACATTAAATTTTTATAAAAGTTAAACACAACTTTCAAGAAAACTCCTCCCTTCGGTCGTCATAACTTCTTGCGTTCTTAGGAAAGGAGTTTTCAGCAGTTTGGAAAGTTTTATACTTTCCAAAACTGTAAAAAATCATTTCTTTGTATGGAAACACTATTAAATAATCTTAGGTGTGAGTATAGTCTTCTTACGGATTCAGATGTTTCTCTTATTAAGGCCGGGAATCATGGCTGTTTATATGAAAAATTGGGCTCTCATATTGTCGACTTAGGTTGGATTAAAGGTGTATACTTCGCTGTTTGGGCTCCAAACGCACATCAGGTTACTGTTATCGGGAGTTTTAACAACTGGAACAAAGAAAGTAATCCTTTAAAAATGAGACAGGATGGGACCGGTCTTTGGGAAGGATTTGTTCAAGGCGCCCAAAAGGAGGAGATGTATAAATATTTCATCACGTCAAAATATAATAATTATACTGTTGAGAAGCGCGACCCTTTTTCTTTTTATTGCGAAAAACCGCCTCAACGAGCATCCATCATATGGGATTTAGAATACGAGTGGAATGATGCGAAATGGATGCAAGAACGCTCACAAAACAACGCCCTTAGATCACCTTTTTCTATTTACGAAATGCATTTTGGCTCATGGCATCGTTTTGCCGATAAACAAAATCGTTATCCCACATATGACGAAATGGCTCAAGGGCTTATCCGGTATGTTAAATATATGGGGTTTACCCATGTTGAATTCTTACCTTTAACCGCTCACCCGTTTTATGATTCCTGGGGATATCAAACGGATGGATATTTTTCCCCAACGGCGAGATATGGTTCTCCTCAGGATATGATGTTTCTTATCGACCGTCTGCATCAGCACGGAATCGGGGTCATTTTAGATTGGGTTCCGTCTCATTTTCCTTGTGATCAACACAGTTTGTCCTTTTTTGACGGGACGCATTTGTATGAGCACTCTGATCCGCGCAAAGGTTATCATCCTGATTGGAAAAGCAGTATTTTCAATTACGGCCGGGTGGAAGTCTGCGATTTTCTTATTAGCAGCGCTCTTTTCTGGATAGATAAATATCATGCTGATGGTCTGCGTGTCGACGGTGGCGCCTCCATGCTCTATTTGGATTACTCCCGTAATGAGGGAGCGTGGATTCCTAATGAGCTCGGAGGAAGAGAGAATTTAGAAGCTGTTAAATTTTTGAAAAAATTAAACAACATAGCCAATCAAAAATATCCGAATGTCCAAATCGCGGTCGAGGAATCAACGGCGTGGCCTGACGTGTCCCGTCCTATAAAAGAAGGCGGCCTTGGTTTTGGCATGAAATGGAATATGGGATGGATGCATGATACGTTAAGATACTTTTCAGTTGACCCCGTTCACCGCAAACACCATCACAATGAATTAACTTTTAGCATCGGCTATGCCTTTACTGAAAACTTTTTATTATCTCTTTCTCACGATGAAGTCGTTCATGGAAAGGGATCCTTAATTGGTAGAATGCCCGGCCAGGATTGGGAGAAGTTCGCGAATTTAAGGCTTCTTTTTGGTTATATGTACGGTCATCCGGGCAAGAAACTTATTTTTATGGGGGGAGAATTGGGGCAATGGTCGGAATGGAATAATAATAAAGGGCTGGATTGGCATCTTCTTGATCATCCCGAACATAAGGGCGTTCAGCAATGGGTCAAAGATCTAAATCATGTTTATAAATGTCAACCGGCTTTATTTGAGAAAGATTTTGCAAATGACGGCTTCGAGTGGATTGATTTCAGCGATTGGGAGCAGAGCATCATCAGCTTTATCAGAAAAGGACGGTTTGAGGAGGATACTGTACTAGTAGTATACAACTTTACTCCGGTTGTTCGATATAATTACAGAATTGGAATTCCTTTCAATGGTTATTGGCGGGAAATTTTAAACAGCGGCGCAAAGGAGTACGGCGGTGATGGATCCGGGAATTTTGGAGGCATGTTAGCTGAACCTGTACCGTTCCATGGAAGGAAGTATTCACTCTCACTTACATTACCGCCGCTGTCTGCTCTATTTTTTAAATATGAAAAATGTATTCAGATAAAGAAAAAAAGAATAGGGGACAAAAGATAGGGTTATTATTTAAAAAATATCACTAAAAAAAGGCAACCCGAATATGGGTTGCCTTTTTTTAGGGCACAGAACTGATACTATTTATTTCATTCCTGATTGCCAAGGCCTGTGGTTAGTGACCCAAGGGCCTTTGACGGATCTTCCGCCATAAGGGATGCCGCTTTTTCTTGAGCGACTTCCTTGAGTTTAGCCATGGCTTGATCAAGAATTGATTTTGCCTCCGGGTTATTCGGGTCCTGGCTAAGAATATTCTTCGCCATATCAATGGCTTCTTGAAATTTGCCGCTGTCCAGAAAGGCCTTTGCCTGAGCGATAAGTCCGCTGAGCATTGTTTGTAGTTCTGCAGCTTTTTGCTTGGCGGCTTCTTCGGCCTTTTGAGCTTCTTCCATAGCTATTTGTTTTGCCTTTTGGGCTTCTGCCTCAATTTTTTTAGCCTCTTCCAAAGCTTTTTGTTTCGCCTGTTCTGCCAAAGCTCTTTGTTTTTCCTGTGGGGCTGCAATGCTTTTGGCCTCTGCGGCTTTTTTCAGCTGTATTTGTTGTTCAAGTTGAGCAGCTTGCTGATTCTGCCGAGTATAGATGAAAGCCCCCGCCCCCGCTAAAGCAAGTATTAAAACGGTGATTGCGATTTTGTTCATTACTATCTCCTTTCTCTGGTTATCTAACGGGGGTAGTTTAATTATTTAAATTAGGTTTGTCAATGAATTTAAAGAATAGGTTGCCCCTATTATTATTTTTTCCACCAACCTTTTCCCATGGCTCGGAGCAGTTGAATGCGGCTGGAGACAAGCTGCAATTGCTGTTTGCTGTGTTCCATTCTCGCGAGTATAAATTTTTGTTTTTCGGAAGTCAGCTTTAAAAGATCTTCCGTGCCGACATCATACTGAGCCTGGGTGATAATAAGCGACTTTGCTATTAAGGTGTTTCGCTCCTTTAAGACTTTGACGATTTCATTTTGATTTTTGCCGCTGTTGAAGGCTGATTTCGTTTCGCTCATGGCCTTTAAAAGGAGCAGATGGTATTCTTCCTGGAGTTCATCCGCAGCATGATGTTGGATTTCAAGGGTAGCCTTATGGCGTTTTCCGTCAAATATCGGGAACTGTACGCCCACAAAGGCGCCCCAGCCGAATCCTTCTTCCTTGTAGAAGGCATTGATGTCTTCAGTTGTGTTGCGTGAATACCCTGTTAAATAAAACGAAGGAAAGGATGCGCCACGGGCGGCTTTGATTTTCAATCCCGCTGATTCCATCTGCCGTTGGAGGCTCAGCAGATCCGGACGCTGTGTGGCCGGATCTGCGGACAGATTTTGCGGTACCTCATTCAGCCATGACGGCACTGAAAACGCGCCGCGCAGCCATCCGTCTTGGGGAGGGTCACCCATAAGGACGCTTAACGCATGTTCGATATGGACCAGTTCCTCTTCAAGGGCGAGCCGTTTGGCCGCTAATTCTTTTTCGGTTTGCTTTTGGGTATAGACTTCATCTTTTGTGGCCATACCCATTTCGTATTTATGCGATACCAAATTGGTTAAGTGCCCGGCATGTTGCGCAACAATGTCCCGCAGCAATAACAACTGCCTTAAATATAACCCCGTATAATACCGTTCCATCAGTTCAGCGGCTAAAGTTACAGAAAGCGCTTGCCGGTCATACACTGCGGCCTCGCTTTCCCGCATAATGGCACCTGATTGTGAACGTAGTTTTTTCCAGACATCGATCTCATATGAAACCGGCACAGATACTGAAAAATCATCACCGGTATAAATGGTGTCCACCGTATTGCCGCCCGATTTTCCGGCGACACCAATGAAATCGGCCTTAGGGTACATAGAGGAACGGGACAAGGTGTATTCTGAACGCAAGCGTTTTACTGTAGAAAACATTTGTTTCAGGGTATTGTTATGTAAAAACATTTTATTGAGGCATTGCTGTAATTGTTTATCTGCGGATCCAGGTAAAACAATGGTGATTGATGAATCGACATCCTTTTTGGTGTCGTCGCCGGGGGGGAGGTCTTTCCCCGGGCTAAGCCTTGTGACGTTGAGAACCAAAAGAGATGTCACGCTGAATATAAGCAGGAGATTTAATTGAGCCTTGAATATTTTCCGCATATCATTTGCCTCTTTTTGCCGCCAGCGGTCTATTTTTTAAGATCTTATCCCATGACACAGCATTTTTAAAAGCACGGGCGACCTTGATGTCCAGGTTTGATGAATGTTCCCATTGTTCCGGACGGCAATATAAGAATTCAATTAACCGCCGGTAAGTTGCCAGAGGCATTTCTTCAAAAATTATGGCGATATCAGAGCCTTGCTGTATCCTGACCAGCCGTGCGGGAACGCCGTAGATTCCGATCTCATTAAGCGAAAGGATGCCTCGTTTATTTTTGTTAAGGCGTTCTATGTTTGTACTGCTTTTCATCAGAATTCCCGATTCGGAAATATCAGCGGTTTCACCCTTGATCATGATGTCCCCCGCAAACGAGCAATCCAGGCAATGGCTGAAACGCATTGCTTTTCTTTGTTGAGGAAAGTCATGGGAAGCGTACAGGCCGACCCATAAAAAAACCATGCGCATAGCTGTTATGATAAAAAGGAAGAAGAAGAGTTCTTCCGAAGCGCGCCAGAACCGGGTATGGTAGCCGTAGACAACACCAACAATAGACAGGATAAGAAAAAATAATAACGGGACACCAAGGATCCAATTCATGACGGCCGTAGAGCGGTAAATCCCTTTGCGCGTAACGCGAAACCGCCATCCAAAGGGTTTAATCAGAGTTTTTAAAGTTGCTATGGACAAAGGCACGCTCATGAAGGTTTCGGCTATCAGCGCGCTTAATTTAGAGGTTATTTCTCTGCAAATCCAGGAAATCCCCAGCGCGTTGAAACAAAAGAACGGAACAAAGAATATCCAGAATCCTCCCCGGGAGGGATAAAAGGGGGAGAAGCCAAAGAAGAAATAAAAGAGAGGGAGGATGATAATCAGGATCAAAAAAGGATTGATCAGATAATGCATGATCCCATAGCTATGGATGACGCGTTGCAGGAATGATAGGCCTTTGATGCGAAACGGATTCGTTGAACAGAAAAGTGATTGCAATGTCCCCTGGGCCCAGCGTACACGTTGCTGGATGAACTCTCCCATTGATTCGGCAACGGCTCCGGCCCCTAAGGCTTCGTTGAGCATATAAGTCTTATAGCCTGCGGCTTGGATTTTTATAGATGTGGCCCAGTCTTCGGATAATGTCTCAACAGGTATGCCGCCAACTTTTTCGATGGCTTGGCGCTTTATGACAAAACATGTCCCGAAGCATAACAGCGCATTAAACCGGTCCCGTCCGCTTTGTGTATGGCGGAAGAAGTTTGACTGTTCCAAAAGCGACATGATGTTATGTTTATACATGTCTCCATTATAAAAGGTCTGAGCCGAACTCACTAAACCAACATCTTTTTCCTGGAAGAATCCGACAGTGCGGGACAGGAAGTTTTTGACCGGAATGCAATCCGCATCAAACAAGGCGATAAGTTCGCTATCAGTTTTCATCAGGGCATGGTTCACATTTCCGGCTTTGGCATAAGCATTATGCGGACGGGTAATGTAGTCGCAGCCCAATTCTTCGGACAGGGTTTTTATATCGGCGCGGTTCCCGTCATCCAGGATATAGACTCGCTTTTTGCTGTAGTCCAAAGCTTGGCATCCGACAGTGGTTCTGCGGATCATCTCGAGGGGTTCCGAGAAAGCGGTGATAAATACATCAACCGACGGCTGATAATCACCGGACAGGATAGTCTTTTCATAGAGATCCGCCATGCCTTTACGATCAACGCTGAACATCAGCTGGATATATAAGGATAATGAACACAGATAGAGCAGTGCTTCAGAAAACCATAATAAAATGGTGGCAATACCGCTCCCCACGTCAGTAAACCGGAGCGTGTAAAAGGTGCGGAACAGAATGTAGAAGGTGTGTAACAATGCCATGACTGCGACAATGATATATCGCGATAGACGGGATGGTTCGGGGAAGAGGATCATTCCCAAGACCGGTATGGCAATGCACACAGCCGTCGGCATCCAAAGAACCCAATCTTCATCAGGATTCACGATATGACTGAAAGTTTCCTGCATCCATAGACAACCGAGCTCCAAATAACCCAGAATGTCATAAAGAAGGCCCTTTTCCTGCCAGAAATAAACGGCGATCAATAAGACGGCCACTCCGGTAAGGAATTTTTCACAAGACACCATCCATTTTTGCTTAACGCTCATTGAGAAGTACCAGGAATTGATTAATGAAATCACGGAATTTTTCACGGACAGAACGCACCCGTATGCTGCGGCCGATACCATAAAATTCAGAGACGCCGAACCGCCTTTCCCAATTGACTTTGATCCGGGCGGCGATCAAGCGTCTGCTTATGGCCTTGGGAGGTATTTCAATGGCAGAATCATACGTGATCCTTCCGCTGCCGCCCCTTATAAAAACAATTTCTCCCGTCCGGCTCTCATCCGAGCCGATGGGATTAACAAGGACTTGATCGCCCGGCTTTAATTGTTCCGCGTAGCGTTCACTGAAAAACGCATCGATCCATACGGCTCCCGGGTCGATCAACTGCATCACTTCATCGTTTGCGTCCACATGTTCACCGTCTTTCTTCAGAATAGCCCAAATGACGCCATGTGAAGGGGCCGATACGACGCTTTTTTTCAGCAGATCAAGTTGATGGCTGGTTTCTTCAAGCCGTTCTTTTAAATAGGTCAACTGCGTTTTTTTATTCTGCATCGTTGTTTTTAAGATCTTGAGAGAGGAATCGATCTCATCGAACTCCTGTAGGGAGACAGCGCCGATATCTTTAAGTTTTTCATAGCGCTGGTGGTCTGTTTCGAGCCTTTCCGCGTTTAGGGTGTCCCGTGCGATGTCATTTTCAATTTTATCGATCCGGGCTTTCAGAAAATTATGTTGAGAATTACTGTTGGTATTTCCGAAGCGGGGATTGAAAACTTCAAAGACGGGGTGATCTTTATTGACAAAAGATCCGACGGCGGCATCGGCAAGATGGATCTCGCCCTCTATGGGGGAACGCATAGTGATCAGCTTTGTATTGATAAAGGCTTGTTCGCTGCTTATGTAGAGAAATTTCTGGAAGACAATAACACAGAGAAAGCCTACGATGATGATAATGAGGATCAATTTCAAGAGATGAAAGAAAAGATTTCCGTGAGAGTTCATAGAAAAGTTACCGGCGCTAAAATTGGACGTCCGCGGTTCATTTAGATAAGCATTATACCCAATAAAATGAAAATTAGTCAAAAAAAGGATTTAAATAGAGGGGGATTGTATCGTAGAGCCAGAATAGTAATAGAAAAGGACAGCCCCTAAAAAGGGGCAAGTAGCAGGGGTAAAATAAAAAGCCACAAAGACATCCGACCTTTGGGTGAGATCTCGGCCTCTTTTCAGGTGAGACGGACAAGGTCACAAGAAAGATAAAAAAAGGAAAAGTATATTCATCACCTTAAAATATTTAAGAAATGATGCGGGACGAGAATCTATTTACTGATGAATTAGATGCGTGGCCCACAGGCCCCCTATTATCTGGTTGTCACAAAGCCGGCAGAGGTGTAAAATATTTTCATGACTTCAAAGCTGAATTTAATAACAATAAAAGATAATCCGGGAGAGTTTTGTCCTGAATCTGTCGACGGGGAGATAATAAAAAGGGAATAGTTCATGCAAAAAGAATTTAGCGCGCCGCCGCTTGACGCGGTGTTGGAAAATCTTTCATTAAAGAATGATGCCCTTGTTCGGGCCTCGAGCGAGCAGTTAACGCATAAGCAGGTGCAAAAGGCGCGAAAAGGGAGGCCCATAACAACGAATATTCAGGGGAAGATTGTGCGGGCGTTAAATGCCGTGGTGGGAAATAAAAAATATACTGAGAAGAATTTGTTTGGATAAGTGGTTACAAAAAGACATCCTATAAAGAGTAAA
>JAGLNJ010000084.1 GCA_023139575.1 Candidatus Omnitrophota bacterium | reverse complement strand
GGTGTTTTCATATGAGCTGGTGATCAAATGCATGGCCATCAAACCGGGAACAAGAAAATTTAAATACGTGATCCCTTCAGATTGAAAGTTGATACGGCCCCCTATAGCCACCCCGAAAATATAAAGAAAAAGGGTAGCGGTGACGATCGGGGGAAAAAGGGATTGTGTAGCCACGCTGATGAAGCGTGATATTTCCCGTTTTGACAATGATAAAACGCCGATGGGATTATTAATCATATTTATTTTTCTCTAAATGCTTTAAAGATTATTCCGGGCCGGTAACTTCCAAAAAGACATCCTGCAAGGTTTTATCCTGCAGGACTTCTTTTTTATTGCCGATGCGAACAATACGGCCATGATTGATAATGCCGATTGTTTTACATAGTCTCTCAGCTTCTTCCATATAATGGGTTGTTAAAAAAATGGTCTTGCCTTCGCGATTGAGTTGGGTGATATAATCCCAGATAAGAAATTTTAACTCCAGATCGCAGCCTGCTGTCGGTTCATCAATAATGGTGTGATGCCGAAATAACCTGCTTGATAAATTAAAAGCTGTTCGATTTTCAAAAAAGGATCAAAATTGAATTCCTGGGCGCAAAGCCCGATCAATCGGCGCGACTGCGGATATTCAATGATGGTATCATACCCGAAAATCCGGACTTCTCCTGCCTGATAATTTGATAAACCGGTTATAACATTAATCATAGTGGTCTTGCCGGCGCCATTGGGGCCAAGAAAAGCGAAAAAATCACCTCGATTGATTACGAACTCCACATTGTCGAGAGCCCTGAATTTATGATAGTATTTAGTAATATTGTTAACAGATATGGCGATTTCTGAATTACGCATTATTTACCAACCCTGATTATTATTTAATGCCGTCGGCACCGATAACTATAATGTCATCTTTTTTCATCAAATAAGTTCCTCCAGCTTTTTGATAATAGGTGCCGTTTGCTTAAAAAGCATCAATTCACCGCGCAGTTTCGCTACACCTGAAAAGCCGCGCAAATAACCGCTATAAAATTTCCGGAAAATAATAACACCTTCTGTTTCACCTCTATATTTAACTGATAATTTGAGATGTTCAATACAAAGTTTGATTTTTTCCGGGAGACCGGGGGGAGGCATGTTTTCAGCTGTCTTCATAAAATGCCTGGCTTGTTGGAATATCCAGGGGTTTGATACGGCCGCGCGACCGATCATCACACCGTCACAACCGGTGGAAAACATAGCCTGAACATCCTCAACGGAAACCACATCGCCGTTTCCAATAAGAGGGATGCTGATTTTTTTCTTTATTTTCGTAAGCCAGCTCCAGTCAGCTTTTCCCTTATATTTCTGCGTGCGCGTACGGCAATGAACGGTCAAGGCCTTAGCCCCGGATTGTTCCACCATTTGAGCCAAATCAAGAATAACAATGTCATTTTTATCCCAGCCTAATCTTGTTTTTACGGTAATTGGGGTCTTGGTGGCTTTTACCAAAGCTTTAATGATGCGTTCAAGTAGGGGAATGTCCTTGAGCAGACCGGCCCCTTCCCCGCGCAGGGCATGTCTTTTCGTCCAGCAGCCACAATTAATATCAATGATGTCAGGTTTAAACTTGTCAGAAATCCTGACGGCTTCTGTTAAGGCTGGTATATTGTTCCCGACAATCTGAATCCCTATGGGGCGCTCGGCGTCGGTAATTTTGATTTTGCGTATAGCACGCGGGACATTGCGGATGATGGCCTCACTGCTGGTAAACTCGGTGTAAACAATATCTGCACCTAATTTTTTGCAGATGAGGCGAAAGGCCTGATCCGTTACATCCTGCATAGGGGCTAAGCATAACGGGTGATTAATTTTGAGTGAACCGATTTTCATTTTATTTTTGAAGGATGGGAGAAAGAATTTCTTCGATTGAGGAACCAGAAAAATATTTTAAAGCAGCATAAATCAGAACAATGCTTAAAATAATACCAATTTTTTCTAAAAAGGTTGTTTTTCGCCCCACAAGAAACCAAGCGGCAAGAATGATTGATAATCCGATAATAACAAGTTTTTTTGAAATATAAATAGTAGGCATATTTATAACTTTATTTTTTCGTTAATTATTATACTTGATTTTAATGACAATGCAAATATACTAATTTAATAATATTTAATAATATAAAATATATTAATTCTTTGTCAGGAAAATTATGCGAACAATATCATTTCATACCATTGGCTGTAGACTCAATCAATCCGAAACTGCCGTCATTAAAAATTCCTTTTTTGATAAAGGGTTCAAAGAAGTTTTCCCTGATAAACCAGCCGATATTGCCATTATCAATACGTGTACTGTCACAGCCCGTGGGGATGCCGATACGCGCCGTTTAATATCTCGTATTCTCCGCACTAATCCGAAAACCAGGATCGCTCTAATCGGTTGTCAAGCCCAAGTGCAGCGAGAACTTCTTAAAGAGCTGCCCAATGTACATTGGATTGTGGGGAATGAAATTAAATTAGATATTGTTGATATTATTAAAAAAGTTTACCGTAAAAAGGGTCCGCAAGTGCTGGTCCCACCGATCAAAAAAGATGATTTTACGATCAATTATTCAGGAATTGACAAAAGCCATATCCGTGCGAATTTAAAAATTCAGGACGGCTGCGACTTTTTTTGCTCCTATTGCGAAATCCCTTATGCACGAGGACGATCCCGCAGTCGAAAATTTAACGATATCATGCTTGAAGCCGCCAGGCTGATAGATGCCGGTTATAAAGAAATTGTTTTAACCGGGATAAATGTGGGCAAATATTCGTGCCAGAATAAGCACATTAACGAGGTAGTGAAAAAACTTATTGAATTGCAAGAACTAAAACGTTTGCGGATTTCATCTATTGAGCCGACAACTATTGATGAAAACTTGATCCACTTGATGGCAAAAAAGAAGAAATTGTGCCGTTATTTGCACATACCATTACAAAGTGGCAGTGATCGCATCTTAAAAAGCATGCGCCGCCGTTACACCAGCCGGGAATTTTTCCAATTCATCTCAATGGCCCATAAAAAAGTGCCGGATATCTGCATCGGCACTGATGTTATGGTAGGCTTTCCAGGAGAGAGGGAAGAAGACTTTCAGTCAAGCTATAATTTTTTGCAGCAAGCCCCCGTAAGCTATTTTCATGTTTTTAGTTATTCCCTGCGGCATAAGGCAAAAAGCCGGCTTTTATCAAATCCTGTTGATCAGAAAGATATTATCAGAAGAAGTAAATTGCTGCGTGAACTCAGCACCCAAAAAAGAAGAATTTATCACCAAACACTCATGGATAAAACAGTCGATGTCCTTTTTGAACAGAAAAAAGAAGGGGTATGGAGCGGACTCACGGACAATTATGTCCGGGTATACGCGAAATCCCGAAAGAACCTGGCGAATATTATCATGCCTGTTCAATTAAAAAAAGTAACGGACAAAGGCGCCTCAGGGATCGTTGCCAGGTAAAAAAGATATGTTGAGGGAGTTTATTTTTTGTTTATATATATGTTATACTCTAAATATATATAGACTTTCTATTTGAACGATATGAGTAATTTTGCCAAAAAACTTTTCAAGAAATTCGGACGCAAACAAAACCCTCAAGAAAAAAAAATTTCTTCTCCTGATGAAGAGATAAAGCTGGTTGATGTCTTGTCCGAACAATCTCCTTTTGCCGAATCATATGCTGAAGAGAATGCCGATGATTCCGCAGATACAACTCCAGAGTCTGAAGAGGATCCATCACTGCCAATTCCGAACGACACGAATGAATCTTTCGAGCAATCATCGCAGGAACATCCCTTAGACGATGATGATGAGCTACCCACCAGTTTAAGCGATCAACAGGAAGAAGCTTTAGATATTAGTGATTTGGATAATGAAATTCCGAATCTTGAAGAGGCTGGTATTGATTCTGAACAACAAGACACTAGCGATGAACATGTCGATTTTCCTGACCGTGATATGATGCCATCGTCACAAGACGAGTCTACGCCGGAGAAAAAAACACCTTTATCATTCATCGGCAAGGCCATAAGCAAAGCCAGCCAGCTGTTCTCAAGAAATAATCAGACGAAGGAAGATATTGACGAAGAACCGCCTCACCTAAAAGATCCGTTTTCTGATTCTGAAGGTTCAGTGGAACAATCAATACCGAATGATGGCAACACGTCTGTAACCGATCAAGTTATACCTATTTCTGAACCTATCGAAAGCAAAGACGCGGACGATCAATACAAATCCGACGATCATAAATTCATAGAGCAAATTTATCAAAAAAATGATTCCGTTATTTCTGACTCCATGAAGACTGAAATTGACGAAGCCTCCACTTCTGAGCCAATTGTTGATAACGTCGGTACTGAAAAGGCAGCAGATGTGCCGTGTGAAAAGACTCGGAAAAAACCAAAGAAAAAATTGGGGATGCCCTTAATCAATTCGACAATAAATAAACTTCACAATCTGGTTAATACGAAAAAATCTCCTGAAGAAGTTTTTGAAAATGAAAAACCTCGTCACCAGATTGATCCTTCAGAAGAGAATAAAACTGATTTATTGAATAAAGAACTGGAACCCCTTGAGCATACAGAGGAGCAACCTGATAATGAGATAATAACGGATGATATATCAGCGGCAACTGAATCGCCAAGTCTGGACAGTAATAAAGGAGATGACATCGACGATATTATGGATGCCGCGGCAGACACCCTGCCTGTTATCGAAGCCGATTCTTCTTCACTTGAAGATATCCCCGGTACACCTGAAGAAGAACCGGCCGCGATTGATGAGCCGCCAATTATTATAGAAGATAACACCGGAAGCCCTGATGCTTTTTCTAATCCTGTTGATAACAATAAGTCAGATAATGAAGACACGGAAGTGGACGAGCCAGTAGATCAAAAGCCTGTAAAGAAACAGGTAATATCTGAAAGTCCAGCAGTGGCTGGACAAGAAAATGAGAACCAGGCAGTTCAATCAGACCATGAAGAAGCTCAAAGAGATGAATCTGATATATCTTCAGCGAATAATGGGGTTGAGTTAAAAGATACGGATGCTGAGTCAATTATTGAAGATGAAACAGTGTCGTTTGATTTACAAGAAAAGATGGCTCTTGAAAATCAAGGGGAGAAAAAGTCCTCAAAAAACAAAAAAGCCAAAAAGTCTTTGCCGGATGAAGACAAAGATGCCTTTTCCTTAGACTGTATTCAATATTTGTCCTTCGGCAACTACTTTTTTGTTATCGCCCGCAAAAAGTTGCCGAAGATGGAAAAGAAAATGACAGATATTGAGATAAAAAAGAAAACGCCCCTTAAACAATTCAAAGATAGTATTCCCAACGAAATAAAGGTAAATAATCGTGTGTTTGTTATCGCGGGGTCAAAAAAAGAAATGAATAATGCCTGTATGGAAGTTTTATCAAAATTAGGTTTGGAGCCGATACTAGCTCATGACCAATTTAATTTCTCAGAGTCAACAGACAGGCGTTATATCCAGTACCCGGATGTAAAATTTGCTATTGTTATTCTCTCAGGTGACGATTTTGTTTATCCAAAAAACGGCAAACCGGCAGACTCCTGGTTGAGGTCGCGACAGGATATTGTTTTTGAACTTGGGAATCTAATTGGAAAATTTGGCAGACAAAATGTCTTTTCTCTTTATTATGAACAAAAGAGTTTTCTTCTGCCCACATCACTGCATAATGCTACATATACCCCTTTTGATAATGCAGGGCATTGGAAATATGAGCTGTTGCAACATTTGCGATTGGCTGGCTTTGAGATCAATAAAGATACAAAATTTTAAACAGGAGCAAAGTGTGATGTCCAATAATTTTTCTATAAAAACAGGATATGCGCTGCTTCTTATATTCCTTTTTTCAAGCTGGATTAGTGAGGCAACAATAGTTCGATATATTGATGTGTATGGAAAAGCTCATTACGTCAATACTAAATATTCAAAAGTTCCAGAGCGATATTTAGACCAGGTTCAAGATCAATTAGAGGAAGAGACGCCCGAACTTGTGGAAGCAGAGCCTCAAAAACAAGAAAACGACACGTTTACTCCAGCAGATGTTGGTGTCAAAGTTGAGGTTTTTACCGCAGGAAAAAATGAGGATTGCCGAAAATTAGAAATTTTACTCAAGGCCTTTAAAATCACCTACACAAAATATGATATCAATGAAACAGATTATGGCAGAGAAGTGTTCAGTTCAGTTGGGGGGAAGTTGCCTTTTACAAAAGTCGGTGGCAAAATATTTCACGGCTATAAAATCCGGGATATCGAAAAGGAGCTGAAAAAGCACAATTAATTACCTTATAAAAATTTAGAAAAAGTTGCTTTGCTGTTTGTGAAATATCTGTTATTTTAAAAATATTATGAAAAATAAAAAAGCGTTCTCTTTAGTGGAAATACTTGTTGTGGTTGGCATTATCGCACTCTTATCGGCTATAGCTATGCCAAATTTAATCAGGGCAAAAGTTTCTGCCAATGAATCTGCGGCCAGAGCAACACTGAAACTTATATCCAATTCCCTGGAAAATTACTCTGCCATAAACAGTGTTTACCCGAATGACACATCCCTTTTGTTGGGTGCCAGTCCGCCGTATTTAACTATTGATTATTTTACTGGAAATCATAATGGGTATACTTATAATAAAACTTTAGGGGTTTATTTTTATACCATCACTGCCACGCCGATTAATACCAACACAGGTACAACAACTTTTACAATGTCAACGGGTGGGGTTTTATCTCCGCAGTGATTTTTCGTATAATATTTCTAGAGTATTATAATCTTGTGAATAAAGGATTCTGACCTATGGTAAGAATGTCTGATATTTTAAAAAAAGTAGAGCAAAGAAAATTAGAAGGCAATAAGCGGCCTCAAGAGCCGGATAATGCCCATCAAGAAAACACTCCGGCAGGTGCTACGCCATCCGTCACGCCTGCTTCTTCCCAACCCCCTTCCCGGGAGGATCCTCGAACGGCACATTCCAGGCAAAGTGAACCAATGAATTTTAAACACGGGTTGCGTATTTCCAGACCGGTTTTAGACAGGACCTCAGGCATGAGCAATGAAGAAGCCATTCATCTGTATATTAAGGTAATAGAATTTGTTAAAAACCTTTATAACAAAATTAAAAATAATATTTCTCCTATTGAAGATGATAAAGAAGTTCCTCTTTTCATGGAACAATTTGCAGATCAACAACTTTTGAATAATGATAATATCGTTGGACTCATATCATTGCCTTCTGAAAAGGATTACATTTACAATCATGCCATTAATGTCGCGATTATTTCCATTGAGGTCGGCATTGGAATGGGATACAAAAAACCTGAACTGGTCGATTTGGGAAGCGCCGCTTTATTAGGTGATATAGGTATGGTGAAATATACAGACATCTATAATCAAGCAAGACCATTGTCCGAAGAAGAAAAAGAACAGATTAAAAATCACACCTCAGTCAGTTTTGAGGTCATTGAAAAATTTAAGAATATCAACCCGCGTATCGCAACAATTGCGTATCAATTGCACGAAAGGCAAGACGGATCAGGTTACCCGTGTGGACTGAAGGGCGATTCCATTGATGAATTTGTAAAAATAATCAGTGTGGCAGATATCTATGATGCCTTAAGTCACCCGAGAGCCTACCGGGAGGCCATCGAGCCGTATCAGGCCCTTAATTCGGTTATTAAAGCAAAAGAAATCCTTGGCCCGAGAGGTGTCAGGGCTTTTATTGAACGATTGTGTTGTCCTTATCCCATCGGGTGTTATGTCAAATTAAGCTCAGGGGAAAAGGGCATGGTCATTGGAAGAAATATCGGCGAGGCTTTTAAACCCATCGTTGAAATTATTTACAATGTTAATAAAGACGGTTCAGAAATGACCAGGATTATAGATTTAAAGAAAGCACCCACCGTTTATATTAAAGATTATTTAACCAAAAGTGAATTAAAAGATTTGATGTATTAAAGAATTTTTTTTGGAGGGATTATGGATAAAAAATATAAAGTAGCTATTATTGATGATGTAAAAGACTTATGCCAATTAATCAAACTCAATTTAGAATTAACCGATGAGTTCAATGCCATCATCATTGAAGATGTGAATACTGTGGAGGAAGTGTGTGATAACGAAAAACCGGATGTTGTGATGGTTGATTTTTCAATGCCTTTGAGAGACGGCCCCAGCATTATTGACAGTCTAAAGACACGTGACAGCACAAAAAACATCCCCATAATTCTTATGAGCGGCTGGGGTGATCGTGATTGCTCAAAATTGAAGGGTGAAAGTCCTGACGGCTTCACCAGCGCAAAGATTAAAGAGGAGTATATTGCTGAATACCTGGAGAAACCATTTCAGGCAGATGTGTTGGTTTCTGTTGTGAAAAAAAGCCTTAATATCCTTTGATATTCTTTTTTTGAATATCCATAATCAACCTCATCGCCATTTCATTAATTAGAATTACGTTCCCCTCATGGAAGACTCCATCTTAGATATAAAAATCAATCAGATTAAAGCGTCGTTAATTACGGAAAAAAATATCATGTTGCGGGTCAAAGGTCTTTCAATGTGGCCGTTACTTCAAGATGGTCAAACCGTAGCGGTTAAAGCCGTTTCTTTTAACAAGATTTATACCGGGGATATCATCCTGACTTATGCGGACAAATGTGTTCTTTGTCATAGAGTATTACGCAGAGGGTTTAATCACGTTCAAACCAAAGCCGACGCCCTGCCTGGGTTCGACGCTAAAGTGACTGCCGATCAAATTGTCGGCAAAGTTATTGTAAAATACAAAAACAACCGGGCCGTAAATCTGGAAACAGCTCTGCAAAGAATTTTTGCTTTTTTTTATGCGTACCTGACATTATTGCTGTCACCGTTATACCCGTTTCTGGGGTGGATGCGCCGTGCAATCAGAAGGCCGACAACCATCCAATGAATGATTCATCATGAAACCTACATGCCCTTGGACACAAAAGGGGATGAGAATAAGGATTTTCAGATGAAATAAAAGTTTTGGGGATATCCCCTGGATAAGTTTAAAATAGCTCCGATCAAGGTGGGGTAAATAGACAATTTGTACAAAAAGCCTGCTTATACGAACTATCCATTTGCTGTTATTATAGAGCAAATACGAACTTAATCAGTTAATTTTTTCAATTAGGGCGATTTCTTGCCAAATTCCAGCAATAATCAGCGTATTTTTAATCGAAAGAATTCCTCGCAGCATTGCTGCGGGGTGGTAAAATATGCTCGCGATGAGCGAGCATATTACCAAAAGACACAACAAAACATTATTTTTGTACCATTTGGTATGTCCAGCTAAATATCGAAGAGAAGTATTTAGTGAAAAAGTAGAAGAAACATTAAAAAGGACGTGCAATGAAATAAGTAAGTGGTATGAAATAAGATACATTGAGATAGGATCGGATAAAGATCATGTTCATTTTCTGATTCAAAGTGTTCCGATGATGCTGCCACAAAGAATAGTACAGATAACAAAAAGTATAACAGCGAAAGAAATTTTCAAGAATCATCCTGAAGTTAAAAAGAGACTATGGGGTGGTAAGTTTTGGACAAGTGGATATTATATGAATACAGTTGGACAATATGCAAATGAAGAAATTATCAAAAAGTATGTGGCAGAGCAAGGTAAGGATTACCGCCAAATTTATCGAGGTCAACTGGAAATGTTTGACGGAATCTAAAATCAACCGTAGTCAAATACCTCGTAGCTCTGTTGCGGGGTAGTTTATTAATCTTAAAAACGGATGGATATTCTCCTACTGGAGCAAAGACAGAAGTGGAAAAATGAAACTTTTAGAGTTGCTCAAACCTTATCGCATAAAATTAGTCAGGTATATAAAAATTAAAGGGGAAGCAAATCCTTTTGACACAAAGTATACAGACTATTTCAAGATGCGAAGGACATTCAGAAATTATTATTCAATAAATATTAACAGTTTAACTGCCGGGTTTGCGTAAAGGTGAACCTTACAAGGGCTTGAGCTGCGTGCGGGGAAACTTGCTTGCGTAGTTCTGAGGGGGCGACGGGAGCGTAAGCTCCCTAATTTACCCGGTATGAAAAAACAATATGATAAATCTAGATAACCATAACATCGAATTCCAATGTCCAAGCTGTAAATTTTATAATAATATACAACTTAAGCAAGTCCGGCTGAGAGATGTAATCATTTGTCGAGGTTGCAAATCTAATATTCGCTTAGATGACCTGATGAATGAAACAAAAAAAGCTATTCGTTCCATAAGACGTGCGATGAATGAATTCGAGGAAACGCTAAAAGAAATGTCGTTAAAAATAAGGATATAGATAAATGGATAAAGAATATATTCAAAATTTACGTTATAAACTTCAAAAAAGAGTTCGCCGTATAAATTCCAGTGATTGCAAGGTATTCCATTTTGTTCTTAAACAATTTTGGGGGTTTCTGAATAATCAGCAGTTGTTTATTGGAATTATGGATGAACTTGAGACTAAATCAGCTTTAGTTAAAGATGATGTAGAAAAATTATTTTCATCAAGAGCTACAGTCGTCTTTGATTCTGAGGAAGAAAATGCATCGGCATCTTATTTAGTAATCAAAAAATGCGTGGAATCTCAAAACAACAATATTGAAATTCAAATAGCGCATAATTATAGTAATGAATCAAAACATAATGAAGCCTTAGAAGCATTTAAGGATATTTTCATAGAGCCGTTTTATGAATATCTAGATGAAAAGCTTGATGATAGTGGGGTTATTTTAGCGCTACTTCGCAAATACAAGCATAAATGTGAATGGTTCCAGAGGGAAAACCTTTACGAAAGTTGGTTCAAAAATACACAAAGAGGAGAAAAACTATTAGCGCTACACTTGTATGAATACTTACAGGATCAAGGTGTTGAGTTTTCCATTGAGCCAACATCTGCTTCTGGAGAAGTTGACTTGGTATCAGCTCAAACCACAAAAGAGCCACTTATCGCTGATGCAAAAATATTTAATCCAGAAAAAAGTAAAAACAAGGAATATATTGCTAAGGGATTCAGACAAATATACACCTACACGTTAGATTTTAATGAGCCTATAGGATTCTTAGTTATTTTTAAAACATGTGAAGAGGATCTTAAACTAACTTTTGCTAATCAAGCTCAAATGACTCCTTTTGTGCAACACAATAATAAAACTATATTTTTTCTCGTTATTGATATATTTCCATATGACAAATCTGCATCAAAGAGAGGAAAACTAGAATACATTGAACTGAACGAGGATGATCTTTGGCGAAATGTTGAAAACAAAGAAAAGAACATGGCATCAAACTTGGAAAATGGAAAATGAGACATCTAACGACGCACTACACCTGACTGTTACCCGACGCCGAAAGGCGTCGGGTAACAGTCAGGTGAGTTTGAATGTTATAGGAGGATAAAAATGAAAATACCAATAATTCTTACTTTTCTATTACTAATAATAGGCATAATAGCACATTTAGCCATTGTAAAGTGTTCTATTGTAAATAACAATCAAATATCAAACGTTATTCAAGTGTGGGCATGTATTGCAGCATTTATTTCTGCTACATTCGTTATTTATAGCTATTGGATAACTAACCAGTCTTTTTATCTCAGCCAAAAACCTCGTCTAAAATTGGCTATTGTGGATACCTACCCCATAGATGAAAAAACGAAAGAAAAAGTTCATTATACGCGCATCAATTATGCAAATGTGTCAGACAATGCGTTCGAGGATTTAACAATTAAAATTAATTTTATCTACAACAATACAACTTTTTCTCTTGTTCTATTTGATGAAAAAATGTACATGGCTCCTCGCGATGTTCGCGACAGATATTTTTCAACAAAAAAAGATCTAAAAGAAAAATATGCTTTTAGTCTTGAGGAGGCAGAAAAAACAGGAAAAGAAATTCTGATTACAACTGAATACGAGTATACTTTTTGTGGCAAAAAAGAAGTTGTAAAAATGCAAAAATATATTTGGGAAACAAACAAACAACGATGGGCAATAAAATATCCAAATAAAAACCTATAACACCTATAAGGCCCCCGTTGTCAAGGGAAAAAACTTACCCGTCGAAGATTTCTAATAATCTTTTAAAGTTGTAAAAATAAAATTATTTCATCGTATCTATTTTGACTTTATTTTAAAAAACAGGTAACTGTGATCCGTAAGGACCCGAGTGCACCAAACACCTATAGAGGGTCAATAGCCAATTCAGAGGATTTAAAATAATCCTGGGTTGACCAGCGGTAGAATATAAATTTCTACTTATGAAGTAAGGGTTTTCAGATGAAAAAAAATAATAATTCCCAATATATCTCAAACCTGTTACTAAAAATGATGGTTCCTGAATACCGTCAAATGAATTCAGATCCCTTTAAGAATCTCACAGGTGAAGATTGGCCGATATTTGTTGAAAAATGCTATGCTGAAGGCCTCTCCGGTTTGATTTTCCATAACCTCGGCATACATAACCTTTTATCCAAGATTGAACCGAACGCCAGGCAGGCCCTTGAAACTGATTTCTTAACTAACTATGGTCGCAATACCATTTTAGAAAAAGAATTATACGTTGTATCCCGACATTTTAATCAAAAAAAAATCCGTTCCTTGTTGATAAGAGGGGGCAGCTTATTTAATAAGATTTATCCCTCTTTGGGGGCAAGGCCTATGGTTGACCTCGATTTTGTAATAAGCGAAAGTGATTTTCCACAAGCCAAGTCATGTTTAAGCTGTTTAGGGTATGATTCTTACCCAAATTACCCATATTTTTACTTCAAGGAAGGGATTTATATCGATATCCACCTTGACGCAGCCAATTTTTGGAGGGTTAAATCAATGCAGTCTTTGATTTCTCCAAATAATAAAGAACTATGGTCCAGATCCCAATTATTTAATGATTTTTTGTATGTTCGTTTTCTTGATACCTATGATGCTTTAATTTGTACGGCAGATCATATGCTTTGGCACTCCTTTGAAAGGTTGATCTGGTTTATGGATATTTATTTCCTCTTAAATGATGCTCATAGACCATTTGTTTGGCAAAAATTGTTTGATCGCGCCGAACAACTGGGGCATTTTAAACCGCTTGTCTATGTTTTAAATTTTGTCGATTTTCATAAAATTTATATCCTTCCGAAAGAGGCTAAAAATACTCTTCAATCATATAAACTCAACCTGGTAGACAAAAAAACTATATATTATCTTCAAAAAAATGAACGCCGTGCAATTTCCGGCGAAATTCTTGCTTTTTTGTCCATAAAGACTTTTGCCCGAAAAATGAGGGCGCTATGTCAAATTATCTTTATCTCAAAATCAAAATTTCCAAATACGTCGTCACAACGCAATACCTTGACTTATATTAAACGGTTTATTAATATAATGTTCGCTGCCTTGAGGAAAATATTTTATTTATTTAAACCGGCATTTTTAACTAAAAATCCATGATGGATCCTTCTTATTCATTCAATATTTCCATAGCCGGTATTTGTGTATCATTTCATTGCGCTAATAAAATTTTCTTTCAAATCCTGAAAAACAAATACGCCTCTTTTGAAAATGCCGCGACGAATAAAGAAATTATCGTTATTGAAATACTTGAACGCCCATTTGACAAGAATTTTGACGAAATTATATTGGAGGAGAAGGAGGGGTGTTATTTCCTTAGAAGTGAAGATTTCAATGCTGAGATATGCCTCAACACAAAGAAAGTCAAGTTGGAGAGTCGCCTGGAAATTACAGTATTCAACACTTTTTTACGGATTTTATATTCCTTGCTTGCCGTTCAGCACCGGGGATTTCTCCTTCATGCCGCCGGCCTCATTTATAATAAGCAAGGGTATGTTTTTAGCGGCCCTTCATCGAGCGGAAAAACGACAACAGCTCGACGAGCCACAAATCTCTCAGTCCTTAATGATGAGTTGACGCTTATTCGTAAAATCGGTAATGATTATCGCGTGCATGCAACACCTTTTACGGGCGAATATGAAGGATCTATTTCCGTTAAATCGGCGCCTTTACAATATTTATTATTTCTCAATAAAGAGCTTCAGACTGGTCATCAGCCGGTAGATAAGCTCACTGTTATTGTAAAATTAATGGAAAACATCTTTTTCTTTGACAAGAACCTGTCTGTAAATCAATTATTGCTGGACAATTGCCGTGAACTCACTGAAAATACTCCAGGATTTGAGGTGAATATATTCGCGTCTAACTCAATAGAGGAGGTCATTGATGGTATTGGAAAAAACAAAATTTTCTCGGAACCCCAAAACAGCCTGGCAACAAATCGATGATAAAGTTGTCGTCGTGACGCCTGATACAAAGAAAATTCATATTTTATATGAAAGCGGGGCCAGTATCTGGGATTACCTTGAAGCGCCAAAATCACTGGGTGACCTCATTAATAACCTGCAAGCTGAATATAATGTTGAGTCGACACAAGCTGAATCAGATGTGCAGCACTATTTGTCTGATTTGGTAGATCGCAACATCGTTTCAGTTTGTTAGTGATACAGCAGAGTAAGCTTTCGAAGGATAAACCTCATAACATCTCTCTAGATAAATTCTTTCTAAATATATTGACATATATTGATGGTATAGTTATATTGTAAAAAACTTATAGAATAAATATATATATGAAGAAATATCTCAATTTCAGTCTTAGCCAGAAAATTCTCATTATTTGTATTAGTTCTCTATCTATTTTTCTGGGAATGCTATACATTTATCATATTAAACACGCCGAATCGTTGTATTATCAAAATGCGGTTACTCAGATATACAATAAAATCACTGATTTTAAATTGTCGGTTATTACTAATCTTGATAACAACGGCTCAATTCATGGGCTGAAGGGCCTTAATGAGGAATGCTCTAGTTTAAAAGACAGCATTCCTTTCGCCCAATATTGTGCCCTCATTGATAATAACGGTGTTTCTCTTGCGCATAGCATCCCGCAAAATGTCGGTATTACATATGATGATGATGTAACAAAAAAAGCTATTAATGCTCCAACCCAGTCGATGTTCGTTTCACAATTACCTTCTGGAAAAAAGCTGATTATTTTCTCCTCTCCCTTGCGTATTGTCGCAGAAGAACAGGTTGGCATTGTCCAGATAGCTCTTCTTCCTGAAGCCCTCACGGCAAATTTAGTTTTATATCGCAACAAGACTTTGGTTCTAGGCTTGCTGGTTGTCGCCTTATTTTGTTTCACACTATTTTATCTGCTTAAAATCAACATTATTCTTCCGTTTCGCCGTTTGATGGACACAATAGTCCATTTTTTTCATAAAGGAGAATTGGAAGTCTCAGACCAGCAGCAATCTATTCAGGAGATGTCCGAATTAGTCGATTTTTTTAATGATATGAGTGAAAACATGAAACGCGATTCGTTCTTCAAAATAGGATTTGCCCAGGAAGTCTTGAAAAGAAAGAATGCTGAGGAATACCTGGAATTAAGTGAAAAAAAGTACAAAAGCATAATTGATCATATTCACGAAGTCATTATGCTGACACGTCCCGATGGAACTCTTACTTATATCAGTCCTTCCTGTAAAGCCGTTTTGGGATATGAGCCAGCAGAATTGCTTAACAAAAATCTTTGGATTGCCCATCCACAAGATGCGGAGAGAGTTTATGAAGTTTTAAAGAGAGCTCTGGGAGGCGAGCGTGGCGAAGATTTTGAATACCGTATTGTGACCAAGACCGGCGAAGAAAAATGGATAACCCATTCATGGCAACCCTTAAAAAAGGACAATAAACTGCAGCTCATTGTGAACGTCATTAGAGAGATTACCAAAAGAAAGCATATGGAAAATGATTTGCTCATGGCTAACCAGGATTTGATGAAGAATCAGGAACTTTTGAAAGATATGATCCAGGATATTCACAAAACACAGCAGCAACTAAAAGATACCCAAGACCAACTTATTCAAGCTGAAAAAATGAGCGCGGTCGGCCTTTTAGCCGGCGGTGTCGCCCATGAGGTGAAAAATCCGCTGGGAGTTATTATTCAAGGTGTTAATTATTTGAGCAAAAAACTCGGAGATAAATCCGAGAATGTTGTGGAAGTTCTGGAAATGATGCGCCTCAGTGTGAAAAGAGCGGATAACATTGTAAAAGGTTTAGTTGATTTTGCCAAATCCCCCAAAATTCTGTTGCAACAGGAAAACATCAATAAATGTATTGAGAAGACTTTAAACGATATTGGTGCCACTGTAGACCCCCAAAAGATCAATATCATCAAAGAATTGCAGTCTGATTTGCCAGACATTCTTATTAATAACACCAAGCTTGAACAGGCCTTTATGAATTTATTTATCAATGCAGTGCAAGCAATGCCTGACGGGGGGACTTTAACGGTCAAATCTTATTTATCTGAACTCAAAAAACTCGGCAATAGTGTTGGCAGGCGCAAAGAAGACCGGTTTGATTTAGGGGAACGTTCTGTTATCATAGAAATCGAGGATACAGGAGAGGGTTTTAATGAGACCAGTCTTAAAAGAGCTTTTGAACCTTTTTTTACTACTCACGGGCCACGTGACGGTGCTGGTTTAGGGCTTGCCGTATGTAAAAATATTATTGAAATGCACAAAGGGCACCTTTTCATAGATAGCGAGGAGGGCGAAGGGGCAAAAGTCTATGTTCATCTTAAAGTTGAAGACATTTCTGAAGAAGTGCCTGACAGTTAATCCAAATCAAAAAGTGGAGTTCGAAAATGTTTAAGAAAAAAATCCTGCTTATCGATGATGAAGTTGATTTCGGCCGTATTGTTAAAATGAATCTGGAATTGCTGGATGATTCGTATGACGTGTCTTTGGCCAGGAATGGAAAAGAGGGGGTAAAGAAAGCCATAAGCTTAAGGCCCCATCTGATTATTTTAGATATTCTTATGCCGCATATGAATGGGTTTGAGGTTATTAAGAGATTGAAAGAAAACGATAAGACTTCTATCATACCCGTTGTTATGTTAACGGCTAAAGCTGATGAAGAGTCAAAGATAATGGCTGCCCAGCTCTTTAATGAAGATTACGTTACAAAGCCCATAGAAGCCCCGGAATTAAAAGAGAAAATAGACGCCGTACTTAAAAGAACACAAAATATTTAAAATTATGCAAGAAAAGCGACAATATGAACGATGTGACATAGACATGCCGGCTCAATGCCGATTGTCATCAAATCCGGACTGCAGTTATGACACTTCTGTTATCAACATCAGTGGGGAAGGGCTCGGAATCGTATCTTCGGCCTTATTCAAAAAGTACGACACTATTGAAATTAAATTAAAACTTGAAGATGTTGGTGATGTTGTGATCAAAGCACAGGTTATGTGGAAAAAAGAGATTGCTGTCGAATGTTATTCGTGCGGGGTTATGATTATTGATGCTGACCATAAAGACCATGATAAATTCATTCATTTTTACGTTGAAAAAATGCTTTTGGTGTCAAAAAAGGAGGGTGCTTAAGTGAAACCTGTTTCCCTGTTGATGAACCCCCAAACAATATTTCTTGATGGAGAGCGCTCTGTGGCAAATGCTATTGAGCTTATGCGGAAAAATCATATTGGAGCAATCTTGATAAAGATTGATGGAGATCTGAAAGGGATTTTCACTGAGCGTGATTTACTTACTGAATTAGATTTGAAAACGCCTGAAGAATGGTTATCGAAGAAGATCAAGGATTTGATGACGCAGGATTTGAAAACTGTTCAACATCAGGATTCTTATGTTGAAGCCATTAATCTCATGCGGAACCTGAATGTACGGCATGTTCCAGTTTCAAAGGATGGGCGCATTGTCGGCATTGTCTCTATCCGGGATCTTGTCAAACATTATGAAGAGGCCTTGCAGCAAATGCTGGATGAGAAAGAAGCTCATTTTCGCACAATCTTTGAGAATTCAGCGGTGGGAATAACACTGACCGATAAAGACGAGAAAATAATTGCCTGTAACGCTTTCATCATTGATTTGCTTGATTTTAGCGAAGGAGATCTCATTAACAAACCTGTAAAGGATTTATATACAGATGAAGAATGGGAACGCATACGTTCTTTGGATATTCGCTCGATGGGAATGCAACATCACCTCGATACCCAAATAATCAACAAGCAAGGCAACCTTATTGATGTCGATATATCCATTAGTATTTTGAAAGACGCTCAAGGAAATATTACGGGTTCCATCGGTATCATTCGTGATATCCGCGAAAGAAAGTTTGCCGAACGTGCAATGGAGCAGGCCATGGCCATAAAAAAAGAATTTACTTCTTCCGTTTCCCATGAGTTGCGCACGCCCTTGGCTATATCCCGTGAAGCCCTTTCTTTAGTAGTCCGCAAGAAAGTTGGTGATATTACCGCCAAGCAGGAAGAAATCCTCAATATGGCCAGTAATAATCTTGACCGGTTGAGTTGTCTCATTAATGACATTTTAGATATTGCAAAAATCGAGGACGGTCGTATGGACGTCCATAAAGAAACAACAAATATAAACCCATTATTTAAAGAATGCTGCGCCGGATGGCAACTCAAGGCCAACACAAAGAAGATTCAATTATCATATTCTATTCCCACAGAAGCTACTATGTTAGCTATTGATAAAACGCGGTTTTTACAGATTCTTTCCAATCTGATCAATAATGCCGTAAAATTCACACCGGATGAAGGTGTTATTGATATTTTTATGATGCCTGGTGAAGATTATATTATGTTCTCCGTGCGCGATACGGGACCTGGTATTGCCAAAGAAGATTTTGATAAGTTGTTTGAGAAATTTAAACAAATTAAGCGTGTAGAAGGCCCGGGTGAAAAAGGGACAGGGCTCGGCCTTAATATTGCCCAATCATTAGTTGAACTGCATGGCGGTTCCATGAGTGTTCAAAGTGAAGTTGGCAAGGGATCAACATTTTCATTTACTATACCTAAAAACTGAAATAGAAATCATGTCCAAAGAAATTTTAATCATTGATGACGAAGTCGATATGACGTTGTTGTTGAAAATTGAGTTAGAAACAGAGGGTTATGCCATCAATATAGCTCATAACGGTAAAGATGGGATATTATTGATTAAAGAAAAGAAACCGGATCTCGTATTGTTAGACATCATGATCCCGGAAATGGATGGATACCAAATTTTGACCCTCATCAAAGAGGACCCGGACATTAAGGATATTCCAGTTATTATGCTGACAGCAAAGGGCG
>JAGLNJ010000083.1 GCA_023139575.1 Candidatus Omnitrophota bacterium | reverse complement strand
CAAATCAATTTCCTGTCTCATAATTGCCGACCATAATTGCGAACTATTGGGATAAATCTTCACAATAATCTTATCTAAATAGGGTCTGCCTTCAAAATAGTCAGGATTGGCAACCAGCTCAATCTGATTAGTTTCTCTATCCCAGCTCTTAAATTTAAAAGGGCCTGTGCCGATTGGATGATAATTGAAGGAAGTCTTTTTCAAATCTTCTCCTTCTAAAATATGTTTTGGAACTATCTCTCTAGCAGCTAATTTAAACAGAAGAGGCGGAAAAGGTTTTGATAAAATAATTCTCAATGCATATTTGTTGAGGACTTCAATTTCTTGTATCAATTCAAAGTGAAACCGATAAGGAGAATTGTTTTGGGAATCAATTAATTGTCTATATGTAAACTGGACATCTTCAGATGTACATTCTATACCATCGTGGAATTTGACTCCTCTTTTTAAGTAGAAAGTATACATTAAACCATCTGTAGAAATTTCCCAACTCTTGGCCAAACAGGATTCAATTTCGCCTTGTGAATTTATTCTAATTAAATGATTAAAAATTATATTCATCAAATCGAGTGAAACAGTATGCGTTGTTAAAATAGGATTAATAATTGTTGGCTCTTGCCTGGCCCCCCAGATAATGGTTCCGCCATAAGGATGGTTGCGATGTGGCGGCCGATTTTCTTGTAAAGATTGATTCGCAGAAAAAATTCTGTTTTTATAAACGGGTTTATCTTGAGCTTTTATATGTCGAGGAAATGTGATTGTTGAAATTATCATAAGAATAAAAAATGCTGTGTTTTTTCGTTTTTTAACTGACATTATTCTAAGTGGCCTAAAACGATGTAATTGTTACATTATATCAGTTCAGAATTTTACAAATAGGGTAATAGCTTCTCTAACTGACTTTTTGGCACCTATTATATCTCATGAAAATGGATAATAAAAGACAGTTTCTTAATTGTGATAATTATTAATGCGGATTCTTGTGGTTAATAGATCTGAGAATTTGTGGTTTTCAGAATTTCACCGAGAATCCGCACTCAAAATACCGCTTGGGTAATGGATAGGCAGGGTTTGACCAGTATTTACTGTTGGTGAGATTGTGTATATTAAGGAAGACTTCTAAATCTATATTGTCTTTCACATCTTTAAATTCTTGAGTAAATTTCGCATCAAATATAAATTTTCGGTCATTCACCTCACCTGGATCAGAGTTCCGGCGCTTATAATAGCCATATAGATTAAAACCGAAGCCACCTTCATTCTTATAGCTCCCGCCCAGAGAAAAACTTTGCCTTGCGATGTCAGCATCGCGGACTATCTTTCCTGTCGCTCTATTTTCAACAACCGTAAAAGTACCGCTTCCAAACAACATTAAATCATCATTAACCTCATACTTGAGAGACAGCTCTGCTCCTTGGCGCCTGAATTTCCTGAAATTGTCATATTTATACACTCCTCCATCAAACACAAGGGCCAAGGCATCTTTTACATCAGCGCGGTATAAATCAAGTTGCATTCCCAACGACGGAAACATTTTAGTCTCAAACCCAATCTCATAGACTATTGCCCGTTCGGCTTTTAAATCAGGATTGGGGCCTACCCATAGCGAAGGGTCATTATTATAAATCCACATTAATGGAGGGGCATTAAATGCGCGTGAAATTTTTCCACGGATTAAAGTTTTGTTAGTGTCAGTGAAATGATAAATCATACCAAAACTCGGACTTGTCTGAGAACCAAATTGTTGATTGCTATCAAACCTCACCCCTGGAATAAAATCCCAGTTATCACACTTTAAGGTATAGTTCATATAGGGAGCCTGCATACTAATACGTTTGCTGGTATCCAGGTAATTCGATGATTTTAATTCATGCCAATCGAAATCTGAACCAAAAACAAACATATCATCGGCTCTGAAGTTTAAGCTGCCATTCAAACTAATTCCATGATATGTGTTATTACTAACCGATGAACTGCTTAGATCCCCTGTCGAAGCAATATACGTATCGCCAATAACATTCTGATCATTATATTTATAAGCAACCTTGAAATCAAAATCAATATCATGCTTATCCAATCTTAATTTTCCATATCGGGATATATAAGGCATTGAAACCCATGTATCATCGAAGTTAACACCGTCGTGAACATGAGCCCCGGTATATCCGAATGAACCTGTTATCTTCGCGTCGTCTCCTAAGGGATAGGAAAGCTTACTAAAAATCTTATTCTCCTGAACATCTGAGCGTGATTTAGTTCCATCTGTCTCAAGATAACTTCCCGACATAAAATAACCCAATTCTGCTATTTTCCCTGCTAGTTCAAGGCTATTCCTTGTTGTGCTAAATTCAGCAAAAGTACTTTTAAACTCTCCCTTAGGAGTAACAGAATCTCCAACATCTTTTGTGATAACATTAATAACGCCTCCTAAGCTTGAACCCCAAACGCTCGAAGAGGCACCTTTGATAACTTCAATGCGTTCAATATGTTCCACAGGTATAATCGTTGGATCTGCCTGTCCCGAGAGTTGGGTATTAAAGGGGATTCCATCAATCATTACTAAAACTTGCCGTGAATCCGATCCCTGAATACTCAAAGCCGTTGATTGCCCAAATTGGTTAGTAACAGAAATATCAACCCCGTGCATATATTTAATTGCTTCGCCCAAATTACTTGCCGATAATTTTTCAATATCCTCTTTGGTATAGACAGTCACATTCTCGGCAATACGCCCTTCTTCTGATTCAACACGCTTTGCCGCCACAACAATTGTCCCAAGCATAACTGAATCAGATGATATTCTTTTCTCATAATCTTCTGCCAAAGCATTAGCAATACAAAAAGAGGAAAATAAATTAAAAAAGACAAAGCCCCGCAGGAAACATTGAGACTTGAGTAAACAAATTGTTTGAAATGAAATGTTCATAATTAATATTTATTGATTCACTCAATGGAACTGGAGTATCTTTATATAATATTGTTTTTGTTTTACTATATTTCTTACAACTTTTTTTAAGATAACTTAAGAACGACTTATTGAATTTTATTTGTAAGTTTTTTTGTTGCCTAGAAAAGAACGACAGTAAGGTTTCGCCCACATTTTTAATCCAACCATCTACTAATTCCTAATGGAAAGCCAAAATCAAAACTTGCGCCCGCTCCTAACACAAAAACCGTCTTTTTTGTAATCATCGATTATTTCAGCCTTTAACTTTTAGATCGAGTCTGCTCTCTGGGGATACCTACCGTATCCTTAACTTTAATTCGGGTTACGGTGTGTGTGAACCCAGATTGGATTGAATAATCATCTACGAAAAATGTTATTTTACAGCCGTCAGTATAAGATTCTCTGCGGGGAAAATATATGTCCAAAACCGTTCATAATTCCTTAGGGGAATCTATTTGCCAGCGCTTTAATGCCGACCATTCGGAATATTTTGTAAAAAGTAAAGGATATGTTAATGGACTGAAACCCTATTTTATCGCTTATATTCTTAAGCATAAAATAAGAAAATGGAAGTTTATGTTGGGGTTCTGAATAGGCAACATATGAAGTGAAATGAGGTGTTTCAATAAAAACCTGTCCTTGGGGGGCCAAAATCCGATATATTTCTTTTATAAACCCTTCTGGATCATCAAGGTGTTCAATAATATGCTTGGCATAAATAGTGTTAAATTCGTTATCCTTAATAGGGTAAGGATATGCGTTAAGGTCGTGAATTATATCAGCATGACTGTGTGAATCAATATCAAGACCTACCGCATCAGGGACTTTATTTATACCGCAACCTATATCCAATATGTTCCCGGACAAATTATTCCTCCTTAATTGTTGCATAATTAGTGCTTTTTATTCTTTAACTGAAAAAACCGGCTTAAAAAAATAATTAATGTAGTATTCTTTTAGGTCATATCATTTTTATCCACTGATTTTTTTATCCTACTTCAACCCTTTTCGCGACAATAACAATACCTGAACGCGTTACATCAAATTTTTTTTTATCCTTTTCTAAATCATATCCAACGCTGGCTCCGGGAGGGATAATAACCTGTTTATCAATAATGGAATTTTTCACCCTCGCCCCCTCGCCTATCTCCACCCCCTCCATAATAACGGAATTTAGTATCCGCGCTTTTGTGTTAATATGTACATTCGGAGAAATAACCGACCCATGCACCTGAGCGCCTTTTAAAATACAGCCGCCGGCAATTAATGAATCATCTACTATCGCCACAACCTTTTGACCTTCATCAAAGGCATTCATTAATTTTATCGGTGGGTACTGTTCATGATAAGTTCTCACCGGCCAACTTTTATCATACAGGTTAAATTCCGGCCGGGATTTCACAAGATCCATTGTGGCCTGATAATAGGCATCACGGGTCCCGATATCCCGCCAATAACGGGGCGCGCCTTTACCATCGACAAATTTATAAACATACATCTTTTTTCCGCTCTTGATCATCTGCGGAATAATGTTCTTACCAAAATCATGTTCCGATAAAGGCGCGTGCGCATCCTGCTTTAACTCTTCTATGAGTGAATGCCGATTAAAAAGATATATACCCATTGAAGCATAAATCTTATTTGGATCACCCGGGATCGTTTTAGGTTTTTTTGGTTTTTCCTGGAAACCGCAGACCCTTCCTTGCTCATCGACCTCAACAACTCCAAAATCCCGTGACATACTCGCGGGCATGGGAATACACGGCAAGACCAGGTCTGCCCCCATAAGTCTATGGTAGTCGATCAATTTCTGATAATTCATTTTATAAACATGATCACCGGCTAGAATCAAGATTAAATCCGGATCATGATCCTGAATAGCATATATATTTTGATAAATAGCATCAGCAGTACCCTTATACCAATCCGCACCAATACGTTGCTGTGCGGGAATGACATCAATAAACTCACCCAACTGGTTTGAGACAACATCCCAACCCGCCAGAATATGTTTTTGTAACGAAAAAGATTTATACTGAATAAGCAGATATATCCGACGCAGCCCCGAATTGACACAATTGCTCAAGGTAAAATCAATAATGCGGTAAATCCCGCCAAAAGGCACCGCCGGCTTAGCCCGATCTCTCGTCAAAGGGTTAAGACGCTCCCCCTTCCCCCCGGCTAATATAAAAGTCAATGTTTGTCGCATAAACACCCCTTATTTTCTAAGCATCGAATTGATACTAAATTCTTTGGAAATCGCACTTAATATTTTCTCATTCGCCTTTTATGAAAACCGTCTCTTTACCCGATATCAGCGAGTTCACCTCAAACCCGAGTTCTTTAATTTTATCCAGAATCTCTTCATCTTCCGGATCCAATTTTATGGCCTTCTTGATCTCGCTCCCAGCCTCATCCTTTTTATCCAGTTTCAGATAAACTTCTGCCAATTTGATGTGTACGTCATTCAGGTTCTCCTCAGCTTTTAGACCGATAGCATAAAACTTTTTCGCCGACTCAAAATCCCCATTTTCAAAAACGATATCAGCCGCTTCAAAAACCTTCTTTGTCTTGACCGGGGGAAAGGCGGCATATTGGGTCAGAAAAAAATGGGCCGGGTCATATTTTTCTTCCCTGGCATAAATTTTCGCCATCTGTAAATAAGCGCGGGCGTGATTCGGCCATTTCTCCATTATTTTTCTGTATTGCTTTTTAGCATAATCGTAATTTCCCATATCATACAACGCTAAAGCCATATTATGGCGTAAGCCTCTGTTACCGGGGGCAAGTACCACAGCTATACGAAAATTCTCATAAGCCTTTTCGTAATTCTTTCGCTTCGCATAAATTTTAGCCGTAAGTTTAAAAATATCATTCTTATAGGGAGCAATTCTTTTAACCTCCTCCAATTCTGCTAAAGCCATATCATCCAGGCCTAATGCTTCGAGCGTAAAGGCCCTGAAAATATGCTGATAAGGACTCACTTTTCTATTTCCCAGTCGGTATAAATCCATCCTGGGAACAACATAGTCCTCAAAATCTATACGATTATTAGCAATGACCTCCCTATTATCTTCGACATCCCGCAGGAAAATGATAGCATCATGATTAAAATATACAGGAATCCATTCCTCCGAGTCATATAAATACTTCAATACCCGTTCGGGAATTGTATACAACGTTGAATTCATAAAGGCCCCATTAATTTTGTATTTATCCAGAAGTTCCTCAAAGGCCTCAGGGTCATCAAACTCCATTGTTTTTTGGTATGTGCTGAAAAAATCAACGCCATAAACTTCTGTCCTGCCATCAATAAACACTTTAATATCCGGAAAACAGCGCCCTACCAAATAAGCTCCCGAATTGAAGTCATTATAAAAATTCCCTTTTACCTTGTTCTCGACTAAAAAATCAACCGCTTTGTATGGAAAATTTCGTAAAGATATCCCCCCGGCAAATTCCATTTTTCGTTCATATGTATCAAAATCGAAATACCCGTTAAGGGACTTGTTCAGGCAATAATTGATTATCCATATAGTCAGTATTACTTTGATAAAAATAGATATGCTGTAACCAAACTTTTTGCTTGTCAGCCGGACAGGAATAATGTCTTTTACTTGCAGCGTCACCATATTGGTAACAAGCACTAAATAAGCGGCAACGGCAAAGAAAACAAGATTACGAATCGCTGCCAACGAAAAAAGAAGAAAAATTATCCAGAATATTAAAGCACTGATGTCCAGCTTTTTGCGGTTAAAAACAATACTTAAGAATGAAACGATAATAAGTATTTTGTAGGCGAGGAACTGTTTTATTGAGAAAATATTACCAAATGTTATCGGTTTCTTGAGCTCGATAATCCTGTCAAAGAAAACTTGTGACTCCCCTAAATGAAAAAAGACTTTCAAGGGGTAAATCGCGCCTTGAATTCCCTGGGGATTGACAAAACAGGCCAGGATTACCGCGCCCAAAATCATTTTTAAACGCCGATATTCATCATTCGATAACCGGCCGACTTTATTCCATTCATACGGCAAACTTATGTGCCGCTTGATCCATTCAGATGCCAGGCCGATAGCGGCAAATAATGGGCCGAAAAAGAAAAAGCCATGCGTATTTGCCCAGAGAATTTGTATGAGCACTAAAAAATACAGCGACCATTTTTTGTGCAGATAGCTAGACAAAACCAGAATGTAAATGGTAAAGAAAAACAGGCTGAATAGATCCGGACGGGTTGTAAAACGCGTTTGGTAAACCATTGCGACCCCAAACAGGCCGAGCAAGCTGACTATCTGCTTCCCCCGGTTATAACCCAAAAACAGCAATAGCATCATCGTCAGCATGACCAATGTTACCTGCATATTAATAATCCCTGCAGCTCCCCATGTTTTAAACAAGGGATAAACAAGAACCTGAAATAGCCACTCATGATTGAACCAAGGCTTGCCGGCAATCGTGCAGGAGAGGAAATCCGACCCCGGCACATGAAACCCATTTTGCCAGATATGCCCCCCCACTCCTAAATGCAGCCATAAATCAAAATCTTTAATCTCAATGTTTGCTGTAAAGAATAGCATACAAAAAATCGCCATAAGCAACATAAGACCACTAATAATACACAACTTTTGCCAAAGAGAATCACGCTTAAAAATTTCCATAAAACCTCCTTAAGGGATGGAAATCGACATTCATATTAAAAACTATTAAAATGTTACTCTAACACATAATGGCCGCCTCCTCTATCAACTAATTTGCCATTATCCTGAATATTGAATTGAATATCATTTGAACTGGTTTTGTATTTCATAGCTGCCAAAAGTAACTGCCGCGTATAAGGGTGTATGGGGTTATTAAAAATATCGTCCCTATTTGCCATCTCAACGATCTTTCCTTTATACATGACAGCGATCTTTTGGCACAATTTCTTAATAACTCTTAGATTATGGGAAATAAATAGATAAGTTAAATCATATTGCTTCTGCAAATCTTTCAGCAGCCGAATAATCTGCTCCTGAACCAGAACATCCAGCGAAGAAACCGCCTCATCAAGCACCAACAGCTTTGGATTCATAATCAATGCCCGGGCAATGGCAACGCGCTGCCGTTCTCCCCCGCTGAATTCATGGGGAAAACGATAAATACTGTCTCCGGGTAAATTGACTGAACCAAGAACCTGCTGCATCATGGCCACTTGTTCCTGTCGGTTTGATCTGTCATCAATCAGACGATACGCTTCTCTAAGAATGTTCTCCACCGTAAAACGGGGGTCAAGACTGCTGTAGGGGTCCTGAAAAACCATCTGTATCGATTTACGAACAGGACGCATCTCGCTATGAGAATAATGTGTAATATCCTCGCCTCGATAAATAATTCTTCCATCATCAGCCTTATACAATCGCAGAATAACCCGGCCTAACGTCGTTTTGCCTGATCCTGATTCCCCTACCAAACCTAAATTTTGTCCTTTGTCAATAACAAGCGATACACTGTCAACGGCTTTCACATAAGAAAGCGTACGGTTAAAGAAATCTTTCTTTGCCGAAAAATATTTCTTTATGTCCTTTAACTCTAGCAACATTTTAAGCCAGGGCCTCCATCAATTTACGGGTATAGTCCTGCTGCGGGTTATGAACAATATCCCGGACCGCTCCTTGTTCAACAACGCTTCCTTCGGACAAAACAACAACCTCGTCCGCCAGATGATCCACGACTCCTAAATCGTGGGTAATGAGCAAGACAGAGAGTTTCAAATCGGCAATCAACTTCTTAATAAGCTCAATAACGCGCGCCTGCAGGGTCACATCGAGGTTACTCGTCGGTTCATCAGCAATAATAAGCTTGGGGTTAGCGGCTAATGCCTGGGCGATCATGGCCCTTTGGCGCATTCCTCCACTGAGCTGATGAGGATAATCCCGCGCGACCCGACGCGGATCTCTGATGCCCACCGTGTTCAGAAGTTCATAAACGCGGCCCTTTCTTTTCTCAGCCGGCAAGGCCGTATGGTACCACAGCATTTCCTCAATTTGAAAACCAATTGGCAATACCGGATTAAAGGCATCAAGGGGTTCCTGAAAAATCATCGCCACTTCTTTGCCCCGCAGTTGCCGCATCCTCTTCGGCGAAGCGGACAAAATATTCTCACCATTAAAATCTATCGCGCCGAAGGTCACGGTTAATTGCGGTGCCAAAAGACGCAATATCGCAAGCCCGATGGTCGTCTTCCCGCTTCCTGACCCACCCACTAAAGCCAACACTCTTTCCGACGACAAAGAAAAACTAACCTTATCAACGATAGTCTTCTGACTTTGTAAACTTGCCACCTTAACGGTTAAATTGCTGATCTGCAACAACATGATTTTATATGGCCTTTCCCGTATCGCATTTGGGATCCAAACAATCCCTCAAGGCATCACCAATGATATTAAAACACATGACTGTAATGAGAATAAATAATCCGGGCAATAAAATCCACGGCGCAAAATTTATTTGAATGATGCTCATAGCCTCGGAGAGCAAGTTGCCCCAGCTGGCATAAGGATCCTGGATCCCGAGACCGATTAAACTCAATCCCGTTTCCGCCAGAATATAGCCGGGTATAGTCAGCATAATCGTAATGATAGAATAAGATAACGTGTGCGGCAGGATATGTTTGACAATAATGTTCAAATCAGACAACCCCATCGCCCGGGCAGCTAAAACATATTCCCTTTCCCGTAAAGATAAACACATCCCCCTGATAACCCTCGCCTGGCCGGCCCAACCGATGAAAGAAAGAATAATGATTATGGAGATATAAACCTGAAAGGAATTGAAGTCCGGTGGCACAATGGAACGCAAGACCAGCAACAGATAAAAACCCGGCACCAGCATAAACATTTCGCAAAGACGCATGAGCGCATCATCAATTTTCCCTCCATAATAACCCGCAATACCGCCGACCAATAACCCGATGGGAAAAGATATCATCACACCGATCAACCCGATCGATAAAGATATCCGCCCGCCATATATGATCCGTGAAAAAAGATCGCGGCCGCGCGAGTCCGCCCCCCATAAATACAATCTCCCGGGAGGCCGCACTCCGAACAATCTGATATTGCATGAGATCAACCCCAAAATTTTATACTTATCGCCTTTAATAAAAAAACGAAGCGGATATCTTGTTTCCGTTTCCACTTTATAAATCCTTTTATGATATTGGTCAAAAGAAATATCAAGGCCATAAACAAAAGGCCTGTGCCACTTCCCTTGCTCATCCTTCAGGCGTATGGGTGTCGGCTGGCAATAGGAAAAATAACGCTCCTCATTATCGTAGGAGTAAGGCGTCAGGAAATCAGCGAAAATGGCTACCCCTGCCAACAAACCCAATATCCAGACACTGATATGCGCCAGCCGGTTTTGCCTGAACTTCAT
>JAGLNJ010000082.1 GCA_023139575.1 Candidatus Omnitrophota bacterium | reverse complement strand
AGATTGCCTAATAAAAACAAAACGCCGCCCATCATAAAACTGGCCATCACCAAATAGACATCCTTCGAGCGAACAGCCGTCAACATCAGCGTCCCCAACCCCGGCCAATTGCAGATAATTTCAATCAACGCGGCCCCACTGATAAGATAAGAAAAGGAATACCCCAAAAGTGTGATCAACGGATTGATGGCGTTACGCAAAGCATGCAGATAAATAACCCTGCTTTCCGGAAGCCCCTTGGCCCGGGCTGTTAAGACATATTGCTGGCCCAACACCTCCAGCATGTTCCCCCTCATGATCCTTTGTAAAGAACCGATCGAGCCGACAGAAAGAGCAATCGTCGGGATAGCCAAATGCCTTATCATGTCCACAGCCCTCCCCCAGAAGGAAAACTCCTCATAGTCTGCGCTATGCATACCTCCAAGCGCAAAGAAACCGAAACGGCTTGCGAAATACAGTAACAACATCGCTAAAAAGAAACTCGGTGTGGATAAACTTAAATAGGAAAAGAATTGTATGATGCGGTCAATAAATCGATTGCGATGCAGGGCCGCCAGCACGCCGAGCGGCACGGCCACAAACCAGGTCAAAAGCAAGCTCGATAAAGATAAAATAAACGTATTACCCATCCGTCCCATAATAACCTTGGCAACCGGGATGTTATAATAAAACGAATATCCGAATTCAAGACGACACATATTCTTTAACCACTGAAAAAACTGCACCAGAACCGGCTTATCTAATTGATACATCGTGACGTAACGATCAATCGTTTCCTGCGAAATAAGCGGATCCATTTTCAAAAGATCATAAAAACTTCCCGTCGATTTTTGCATAATGACAAAAGTAAATAAAGCCATTACCAGCAACAACGGAATAGAAATTATTAATCTTTTGAATATATATTTAAACATGACTATTTATGCCCCTCTAACACATAAATCTCTTCAAGATTATGAAAAGCCCCGCCGTAGCTTGTCGGATTTAAATTGCCGAATTTATTTCGCACGGCAAAAATATTGCTCCCCAAAACAGTATAAATTAAGGGCAACTGCTGTGAAATAATCATTTGGTGCTCATCATATAAAGTCTTGCGTTTATCTTCATCCAGTTCCTGCACCCCAAGATTAAAGATGTCATCAATGCGCCTTTCCCATTGCGTTGCCGGCTCTTCCTGCAGGGGATACCAAAGGTGAAGTTGGCCGCTGGACTCCCAAACATTCTTCCCGAAATGGGGTTCTATCCCTCCGGTCAGGCCTAAAATGATCGCGTCCCAATCAAACGAAGCATTCAACTTACTGACCAAAGCGTTGAATTCTAGTGGCAAAAAATTCACTTTCATCCCCAGCTGCATAAGATCGCGGCGGATGATGGCCGCGATTTGAATTCTTTCAGGACTGTTGGAATTGGTATAAAGATTGAATTTAATATCATTTCCGTCCGCGTCTTCTATCACGCCGTCCTCATTGCGGTCCATAAAACCTGCATCATGAAGAACCTTCTTCGCCTTGGAAAGATCATAATCGTATTTCAACGTTTGACTGTTATAAAAAAAACCTGCCGTCGGGCTCATGGCTGCATCCTGCGGGTAACCCAACCCATTCATGAGAATCGTTATCATCTTTGTTTTATCAATGGCATGGGCAACCGCTTTGCGGAAATAAAGATTGGTAAACCACTTAATCTTAATCCGATCGACATAAGGCTCTCCCGTCTCAGGATTCATGCCTCTATTTTGATTAAAGACAATAAAATTGGTGCCGAAATTGGGCCCAACTTCATAGACAGTAAAATTCCGCTCTTTTTCTAAAGGCTTTAATAAGGGATAATGCTTCCCCCCTATCGCGCAATAGTCCAGTTCTCCTTCAAGAAATTTTAGAACCTGCGTGTCCGCATTCTGAACCAGAATATAAATGACCTCATCCATAAAGGGCAGATACTCTCCCGCTTCAGACTTTTTCCAATAATAAGGATTTCTCTTAAAAACAATCCGTTCCCCGGGCCGATATTTAGCCAACTTAAACGCCCCGGTGCCGACAATCTCCTTCGGATCGGTATCTATCCCCCAAGTAAAGTTAAACTTCCCGTCAAGTACTGACTGCTCTAATTTGTGTTTAGGCAGGATAGCCTGGCTCATCCCCCTTAAGAAAGGAGCGAACCTCTTAGGCAAAATAAAACGCACCGTGTAGTTATCAATTTTCTCCACCTTTATGATTTTGCCTTCAATGGTAAAGATATCCCGGGCGGAACTGGGGATGGCGTCATTGAATATCAAGTCATTAAAGGTGAATATTACATCATCCGCCGTGAAAGGCTGACCGTCGCTCCATTTCACGCCTTTTCGAAGATAAAAAATCCAGTTGAGGCCATCTTCACTAACCTCCCACTTTTCTGCCAGATGGGGTTCCATTTTCAGTGTTTCGGCATTGTTCCTGGTGAGCCCTTCAAAGATATAGCCCGTCACCATCGTCGTCGAAGTTTCTTTAGCAACAATGTCATTAAATGATTTGGGATCAGAAACGGCAGCTAAGATTATCTTACCGCCATATTTCCCCGCGTCTCGGGGCTGGCTGTAGATAGAAGAAGGCGAAAAAATGAAGCAACAGATATAAAAGAATAACAAAAATATCTGATGAGTTTTGATGAGGTTGGTATTATATGACATGAGGATTTCTGTATTGCTGATGATAACACGCTAAAAAATCGGATGATTCAGCATGACCCGGATGAAATACATTTGTCAATTTCATAAAGACTTTTTATTACTATTCAGTCTCAACAACACCAGTTGCGTCTGTCGCTGGTTCCATCGGGATTTCGATATCCGGCAGCGTCAGGGTTTCAGCAACGTCCGCTGCACCCATCAAAGACTGTTCTTTTTTCGCATTGAGATACGTCAAAGACAAACTCGTCACTAAAAAGAAAACCGCTAAAATGGCCGTTAGCCTAACCATCATCTCATTTGTCTTGGCACCAAACATGGATTCAGCGGAAGCAAACGCTTCGGTAAGCCCCCCGCCTCTTCCAGACTGCATGAGAATAACAACAATGAGACAAATACATAAGGCAGAATGCAAAAAAGCAATAAAACCTATCATTATCACCCGTCCTTTTTTATTATGAAGGCCTTCGCCTCCATCAATTAATTATTTTATTTAGAAATAGTACAACTCGCCTTAATAATACCGGCGAATGAATCACTCTCTAAGCTGGCGCCACCCACTAGCGCGCCGTCAATATCAGGTTGAGACATTAAGTCAGCCGTATTTTCCTGTTTGACACTCCCCCCGTACTGAATGCGCACGCTTTGCGCGAGTTCTTCACTGAACAACTTTGTTAACAGTTCACGAATATATTGATGCACCTCTTGAGCTTGATCCGGTGAAGCTGTCTTACCTGTGCCAATGGCCCAAACAGGCTCGTAAGCCAAAATAATTTTACCCATCTCTTCATTTGTCAGGTTGGCTAGCGATCCTTCACACTGCTCTTTAATAACATCAAAAGTTTTTCCTGCCTCCCGCTCCTCCAGCACTTCACCAACACAAACAATGGGCTTCAGGTCTTCTTTAAGGGCCGCCTTTATCTTTTTATTTACCGTTTCATTTGTTTCACCAAAAAATTGACGCCTTTCGGAGTGTCCGATAATAACATATCGGGCTCCAATAGATTTGATCATAGATGCCGAAATCTCTCCGGTGAAGGCGCCGGAATCCTCCCAGTGAAGATTTTGCGCGCCAAGGCCAATGTGAGAATCTTGCAAAAGGTCTTCCACGTCTGCTAAAGCGATCGCTGTCGGACAAACAACAACATCTACTTTATCAATATCATTTACTTCTCTTTTGAGGGCTGTTATCAACTCAATAGCCTCTAACGCCGTTTTATTCATTTTCCAGTTACCAGCAATGATTATTTTCCTCATTTTGAACCACCTTTTTCGGTTAAATATTGTTATTCTTTTTCACTTAAAGCTGCAATACCGGGAAGCTCTTTCCCCTCTAATAATGCTAATGATGCCCCGCCCCCGGTTGAGATGTGGGTCATACCATCCTCACAATGAAATTTGGCTACCGCTGCCGCCGTATCACCACCGCCAATAATTGAGGTCGCGTCATTAAGACCGGCAATATATTCAGCGATCTCTTTTGTCCCTTCGGCGTAAGGATCGATCTCAAAAACTCCTACCGGGCCGTTCCAGACAATAGTCTTAGCATCTGCCAAAACCTCTTTAAATTGTATCCGTGTCCTGGGGCCAATATCAATTCCTTCCCAGCCATCCGGGATCTCATCAGAAACTTTGGCGGTATCATGCTTATCAAAATGTTCAGTAATAACAAAGTCATAAGAGAGTACTATATTGACATTTGCGGCTTTAGCTTTTTCCAAAATATCTTTCGCAGTGTCTACTTTGTCGGCTTCTAATAAAGAATTGCCGATGCCGATCCCCTGAGCTTTTAAAAAAGTATAAGCCATCCCCCCACCGATCAGGATCGCATCCGCTTTGGATAAAATATTTTCAATCAGCATAATTTTATCCGAAACCTTGGCCCCGCCCAAAATCACAACAAAGGGTTTTTTAGGGTCGTCAATAACGCCACCCAAATAGGTCATTTCTTTCTCTAATAAAAACCCGGCAGCGGAAGGCAAATGAGCCGTAATACCGGCTGTTGAGGCATGAGCCCGATGAGCTGTACCAAAGGCATCGTTAACATATACATCCGCCAAAGCGGCTAGTTGTTTGGAAAAATCGGCATCATTGGCTGTTTCAGCTTTATGAAAGCGAAGGTTCTCTAAAAGAATAACACGTTCTTTGGCGCTATCAACACCTGCGGCAACCACATCGCCTATACAATCTTCTAATTTGAGGACATCTTCATCTAATAATTCTTTTAATTTTGCGGCCACGGGAGCAAGTCTCATTTTATCAACCACTTGGCCCTTTGGACGACCTAAATGGCTCATAAGAATAAGCTTATCCGCGCCCTCTTCTAAAATGTATTGGATAGTTGGCAATGCCGCCCGTATCCTTCTATCATCGGTTATATTGAGATCATCATCCAAAGGGACATTAAAATCCGCCCGCATAATCACTTTTTTCCCGCTAAGGTCCAAGTCTTTTACTGTCTTTTTGTTCATCATTTACTTCTCGCTTTCATTATACGAATTAGTTTACTCTAACATATTTTATTTATTAAACTTAATAATTATACTTAATATTAATATTTTGTCAATAATGGGTAAAAATCGGCGAAAAAAACACCTTTTCCGCACTCCAAAATCCCTTAAACCATGAATGCCCGAAAAAAAGGATCAATCAATATCTTCACTCGTCTGCCCCTTCTTTCTGATCAATTTTAAGATATAATAAATCCGCCAATTTACCCGCGCCGCCGCTCTTTTTAATCTTTACGGCACAAGTCCTCGCACTCTCTTTGTTATCGGCTTCCAGATAACACAATCCAAGAAGAAAATAGTAGGTTGTCGGGTACGTGAATCTGCGGTTTTTGACACCTTCGCGCAATTCCAAAATAGCCCGATTAAAATACCCCTTGTTATAATAAATTGTACCCAGAAAATAGAAGGCGCGATCAATACTTGAGTTCAATTGCGCACATTTTCTTAACAATTCGGCAGCCTGTTCATAATCTGAAAAAAGATACAACAAATGCCCGGCAGAAAAATAAGCCTCGGCTAATCCTGGATTATATTTGATGGCCTTACGAAAACAATATGCGGCCTTCGGGAAGTTCCCTTTTTTCTGATGACTGATCCCATATTGGTAAAACGTGTTGCCATAATAATGATTGGGAGTGATGGCCTCAACCCAGCGGATGGCAAAAAGAAGAGAAATGGTGACTGACACAAAGAATATTCTGCTTTTTTTATTTATTGATTCTTGTTGGCGCATGAATTTATCTGTCCGACGGCTACGATCAGCCCCATTATAACCCACATCAAACTACCCAGCTTAACAGAATAAAAATTGGTATCAAAAAAACTCTGTAATAGAAACGCCCCAAAGCCGGAGATTAGCCCTAACATAAGCGCTTCCAGATAGCCGTCTTTAGTCGTTTTTAGAAATTTTAAGGCCATACAGAAAATTCGACAGAGCATCCACAAAAAAAATAACAATCCCAAAAGTCCGATTTCTACTGCCATATGTAAATAACAATTATGGGGGTAGCCTCCCCAATTCACTTTATATCTAGGCGCCACCTCAGAATAAGCGTTCAGCCCCACACCCAAAAGCGGATAATCTTTTATCATGCTAATCGCTTCTTTCCAAAAACCAGCCCTCCCCATACCCCCAAACTCAACAAAAAATCGCTTCATACCCGAAAACATAATAAAAATTTTATTATTCAGTTTTATGTCATTGGTATGGTCAATAGAAAACTGGGAAGACTGCTCAGCAGAAACCTCAGCAAAAAGCTCAACATTAAGCTCGCTATCAGGCGCTTCTTTCAAAGTATTGAAATATTGACCAATCTTTTTTTTTACATCAATAGGTTCATCATGCATCACATCATCGGAAAGGAATGAAACATTACGAATGGATTTTAATTGGGGAACGAATACCATCAAAAAAACTATGATCACAATGAGGCTCAATGACAAAAACTCCTTTTTTCTTATCCCAATAAAAAGGAGAGCGGCAAAAAAACCAAGCCAGGCAGAGCGGGAGAATGTCAGAGCTAAACAGACCACAAAGGCCAGACTCAGGAGAACCAAGCCCACTTCACCCGACGCCATCAAGAGTTTCTTTATCGGACGATGCATTCTTTGATGGAACTTCCAATGAAAAACAAAAGACAAGGCAAGGCACAGCAAAATCATTGTCACAATGACTAAATAGCCACCTAGATCGTTGGGATGTTTAAAGGAGGAAACCACCCTTCCATCGGCCAAAGTATGTCCATGAACAATACCCTTGCCCCGGAAAAATTGTATAAGCCCGCTGGTTGTGATCAATGTCCCTGCAATCAGCATAATGGTCGTAAAAATTATTATCTGTTTTTTTGTCTTCATGCATTCAATAAAGGCGTAAAGCAGCACAACACCTTGAAATAATTTATAAATAAATCCCTTAATCCCCAATTCTGTGTGTTGGCTGAAGACAACAGACAGAATATTGACAAGGAGAAATAAACCCATTAAGAAATTGATGGGATTCTTAACGGGTCTAAAGGTTTGGAAAAAAAGCATTCCGCAGGATTTGATTGATACCCGAGAGTCCTGTTCACCAAAATCCTTTAAACCACACCAGAAAAGATACCCCCGCTTGACAAAAAAACTCGTGATAATAAACGTTGAGAATATTTCAATCAGGGCCTTTGAAATCGGCAGAAAATAAATCAGGGCATAAAAAGAAAAAACAATGATGCGGTCGCACCATGTAACGAATTTACTTTCATTCATGAGGGGTCTTTCTTTTATAAAAGATTCTGTTTATACCATTTAATCGTTTTCTTGAGACCTGCTTCAAGAAAGACTTTGGCTTTAAAACCCAACGCTTTTTGTGCACGGCCTGTATCTAGACAGCGACGGGGTTGTCCGTCCGGCTTAGAGTGGTCCCAGACCACCTTCCCCGCAAAACCCGTTTCATCACATATCAAACGAACCAATTTTTTAATGGAGACCTCAAAACCCGCCCCGATATTTACCGGGTCGGACTTATTATATTTTTCTGCAGCGGCTATAATGCCTCTGGCTGCGTCATCAACATAAAGAAATTCCCGGGTAGCCTTCCCTGTTCCCCATACCGTTATCGTCTTTTCACCTTTTTTCATCGCATCACAACATTTCTTGATGAGAGCGGGAATGACATGCGATGAGGCGGGAGAAAAATTGTCTCCAGGGCCATATAAATTAACAGGCAGAAGATAAATCGAATTGAAGCCGTATTGTTGACGATAGGCCTGGGACTGCACAAGAAGCATCTTTTTAGCTAACCCATAGGGAGCATTGGTCTCTTCCGGGTAACCGCCCCAGAGATCTCCCTCTTTAAAGGGAACTTTGGTAAACTTAGGATAAGCGCATATCGTCCCCACAGCGATCAGTTTCTTAACATCGGCTAACCTGGCCTGCTCAATCAGCTGCACGCCCATCATCAAGTTTTCATAAAAAAATTTCCCTGGATTCTTCCGATTTGCACCTATGCCGCCGACAACAGCAGCAAGGTGTATGATCATATCCGGCCGGGCTTTTTTTAGCAAACGCCGGATGGCTGATTCTTTGCATAAATCATACTCTTTACTGCGGGGAATAAAGATATGCCGACAGCCTTTCTTTTCTAATTGCGTGACGACTACTCTTCCCAAGAATCCGGCCCCACCAGTTACCACAACACGCTTGTTTGCCCAGAATTTCGACATCATTTTTTCCCTTTCTCAGGCTTAGCCTTGATACCATGAATGTGACGGTCAACCAATTCCATATCGGCATCCACCATCATTTCAACAAGCTTTTTAAATTTGACTTTTGGCTTCCATTTCAATTTCTTCTTTGCCTTTGTACTGTCACCTATAAGAATATCGACTTCCGTCGGCCGGAAATATTTCTTATCAATCTTTACATATTTCTTCCAATCCAACCCCGCATACCCAAAGGCCTCTCGCAAAAATTCTTTTACCGAATGCGTCTCGCCTGTAGCTATAACATAATCCTCCGGTTTCTTCTGCTGCAGCATCATCCACATGGCCTCCACATAATCCCCGGCAAAACCCCAGTCGCGTTTGGCATCGAGATTTCCCAAATATAGTTTATCCTGCAAACCCTGTTTAATCCGCGCCAGGGCCATGGTGATCTTCCGCGTAACAAAGGTCTCCCCGCGCCGCGGAGATTCGTGATTAAATAAAATCCCGTTACAGGCAAACATCTCATAGGCCTCTCGGTAATTCACTGTAATCCAATAGGCATAAACCTTTGCAGCCGCGTAAGGACTGCGAGGATAAAAAGGCGTTTTTTCTGTCTGCGGGATTTCAAGCACCTTGCCGAACATCTCGGAGCTTGAGGCCTGATAAAACTTCGTCTGTATACCTGATTCCCGAATAGCATCAAGCAGCCTTATCGCCCCGGTAGCGGTGATTTCCGCCGTATATTCCGGAATGTCAAAGCTCACCCGCACATGGCTTTGTGCGCCAAGATTATAAATCTCATGCGGCTTGATCTTTTTTATGATCTGATTCAAGGAACTCGCATCATTAAGATCTCCATAAACCAGCCGCAACCGCACATCCTTTTCGTGTGGGTCTCGATAAAGGTGGTCAATACGCTGCGTATTGAAGGAACTGGATCTTCTGATTAGGCCATAGACCTCATAACCCTTGCTTAGAAGCAGTTCGGCCAGATAAGATCCATCCTGCCCCGTAATGCCCGTAATCAATGCTTTCTTATTCATGAGTGGCTCCTGATATTATGATTAGTTTATATTTTTATCATATATGGTTTCTTTATTCAATAAATTAAAGCTTAATAATAATAAAGATAAAATATACCAAAAAAAACCCGATAATTGCAAAGAATAAAAATTTACGTCAAAAAAACTATGCACCAAGAACATGGACAGGCCCCACCACAAGCCTTGAGCAATGCCACTAATATCACTTTTTTGTGGCGGAATTCTCTGCCTGAAAAGCGCCACCAGAATGGCCAAGAAAGACAACAGGCCGAACAGCCCTATCTCGGCTGCCATCTGCAAATAACAATTATGCGCGTAAGTGGGGCCAAAGCAGAAATTAACGTTGAACTTGCGGCGGTATTCTTGAAACAGCATCATAAAAGTATTAATGCCGTGACCAAAAAACGGCCGATCTTTTATCATGACAAGCGTGTCGGCCCACAAATCTCGCCGCCAGATAACGGACCCGGAAAATTGATCAAGGTTTAAACGGGGGTTGGCATTTTCGATCAAAAGGATGATTGAACTTAAAATAAAAACTAATAGTACTGCCACCAAGAAATATTTTCGCCATTTTCTAAACCTCGAAAATAAAAAGATGCCTACCCCTAAACAAAAAGAAAACCATGCCGCGCGTGACGTCGTGATTGCCAAACACCAAAGCCCTGTTCCGGCGAGAAGCATTACAAAATTGCGCAGCCGCCCTTTTCGTTTCAAAGCCTTCGGATAAAAATAAAACAGAGGAATAACACATAAACAAAAAGCAGCTAAGCTGTTGGGATGCTTAAAAGCCGCGGTAGCCCCACCACGGGCAATCATCCGCCCACAGAAAATATCTTTCTTTAGAAAATAAAACTGCAATAGTCCATCAATGAATGTGCTGGCAGAAGTGACCAATAAAATGATTACCGCTATTTTTAAGTGCCTTCTCTCAGTAAATGTTTCCGCCACCAGGAAAAAAATAGCGAACCATTCTAAGACCTTAGTAAAAAATCCCCTGAGCGCAATATAAAAAAAAGCGCTCCCTGCTATGGACAGAAGACAAACGCAGATAAAAATCATTATGGGAATATTTAATGCCGTAGGCACCGGCGTGAAGGCGCGCAGAAAATATTTACATCTGCCCATCACTTTCAAAGAAGCATATTCTGAACGTGAAATTTTAGAAGCACGCTTAACGATCCATAATAAACAGCCAGCGATGACACAGATTTCAATAATTGCTGAACTATAAGGCAACCAAAACAATAGAATATAAAGAAGAAAACGGATAGACTGGTCAAGCCGATGAACAAGCTGACCTCTATTGATGGCAGGCATGATATTAGTAAGCACCTTTACCCTTAACGACGACCGGTATCGTTTGAAGAAGGATATTAATATCCAGCCAAAATGACCAATTATTGATATACCACACATCCCAACGCACCAGCCGGGAAAAAGAAATATCGCTACGTCCGCGGATTTGCCACAGCCCCGTGATACCGGGACGCACCTCTAACCTCCTGAGCTGACGAAGATCTTCGCGTTCAATCTGGTCAATAGGCAAGGGCCGCGGGCCGACTAAACTCATATCGCCTTTTAAGACATTAATCAACTGCGGCAACTCATCGAGACTGTATTTCCGCAACCATTGTCCAAGCTTTGTAACGCGAGGGTCTCCCTTCATTTTGAAGATCGGGCCATCAACCTCATTCTTATCCTTCAATTGATCTAATTTCTTATCCGCATCATAAATCATGCTGCGGAATTTTATCATATTAAACCTTTTCCCCCGTCGTCCAAAACGCTGGGAAAAATAAAAAACAGGTCCCGGGCTGCCCAACTTGATCATCAAGGCAACAATCAGAAAGACAGGTGATAATAATATGAATAAAATCAAAGACATTGTCGCATCAAAAAACCTTTTTCCTGCCTGTTTTATAGAATACTCCTCATCGCAATATTCCAAGACAGGAATAAAACCAATGTTATATTTTGAAAATTCTCCCGTTGTGAATTCGAAGCCCTGCGGCACAACACGCACCGCAATATGCAAGGCCTTGGCCTGCTCAAGCAAACTCAAGAAAGCCTTGCTGTCATGATGAATAGTAATAAACACTTTATTAATAAATTCTTTTCGTGCAATTTTAAGAAAATCCGATAATTTCCCCACGACCTTATGACCCGCTTGAAGATCTGCAGACGGTTTGAAATCATCCAGAAACCCTACTATCTTCAAACCGTAACCGGGGCGTTTTTTAATCTCATTAGCCAAAGCCACACCTACCTTACCAGCCCCGACGATCAATACATTAAAATTATTATAGCCCCGCACCACAAGAAAATCGACAAACATTCTTTTAAAGACCCGCCAAACAGAAAGTGAAATATTGATAAAGATGACAGAGAGAACCAGTATGCTGCGCGGGAAGCCTTCAATTTTTAAGAGATATATCGAAACGATCGCCACAACCGTGGCATAAGCAACAGCTTTAAAAACACACCAGATCTCCAAACTTTCCAAGAGCTCCCGCCTCGTCTGATAGAGACCACTGATATTATTAAAGAAAAGAATGGCAAGCAACCAGGAAGTAAAAACAATCAGAAAGGGATTTGAGTAATCCAGGCCCAGATCGTGTATAGCGATAGGAAAAGGCAACGCAGTCTTTCTCAACCAGCAGGCCAAGACAAACGATAGGGAGATGCATATTATATCAAGAAGGATATAAGCGGATTTTATAAAAATTATTCTTCGATTACGCCACATTTTTCTGGAACTTTGCTTTTAAAGCGTTTTTTAACAGCCAGTACAAAAACAGACTGTTGCCGATTAAATATCTTCTCCAGAGCCGACGGGGTTCACAACAAAGCCGGAACAACCACTCCAGACCTGAACGTTGTATCCACTTAGGGGCCTGCGCCTTTTTTCCGGAAAGAAAGTCAAATGCCGCTCCTACCCCTATCAGAACCGGGGCTTGAAGTTTTTCCCTATGCTGATGCATCCAGTAATCTTGCTTGGGCGACCCCAAACCAACCCATATAACATCGGATTGCGACTCATTGATCTGAGCTACAACTTCAGGGCTTTCTATGTCATCTAAAGCCATTTGGGGTGGTGAATAAGTTCCCACAATTTTAATCCCGGGGAACTTTTCATGCAATTTATTCTTTAAAATAGAGATAACTTCTTCACCACCACCATAAAAAAAATGCTTTAATCCTTTGTCTTTGCCCCACTCACACAAGGCCAGCATCAAATCAGGCCCATAGGTCCTTTGAATGACCTTGCTGCCCTTAAATTTCCCTAACCAAACCACGGGCATCCCGTCTGGTGTTACCATACCCGCCCGATTGATGATGTTTTTATAATTCTCATTCCTCTGACAATCAACAATGGTTGACACAGGAGCCACACAGACATAGGTTTTCGCCTTTTCTCTTACCCAGCCTCCTATCGTTTCACAGGCCAAAGTAAGATTAGTACACCCAATTTGCACTCCCAATATTTGTATTGTGTTCATTATACAGATATTTGCGATGTTTTTTATACAACTAATAAATGCTATTTATAAAAATATGGCTCAAATGCGAAATTAATTTAGCATAGATTAGGAGGGATGAAAAGAGATTTCTAAAACTGCAGATGACTTCTAAATCATTAATCCGATTGGATCTTCGCGTCACTGACAATCCAGAACCGCAATAATGTTACTCGTGAGGGTTAGAAGCTTATTTCCCTGAAAATGCCAGAAAAACAAAATCCTTTTCGACTGCCTCCCCACGAAATGAGCAAGCCATTTTTCTTCATTATAAATTGGTATCAATATGCTGCATTTCATGATTACCCCTTTACATAAAATTATTCAGAAAGAATGACAAAAGGTAGTTTTTCTTTATTTATCCGCACAGGAAATTGAGCATAAGCGATTTCATGATTATCCAAAGAAACAACATCCTGCCGGTTTTGCGATAAATACTTCTTGCTCAACTCAAACATCTCTTTATCATGGGGCCGTAAAACGTCTATCCGGCTTAATTTCAGATCATGTTGATGCGCCCGGAAAACCGAGATACCATTCAATCCCATAGCTATAAGGAGTGCTGCCATTAAAATCTTTGAGGGTTTTTCAATAACGGCAATAGCGGATATAAACATTAAAACTAACGGCATATACAAAAACCGGCTTTGTTGTGACCCCAGCCACCATGTTGCCCAATAAAAAACAACAAAGAAAGCAAAAATTGAAAATCGTTTTTCTCTGATAATGGAAATGGTTTTCCTGAGAAAAGGAACGACAAAAATAAGATAAGGCAATCCTACGGGATAGTCAAACTTATTATTCACTCCTTCATCAGGCACCGCTACCAGCCAGAAATGCCGGATAAAATCAATAATGTGGCGACCGTACCCATATTGATCTTTAGCCCCTACATGTGCCTGAGTTGCTCGCAAAAGGGATTGCCAGGCGTTTGATGTCTGATCAATGCGCGAATTGGCGATCATCTTACCCGTAAAAAAAGGATATAACGGCGTCCCGGAATAATATAGAGACTTGATAACAAAAGGCCCTCCAACGAAAACGCTAAACACCAGTAACAGGATAATAAAACGTCTTATATTTTTCTTATTGAAAAATTTTTCGATATCCCTGTCCTGTTCTCCCCATGCTATATTATATTTTTTAAATTTGAAAAATTTGTAAATAACCATCAAGCACACCGTGATAAAAATCATTTGAAAAGGCAAAAAAGATTTTGCCCAGAAAAGGAAAGAACATTCTATAGCCGCTAAAATAATGGATCCTCTTAATAAACTATCAATAAAAGCCAGAAACAAATAACAAATAACAATATCAAGCATCGCCGTGCCCATTTGAATACCGATGCCATGACTCCCCAAAATAGCAAAAACGAGCATGGAGGAATGGAGGATATTCTTTTGCCACAAATGGAGAATCCTGACCGAAACCGCCACAAGCCCTAATAAAAACAAAAATTGAGGGAATTTATTTGGCAGCTGGGTTGCAAACCAAAAAGGAGACAAGCCACATTGAATGGGCAAAGGGAATAAATCGGCCGTTGACCAAGAAAGATGAAAAAAAGAATTATTAATAAGATGCTGCCGGGGAAGAGTGTAATGGTAATTTAAGGTATCATGCTCTTGCACCATATGCGGAGGTAGTAACGATGCCCGTAATGATACCAGCAATATAAAAAGCATCATGATTACACCGATAATAACAAAATACCTGCCGCCCCCTTCTTGTTTCAAATAAGACACATCGCATGAAGAACTTTTATTCTTTGAGTTTCTGATCAAGACATGCATACTAAGAACGACAAATAGTATGGCTGCCCAAGGAGAGGTTACGCCGCGGGTAGTGTCAAGACACAATAATTCCAACCAAAAGATGGGGTAACCCAGAATGAGCAAAAAGGTCGGCAGATGCGATATAGGAATCACATTCTTTTGAGAATGATGCATATTCTCCATATGATATAAATGGCGGTTATGGTAACGATGTAAGAATCATATAATGACACACGCTCTTTTATACCTTTGAGGAAATTTGTCATACTATTTTTTATCTAAAACTTCATTATAAATTGACATCAAGTTTTGATAATTATTATCCAGAGTATACTTCTTTTCATATTCGGCTCGAGCGTTTACTTTCATCCCCTCAAATATCTCGTTGTTTTCAACAAAAAATTTCACTTTATGGACTAAATCTTTTTGGTTATCTGCGTCATACAGCAAACCCGTCTCACTTTCCCGAACTAATTCCTGTAGAGCTCCAATCCGATTGACCAAAACAGGCACCCCACAGGCATACGCCTCCACAATGACCCTGCCAAAAGTTTCATAACATAATGAAGGAACAATGAGAAAGCGCGCTCCTTTGATGAGAGTAATAACATCGTTAAAATCCTTGAAACCAAGATATTGAATATTTTTCGCCCTGGCACTCTTCTTGGCTAAGCCATCTCGTAATGGCCCATCCCCAACAATCTTTAATGGGTAACTGATTCTCTCGTCAAGCCAACTCTGAACCAGCTTCTGAATACCCTTATAATCTCGTAATGCCCCGATATATAGAGCATAGTCGCCCGTTGAGGGAGAAACGCCAGGATCGTTTTCTAAAAAACTCGGCTTAACAGAAATAGTTCGCGGATTAAATCCCTCCGCCATAAATTTCTTTTGGCTGAATTCACTGAGAGCAATGTAGCGGTTGATCGTCCGTTGAAAAATGGCTTTGCGATACATTTTATTGATAATACGGCACATTAATACCGATGACAGGAAAGATCCTTTCCAGCATCTGTTTACAACGGAAGCCCCCCGCCCCGTCTCCAAACATTTTTCACAAACTTTATTCTTGCGATAAAAAACCCCTGAGGGGCATAAGAACCGGTAATTATGCAGGGTCTGGACAACAGGGACATGGCTA
>JAGLNJ010000081.1 GCA_023139575.1 Candidatus Omnitrophota bacterium | reverse complement strand
GTTCAGATGCTGGATCCCGGGATGGGAAAGACAAAGAAGACGCGGCTATGGTGCACGGTCGGCGGTGAAGATTTGAAATACACTATGTATAATTTCACGTTAGGCCGCGGGCGTGAAGGGCCGGTGGAATTTTTTAAAGGATATAAAGGATATTTTGTATCTGACGCGTATGGAGGATATGAAGAATTATTCCGCATAGAGGCGATTATAAATATAGCGTGCTGGACGCACGCGCGGCGGTATTTTAAAAAGGCACAGGACACCAATCCGAAAGCGGCGACAGAGGTTTTGACGCTTATCGCAAAGCTGTATAAAATTGAGGAAAAGATTAAACGCGATAATGCGGAGATCCGTCTGAAGGTTAGAAAAAAAGAATCACGTCCGCAGTTGGCTAAAATCTTGTTGTGGTTGAGAAAACATAAACACAGTCATCTGCCGAAATCGCCGATGAATCAGGCAATTCAATATACATTGAACATACGCAAGAGATTAACCCGTTACACCAAAGACGGCCGGTTGCCGATCGACAATAATCTGGCGGAAAATGCCATCCGTCCAATTGCCCTGGGCCGCAAAAACTGGATGTTTGTGGGCAGTGAAAATGGCGGGCATACGGCCGCGATCCTGATGACATTCTGCACAACTTGCCGGAAACTCAAAATCAATACCTGGGAATACCTCAAAGACATTCTGCAAAGAATCAATACTCACCCGATGTCAAGGATCGACGACCTCCTCCCTGACCGCTGGCAAGAACTTCGTCAGCAACAGCTCAATTATAACGAAAAATAATCCCCGGATCCAGATGGGTTGGTAGGACGCTTACGTTAATTTAATATTGGGCGCAATTTCTCATTTAAGAGAAAGTGGTCAAAATTTTGAATTAACAATTTCACAGGAAAAAATGTCTGTTTATGAGGACATTAAGGCCGATGTTCAAGTTTTAATTGGCCTTATCCAAAGAGGCAATATTGGGCCTATGACAATCATGAGCGCCTTGGCAGCTATCAACCGAATTGCGGCGAAGAGGGATGTGATTATTGATTTTATACTTGAACAGAACCTTCCCGTTGATGAAGTTTTAGATTCAATTGAACAGCTTGCAGGTGCCGAGGCCGCTGCGAGAGTTAGAGACGTTATTCAATCTCGTGATTTTGCAATGTTGGGTGATGCTATAGACTCAAAGGAAGAGATAATGAGGCGAGATAAAGTGGAATACGTTGGCTTAATGGGTAATGATCATAAAGTTAAAGGCGTAAAGTTGGAAGGAAAAAATATTAAGGTGCAATTGGAAGATGATAAAGAAATTAATTTAACACTGGGTTTAAGAAAGCCCCTTCATTTTGGAGTCTTAGCATTAAAAATAAAAAGGATGTCAAACAACAATTCAATAGTTGAAAAAGTATTTGATTATTTTAGGGGCGTAAAATTAGATATTCTTATTTTTACAGAACTCTTTGGTGACTTGTTGGGATTCCCGGTTGTTGAAGAAAACGGAATAGCTCTTAATGTTAAGCTGCAGGGGGAATTAATTGCTGAATTCCATGAAATGATGGAATATCTCTGGCGAAAGGGGCTGATTCATATTGAATCTTCAGCAGATGATTCTATTGATATAAAGTTTGGCGACACAATGACAGGTCTGTCTTTGAGTGAAAAGGACGCGATAGCTTTATTAAGAAAAGCAAAGGCAGCTGAAACAAAAGAAAAAAAATTTCACTATTTGTTAAGAGCCTTTCAAAGAGAAGTATTAAAAGACGTTGATAGGGCCTTTGAACGAAGATTAGGAAATCACACAGGAAGAAAAACTTCAGGAATCAGGAAGGCTGCCGTAAACACTATGTTGGGTGCAGCTGTGGCTGCTGTTCAAAAATTTTATCCAGAAGAAGGCTATGATTTAATAACTAAAAAAGACAGGATTGAGATATTATTGGATGATGAGAGCAGCAGTTTTCATGTTGTCTTCAATTATATGAGAGAGAATAAAATTGCCGGAAATAAATTTTGGGAAATTGTGAATGAATATTTAATTTCAAAGTTGGGCATATTATCACAAGAATTTTCATATGATGAAATAGATGTAATAGAACTTTTAGAAAATGTTGACAGTGTAAAAGCGCATTTGAGCGATCGTAATGAAGTGGGAAATACCGGCGGTATCGACCTTAATCCTGACATGTTAGAACTCCAAACCACAGGCAAAGGAATTGATTTTAATATGCCGTTTGATCCGAAATCCATTCAATCAATTCAAATTGACGGCTTTTCGCCCGTCATTTTTCAAATTGTTCCGACTAATTTACCGATGCTCATAGGTATTGCAGAGTCCGAGGCGGAACAGCAGTTAAGTTTAGCTACACGTTAAGGACCGCTTCGTTTACCACAGTAAGGCAAACGCGTTAAATGCGTACGCGCGCCTCCCCCCAAATTCTCCCAGAGCCAGTAATATATGCTATAATAATATAAAAAAGGTGATCAAATGACTACCTACATAGCAAAAGACCGTGAAATTAACCTGCTTTTTGCCGAATCAGAGAAAATGTACCGCAGCTTTATTGAATCGGTGCGGTGCGGCATCTGTATGGCGGACAAGCGGGATTGTTTTTTCTACGTCAACCAGGCCCTGGTTGATATTCTCGGCTATCCAAGTAGGGAGGAACTCTTGGGGAAGAATTTCGGTAAAGATGTTTTCTGTGCCGTAAATGACCGGAGAGACCTTTTAGCGGTGCTGCTTGATAAAGGCTTCGCAAAGGATTATGAAGTAACTGCCCAACGTAAAGACGGCAGCAAAGTCCTTCTCAGCGTGACCAGCAATTATATAAAAAATGACAAAGGGATGGTTATCGGTTCCCAGGGGATCGTTGTTGATATCACGCATAAAAAGAAAAAAGAACGCAGGCTTTATGCCGAAAAAGTTAAGCTTGAGCAAGTCTTAAGCTTTGATGAGAAAATTAATACCATCCGCAATCTGAACAAGCTTACCGATTTTATTATTGAAAAAGCCACCGGCATGTTAGAATCGGAGCGTTGTTCATTGATGCTTTATGATGACGTCAACCGCACCTTACACATAAGAGGGGCTAAGGGTTTGACGGAGGACAGCATCAAGACCATTATCCATATCGACGATGATACTATTGCCGGCAGCGTGGCCCGCGACGGGCGGAAGGTCCTGGTGAAAAACATTGAATATGACAAGGAATTTAAGCGAGGGAACCGGCCCGGTTATAAGCGGCGTTCCTTTATGAGCATGGCCATAAAATCAAAAAACCGTCTGATCGGGGTGATCAATGTTGCGGATAAAATTTCTGCTAAAAGGGAATGGTTTGACGAATTAGATATGAAAATATTATCGGCGATCGTCAACCAGTCTGCTGTAGCGATTGAGAATGCGAAATTGTATAAAGAACTGGAATACTTATCAGTGACGGATCCTTTGACCAAGCTCAACAATTACCGTTATTTCGTGCGTCGCTTAGACGATGAAATACAGAGCTTTAATCGTTTTGGCAGCCCTTTTTCGCTGCTGATGATCGATGCGGATAATTTTAAGCGATATAATGATACTTTTGGTCATGTGGCCGGCGACTATTTCTTGAAGGGGCTCGGCCAGTTGTTTCGAAAGAACCTGCGTTCCATTGACAGGGTATGCCGCTACGGGGGTGATGAATTTGTTATCTTGTTGCCCGGCACAAAGAAGGAAGCTGCCAAGATTGTGGCTGAGAAATTGCTGAATACGGTTAGCCAACATAAATTCAGAGATGTGATGACCGTCAGCATAGGCCTGGCGGAATATCATAAGTCTATGACCCGCCTTGAATTGACCCTCAAAACCGACCGCGCGCTTTATCAAGCCAAGCGCGAGGGCAAGAATCAAGTCTTTTTGTATTCCTGATTTCTCAATAAGATGACATAAACTTTTAATATACCTGTTGTCAAGAATCTCGTTATCATTTACAGTAGTAATGATTTTATAATACTTTAATATTCTGGTTTCAGACATGAGAGATACAAGAGAAAAAACTGTAACAATTATATTTATTTTTATCTTGTTGGCAGGGGTGATGTTTCTGATCAATATTTTCAATCTCAGTTTGATTGAGAATCTGAAAATAAAGGATCCGGGAGAAAAATCAGCCGCAGGGTTAACACCGAAAGCTGCCTCACGAAAATTCTCGCGGGAGGCTGTAAAGGATAAGTATTTAAGAAAAGAGCGTTTGGATGTGAGCCGGGAATATTCTCAAAGCGTGATTTATGAGGATGGTGTCGAGATAGCACGTTTTAAAACAAAGAATCATAAAACGTATGATGCGCAGGGTGAAATCCCCGGGGGCAACGTGAAGTTTGTTAATGAGTCTAAGGGGACGTATGGAATTGAACAGTATAGAAGGGGAAAAAGGAACGGTGATTATGCTGAATATTATCGTGAGGGCCAAATAAAGAAAAAAGCTTATTACTTTAATGGTAAAATCATGAAAGTGACGGAATATTATATTGACGGGACAGTTCGTATGGAAGTGGATTATACGGATAACCTTATGTTTACCGATGATATTGAAGTGGGAGTTGGTAAAGTGTATTACCGTGACGGGGTGCTCATGTACGAGTGGAGCCTGACTAACAGCAATCCAATACGTTATAAAATATCCTATAATAAAAAAGGTGAGCTTGTTGAAACAAAATATTATGATGATAAGGGTGATTTGATTGAGAGAATAAATCATCGTAAAAAATGACAAAAATTATTAGAATATATTATACTTATAATAGTAAAAGGCGTTTTGAGAAAGGCAAACTATCTGCAAGGGTAGGACGCAAAGCCATCGGGTCCTTAAGAGAGGATAGCCGGGTTGCCGGAATCGCGGAGAATATGTCCTATCCGATAAAGGGGTAGGATTTTTTTGTGGGGCGGATAAGAATGACAAAAAAAGAAAACAGGGGGTTTTCTCTTATTGAAGTTGTGTTTGCGGTGGCCGTGTTGGCCTTTGTTATTATCAGCATGATCAAGGTTTATATTTATATGTCGGTGCAGTCGGAATTAGCCGGAAATAAAACAGTAGCTCTTATGTTGGCGCAAAATAAGATAGAAGAGATCAGGGACTATTCCTATGACCTGATAGTTGCTGATTACGCTTCCGGCGGGGCAGTAGGAAATACCTTTAACTTGACGCGTTTAACAGGTGCCGGCGCGATTTACATTGATTCATCTAATGCTGATTTGTTGATCATCAAGGTTGTGGTTTGCTGGCAGGATAAATATGAACGTATTATAGGAGAGGATGCGGACCTGGACGGGGTGCTTGACGTTGGTGAGGATCAGGATAGTAATGGGGAGATCAGTTCTCCGATAACGGTTGTAAGTATGATAACCAAAAGGTAAGAAGATGTTTTTACAGGGAATGAAAGATAAATCAGAAAGAGTGCCGGGAAGATGTGTCGGCCGGGGCGGTTTCACTCTGGTTGAGACATTGATCTCTGTTTTCATCTTTCTTTTCATGATAACGGCTCTTTATGGTATAGGGACGGTAAGCCAACGGTATTGGGATGCCAATAAGGCCAAGAATGAATTGCAGCAGGAGCTGCGCAAGGCGATGGACGGCATGATCTATGATTTGCGGCAGGCGGGACAGGCATCAATATCTGATGTGCCGGCTGATGGGGCTTGGTATTCGACGATAAATTTCAAGGTCCCTGACGGCGTAAGCGGAGGATCTTTAACATGGAATAATGATGCTATTCAATTTGTTCTGGCGGGGCCTTCCTCTGAACGACTCCACCGGATTCAAGGGGGCGATACGAAGATACTGGCGCTAAACGTGCAAAGCCTTGGTTTTAGAAGGCAGGCGGCGGCTCCGAACTTGTTGGAAGTATCTTTGCAGGGGCAAAAGGATACGGATAGGGGCCTGACGATAGATTATAATCTTGCTTTTGAAGTGCAACTGAGAAATTAAAGAGGAATAATACTATGCGCGGAAAACGGGTGTTATCTGGGTTGAGAAATGAAAAGGGCAGCTTGTTGCTGGTCACCTATTTTGTTGTAGCCATTCTTTTAGGCATCGGCGCGGCCTTTTTGATGCTTGTTTCCAGCGAGTCAAGGATTGCCGAGAGGCAGCGGTTAACGACTATCGCGTTTCATATTGCTGAGGCCGGGGTGGAAAAGGGATTGTATGAATTAAAGCAGGATTTTATAAACGCTTCCGGAATGCCCAGCTGGTCCGACGGGGATATTAACGGTTACAGTATCGGCCCGGATACGGCAGATTTTTACACTATTCCTTATTCCAGTACAAGCCTTAATGACGGGACGTATCTGGTTGAGTTAAAGAATGTGGCGGGTTCCTCAGATGATATTTGGATAAGGTCAACCGGAACGATCAGCGGGGTAAGCCACACGATCTCCATTTACACTAAGATGGTCAGTTTATCTTCCTGGGAATATGCGATTTTTGCAGGAAGCGGAGCCACCGGGACTATGATCAACGGGGTTGTTGATATCAGAGGGTCAGTAATTGTTCTGGGAGACGGGTTGGCGGATGGAGATTATGCCATGGACTTAGGGGGTACGGCTGAGATCGTCGGTAATAATTACAACACTTTAGATGCTGGTCTTTTAGCAAAAGTGCCGCCTCTCCCGACAACGACCTTTAATGGAGAAGTGGTTGAAACGCTAAACGCTGAGCTCAGGGTGAAAAAAGGTCTTGTAGGTTTGAGCGGTGCTTCTTCGGTAGGGGAAATAGATGTTTCGGGTAACAGCGTGAAGGAAACGGTTGATGCTGTTTACGTCACCGATGGTTGGGGCGGTAATCAGGGGGCCAATCAGGTTTTTTCTGATAATGGTTCGGCGCAAGCCTATGATTTGGAAGATGCTATGGCATTTCCTTCTTTGAGTGATCCTTACCCAGGCTATGCAGATTATCAGGATTATCTTAAAAATACGGGATACGTATTAACAGCCGCGGAAGCGGCAACTTTAGCGAACCTGAATCCTAATACCCCGGCATTTGCTTACGGTGATGCTAATGGCAGCATCAGTATGGATGGCGCCGGCAATCTGGCCATAGACGGCATTGTTTATCTGGACAATGACGCGGATCTGGTACTTAATAAAGATGGGACAGCTAAAACTGTTACTTATACCGGTTCCGGGTCGATATTGGTTACGGGTAATGTGCACATTGATGCAAGTCTGGTAACTGCCGGAAACAACTCCTTTCCGACCAACATAATGGGAATTATGACACCTAAGAATATTTCATTCACTGATTCTGACTTGGATGTTATGGGTCTTTTTTATGCGGAAAATTCTGTTATAGCTCAGAAACAGACAGACATTGTGGGGACCATTGTCTCAAATTATTTTGATATGGGTACGAATGTTCCTGCCATTTATCAGGTTCCTGAGGTGGCCAATAATCTTCCTCCCGGACTTATCGGTGCGGATGCCCGGTGGTATATGGTTGTGGCTTGGCTGAAATCATAAAGTACCACATTCCGTTTTAACGTTTCATCCTTGATTACGTTATAAAAAATCTGCCGAATTATAATTAACAAGCTTTTTGATTTATAGTATACTGCTCTTAACCCCAAACAGCCGAGGAGTTAAAGTTATGGATAAATCATATAAGGTGTTAAAGAAAGCGATTGATAAAGTCGGCGCCAAGCGGATTGCCGCGCGAATGCATCTTTCCCCGGCTTTGGTTTACAAATGGTGCCAGCCCAATGCGGATAAATACTCTGATGAAATAACCAGCGGGGCTAACAATCCTCTGGATCGCATTCAGAAGATTTATGAGATCACCGGGGATCCTGAAGTGATCAATTGGCTTTGCGAGTTGGCGGATGGTTATTTTGTCCAGGATGCGCAGGCAGAAGGCTTAAGTTGCGACGCCAGGGTACTTAAGAATATGCAGACGATGATCAAGGAATTTTCAGAGACCTTGGGCGCCATATCAAAATCTTATGTTGACCGCAGGATCACCTTAAAAGAAGCGGAGGTGATCCGTAAAGAATGGAATGATTTGAAACGTATCGGGGAGGCCTTTGTCAGGGCCTGTGAATCAGGGAAATTTGACAAATAATTCTTAAAAAGACATCCTATAAAGAGTAAA
>JAGLNJ010000080.1 GCA_023139575.1 Candidatus Omnitrophota bacterium | reverse complement strand
GTGTCTAATTTTGATGATTTTCAAAATGAATTGAAAGCCATTCAAAACCGCTCTGATTTTATATGGAGAGGCCAAGAATCCGACTGGCCGATACAGTCTTCTCTGGCAAGGGTGACCGATGAAAAACATGATCAAACGCTTCACATAAGAAGAAATAATCATTGGAGCAATATTGAATCCGCGTGTAAAAAGGTAGACTATGAGGAACATAACAACGGATGTAACATTGAGGAGATGAATTCACAAGAAAGTTGGGCATGGGCGCAGCATCAAGGGTTTAAAACCTATTTTCTTGATTGGACTGAATCACCTGACATTGCACTCTTTTTTGCTTGGAGGAAAGAAAAAACCGAGAATAACAGAATTGTCTACGGATTAAATAGAAAAATCATTGATAAAAAATATACGGAGCTTACCAACAAGATTTTTGATATGAAGCAGAAAGAAAAATTTAAAAAAACAATAGTAAAAATATTTAATATACCTAGAAAAACGGATAACCCGCGATTTCAAAGACAAAAAGGAGTTCTTAGCCGGTGTCCTATTATTGTTATTTCAAAAAAAACACTTGTTTCAGAGCACAAGGAATATGTATATATTATTGATGAACCTCAGTACAAGAAGAAATCGGCTATTTGGGAATGGGTTAAAGAATACTGTTCAGATGAAAAAAATACAGTAATTTATAGATTTATTTTTCGCAATCACGAAAACATCACTTCTGAAAAACCGGCGGAAAGACTAAAGAAGTGTTCCGATGGAGCAAAAAATATTTATGATAAGAATAATCAAGAAGATATTCTCAAAAAACTTTCTCTCAAGAATATTAATCACCTCGAATTATTCCCTGACATCTATGGAGCAGTTGAGCATGCCAATATGCAATTAGAGATAGATGGATATGGTAATGACAGCCGGTAAGTGCTGGTAAGAAAGAGGGGCAGGATTCTATATTAGAAAACAGATAATTGTCATCCCCGAATGCTTTAATCGGGGATCCAAGATTATCCTCTGGATTCCCGCCAAGAACTTGCGGGAATGACAGATGAATTCAATATTGTTAGAATACTACCGCGTCATCTTCTTTTTATTCAGCGGATTCTTCTTTCTGTCGCTCTTTACGCATCTTCTCCCGCATCGACTCCGCAGGGATACCAAACCACACATCACGCGACGGCACAATAGTATCTTTCAGCACAACAGCGCTCGCCCCGATGATAGACTTATCCCCTATCTCACACCCCGGCATAACCGTGCAATGCGATCCGAGAGTTACATTTTTTCCGATTTTCACCTTTTTCAGTTTCAATTTTCCACGCTCAACCATATGACAGTCAATAATCGCGCCTCCACCGACAACCGTGTTATCACCTATCTCAAGCAGGCTCGCGTCAAAAACATATTTAGAATTAAATTGGACATTTTTTCCTAATTTCGCGCCAAGCAGCCGAAATAATAAATTCGCGAACGGTGTTAATAAAATAAAATCAATGAATGTGTAGTGGATCATTAAATATAACGAACTTAAAAACGCCCATTTGATTGATTCCCCGGAAAACATGGGATATGTTCCTTCTTTTAACCTGAGGCGGAAAATAAACCGGAACAATCCGACCAATAAAATCAAAGTTAAACCGAAAAGAAAATATCCGGCAGCCAGGGTTATACCCAATACAAATAACCGCAACGGCATTGGAGCCGTTAATGTCATGTTCCAGGCTTTAAACAGCAACCATAACCCCGGAACCATCGCGGCGCCAAAAAACACAGAACCCATAGCATACATAAAAACGGCGAATAATAACTGAATCACTGTGATTAATATCCAACTCATGCATCTCCTCCTGTAAGGGTGTCGTTAAGCCATGATTTTATCTCGGAAACAAACTCTTCTTTATGTTTTCGCATCAGATACTCAGCATGCGGGCCGCCTTTGATAACTCTCAGCTTTTTTTTAACTGTTGTTTTCTCATATAGTTTTTCGGAATGCCACGGCTTAATGATCCAATCCTCACCGCCATGAATATAAAAAACCGGAACACGCAATTGCTTAAGCATTTTAATCGGCTGCTTTTTAGGAAGCCAAAAAGGGCCCGGGCGAACCCCTTTCCCTTTGCCGCCTTTACCCAAATTAAAAACAATATCATTCTCCACATCCAGTTCCCACCATCTGAAATCAATTTTCTTAAATTCAGTCGGCCCGCTGACATAGATCAAATTATCAATCAAATCTGTTGTCGCGGCAACGATCATGCTAATCCCGGCACCGAATGAAAACCCGACAACACAAATCTTTTGATAATCACCTCTAACATCTTTTAAAACGGCTTCCAGGTCCATGGGCTCTTTCGATGCCCAATGGAAAAACCCCCGGCTTTTTCCATGCCCGCGAAAATCCATAATAATCACATCATATTCGTCTAATAAACTCTGCCCCATATCTTGAAGCAATTTAGATTGCTTGCTATTATAAAAACCATGCGCTATAACAGCCAGATTCGCGTGGCCATTTTTAAAATGATCATACTCTATAAAAACGCCATCTTCCGCCCGGACTCTTTTTGTTTCCTTTAACAAATCCTTCATAACTCCTGTCCTTGGGCTAATTCTGCTGCCAGCTTTTTGATACCTTTTAAATCTGTCTTTCCGGAGCCAAGCAATGGGATCTCAGCAACTTGGAAGAAGTTCTCTTTTTTGGGGATCCAGAGATTCGGCAATCCTTTTTCAGCCAGCTTATCGCAAACATCTTCTACATTAATTTCACCGATATACAGCACAACCAGCTTCTCCCCCTTTTTCGCGTCCGGAAGGGCCGTGACAGAACAGATCGGATCTGTCGTGCCGACGACTTCGACAATCTCCTCTTCAACTTTGACATGCGGCACCATCTCCCCGCCGATCTTACTGAATCGGCTCAAGCGATCCGTGATCTTAATAAAACCGTCGTCATCAATCAACGCGATATCACCCGTAACATACCAGCCATCTTTAATAACTTCCGCTGTCTTTTCAGGATTCTTTAAATACCCTTTCATAACATTTGCGCCTTTAATCAAAAGAAGGCCTTCCTCGTTATACCCCAGCATCTGGCCGGAGTCCGGATCGACAACCTTCGCGGCCACTCCGGGGATAGGATGCCCCACACGCCCAAATTTATGCCCTTTCTGGAATAATTTCTCATTTTTACTTTTAAAATCCGGCACTCCCATAGAAACAATCGGAGAGAGTTCCGTCGCCCCATATCCTTCAAATAAAGTCATTCCATACTTCTCAATAAACTCCTTAACCATGGATTCTTTCAGCTTCTCCGCCCCTGCGGCTGCATAGCGCAATGTTTTAAATTGCCCGGGCTTGCATTTTCGCATATATGCTGAAAAGAAGGTCGGGGTTCCTATCAAAATCGTGGCTTTATATTTTTCAACCATCTTCCCTACCGTCGAGGCGTCAAGCGGATTGGCATGATAAACAACTGATAAACCTGTCCCAAGAGGAAAACATAGACATGCCGTAAACCCAAACGAATGAAAAAATGGCAAGACTCCCATGACCACATCATTAGCCTGAACCTGCCCGGCTTGATAAAAACCCTGTATGTTGGAAAAAATATTCGCATGCGTCAACATAACCCCTTTAGGGTCTCCGGTACTGCCGCTTGAAAAAATAACCGTGGCTACGTCACCAACTTTCGTCTTATCACCTTTAACAAACAATGACCTTATCAAGGGCTTGGGCAGGCACAACGCACCTAGAACCCAAAAAATTTTATCGACAGGGGAGATCTCTTTTTGCAGATCCTCAACAAAAACCATGCGTTCATCTTCAGCCCTTTTTAACTTCTCTAAAAATTTACGCGACGTAATGATCCTTTTCATTTCACATTGCTGTATCGCTGAATCTAAACTTTCCTGAGATGCCGTAAAATTCAAATTAACCGGTATTTTCCCGCCCATAAGGCATGCCCCGTTAATAACCGCCGCCATACACGATGAAGGCAGCAGGATACCAACCATCTCTGACTCGCCCCGCTGATCCTGCGAAAACAACTTTTGAGCCAGCATAAACGCGCTTCCCAAGGCCTGAATATAATTCACCTTCATACCCAATGAATCTGCCATACAAAATTTAAACGGCCTCTTCCTGGCCTCATCAATAAACGCTAAATGAAGCTTTTTCTGCTCATCCCCTCGCGACTTAAAGGATTCCGCGCCCAATTCCTGCACGGCCAGACGCACTTCATGGGATTTTGATGCCGCAGGCATCGGCCTTCCAAACCTCACACGAACAGGATTCAGTAACCTTTTCGGCCATTTCCAAAGAAATTTTCCTCCTTCGAAGGTGAAGACGCTTCCCCAAATCGAGTCGATATTAACCGGAATGATCGGCTCCTTAACACCTTTCATAATAAACTCAAAACCGCGATTAAACGGCATCATGTTGCCTGTTTTACTTAAGGCCCCTTCAGCAAAAATACAAACCAATTCTCCATTCAAAACGGCCTCTCTTGCGGCTTGAAGGGCTGCCGCGATATTTTTAGGAGAATCGCTCATAGACACAGGAATGGCCTTCATAATTTTACAAAGCATATTAAAGAAAGGCGCTTCATACATCTTTCTCAATATAATGAAACGCACATGCCTTTTTAATGACGCCATAATCAACGCGTGATCAATAAATGATACGTGATTAGAAACAAAAAGGGCTCCCCCCTTTTCCGGGACATTGTCCGCATCAATTGAACGCACACTATAAATAGAGTGCGTCATTACCCAATTGATGAGCCGCAGGAAAGCGCCCGGGAGTGTTTTGAAAATATAGGCCGTTCCAAAAATCGAAATAACCCCGATAAAGAAAAATATCTGACGGGAATCAAATCGCAAAAAAGATCCCAGTAACCACATAACACCTGAACCGAGCAAGATAAACAAGGCGTTTGTGACGCTCAGAACGGCTAGATATTTTCCCCTGTCCTGCTCCGGGCTTTCTTTCTGAAAAAATGCGTTAAGGGGAACAATATAAAACCCTGCGGACAGCCCCAAGAAGAACAAACGTATAAGGGCATCCGCAAACCAGGCCGCGGGAGCACCGAGCATTAAGCAAGACACACTAACCCCTATGGCTCCGACAGGAACAATCCCAAACTCAATCTTCCCTTCGGATAATTTTCCGGAAAAAAACTCCCCAACCCTACCCCTATAGAAACCGAAACCAACAATAAGCTTGTCTTGACATCCGAAAGATTCAGGAAATTATGGCCGTACATCATGACATTCATTTGAAACATTGATCCCAAAAACCAAAAATACCCAACACCCAGCAATGTCAAAAACAGGGCCCTATCCCTTCGGATCTCAAGAAAATATTTGCTGATATCCTTAAAAGGATTAATTTCAAAAGAGCGCTGATTGGAAACAACTTTTGTCTGCCTAATCAGCAAACTGCTTAACGCTCCTGAAATTGCCACACCGATTAAAATAAAAGATATCCTCTGCAAATCTCCTGTGAAAACAGTCATCAACTGGCCTCCGACAGCTGTCCCGATGATAATAGCTACAAAGGTCCACATCCCCATATATCCATTACCTTTAGACAACTCGCGTTCACCCAGCATTTCAGGTAAAATGCCATATTTTGCCGGGCCGAAAAACGCGCTTTGAAGAGTCATTAAAAATAAAACAACACACATCCAGAAAATCTTTCCAGACATAAACGCAAACAACCCCAAAATCATGATCATGATTTCAGCGATCTTCATGCCGACAATAATATTTCGTTTGGAATACCGGTCAGCTATTTGCCCGGCATAAGGTGAGAACACAATAAAAGGAATAATAAATAATGCGCTGATCAGGCTCATAAACCTGGCATGAACAGCCGGGCCGCTAAGAACACTCAAGGCAAATAATGAAATCACGATCTTAAAGGCATTATCATTAAAGGCCCCTAAAAATTGCGTGGCCATGAAGGCTTTGAATGAATGACTTTTACAATTCTTCTCCCCCATATTATTATTCCTCTTAAATATGTCCTTTTTGCATGTCCTTAAGCCGTTGTCGCTTCACCCGATCTTCCCACAATACCCCAAGCCCTTTAAAGACCAAGTCTCTGTCAAAGGCCGTTACCTTTCCCGCAATATAACTCTTCATCAACCGCAAATAACCGCCGGTCACAATAACCTTCGGTTTGATGTGAGACTTCCTGGCGATTAAGCCGATCAGCCCGTGAATCATTTCGCCATAACCGTAGAAAATACCGCTCAAAATACTGTTTTGCGTGTCTTTACCAATCAAGGCTTGCGGCCGGGTGATTGTAATCTTCGGCAAAAGCGCGGTATTTTTAAAAAGCGATTCAGCCGACATCTCAATACCGGGGATAATAATGCCGCCCAAATATTCATTTCTTTTGGAAACAATATCTAAAGTTGTCGCCGTACCCAGATCAACAACCAACGCGGGTGCGCCGTAAAGAACACCCGCTGCATAGGCGCACACCAGGCGGTCCTGGCCGATCTGCTTCGGGTTATATTTACTCTTTAGAGGGACTTTGATATCTTTGCCGATAATATAAACTTTGACTGTTGTTTTCCTCTTGATAATATCCCCAACAATTTTTTCCATCTTCGGGACAACGCTGCAGATGATCACAGCTTCTATCGGGCTTGCGATCTTTTTCAGGCAAAGGTTCAAAATCTTAACGATATCACGCTCTTTAGCGATTGTTTTTACATTTCTTAATACCTCAATTTTTTTGCCTCTAATACCGGCAAAAGTTATTGAGGTATTACCAATATCCAGGGCCAAAATGGATGTTGTTTTTGTGCTTTTCTTCATTGTCTCTTTATTCTTCGCTTAACCTTCTTATTAAAATTTGACGAGGGTGATCTTTTCTTTCTATTCTGCGGTGGGACATCGCCACTGTTTAAATCCTTCATCTCTTTTATCTTATCACGAATCAGCGCCGCTTTCTCAAATTGCAGATTGCGTGCGGCATTTTCCATCTGCCGCTCTAATTCCGCGATGAAATTCGAAAAGGCATACTCTTCTTCATCCTGCCCGGCAAATTCAAGCACCATATGATGAGCCTTTTCTTCTGCCAGCTCTTCAATCCCCTGTCTGATCGCTTTGCGGATGGTCGTCGGCGTTATGTTATGCTTTTCATTAAACGCTGTCTGGATCTTTCGGCGGCGATCACATTCATCAATGGCGTCGCGCATAGCCTGACTAACACTGTCGGCATACATCACCACTTCTCCATTGATGTTGCGGGCAGCCCTTCCGGAAACCTGTATCAAAGACGTACGTGAACGCAAAAACCCCTGTTTATCCGCATCCAATATAGCGACCAGGGACACTTCCGGCAAGTCCAGGCCTTCCCGTAAAAGATTCACACCCACCACACAATCATATTCCTTCATCCGCAGATTCTGCAAAATCCTGGCGCGCTCAATCGTATCGATATCCGAATGCAGATACTTCACCTTTATCCCCTGCTCTAAAAGATAATCGGTCAAATCTTCCGACATCCTTTTGGTCAAAGTTGTAACAAGAACCCGTTCATTCTTTTGGGCCCTTTCTTTGATAAGATTTATGAGATCTTCGATCTGTCCGGCAGTGGGCTTAACCGAAATAGGCGGATCAACAATACCCGTTGGGCGAATGATCTGTTCGCTGATATGGCCATGACTTTGCTTCAACTCATACGGCCCCGGCGTGGCTGAGACAAACACCCATTGCTTCACAAGGTTTTCAAACTCTTTAAATTTCAAGGGGCGATTATCCAAACAGGAAGGCAGACGAAAACCATGTTCGACCAGCGTTTCCTTTCGTGACTTGTCCCCTTCATACATGCCGCGTAATTGCGGCACGGTCACATGCGACTCATCAATCAAGATCAAAAAATCGTCATTGAAATAATCCAACAGACAATAGGGCTGGCTCCCCGTTGGGCGCCCGGATAATGCGCGCGAATAATTCTCAACGCCATGGCAATAACCGAGCTCTTTGAGCATTTCCATATCATATAAGGTTCGCGACTCCAGCCGCTGTGCTTCTAATAGCTTGCCCTTCTTTCTTAATTGCGGCAAACGCTCCTTAAGCTCCTCTTTAATTTCCTTTATCGCTTGATCGATTCGAGGTTGGGAGACAATAAAATGTTTTGCCGGATAGATAGCAACTTTGGAAAGGACATTAATTTCATTGCCGGTTACAGGATCGATCTGTGAAATCTTCTCAATCTCATCTCCAAAGAATTCAATTCGCACCGCATCCTGCCGATAAGCAGGAAACACCTCCACCACATCACCGCGCACACGCACCTTTCCTCTAGTGAATTCAAAATCATTGCGCTCATATTGGATATCAATCAGCTGCATCAAGGCTTCGTCACGATCGATCTTCTGTCCCTTCTCAATATACAATAGATAATTCGAATAATCTTCCGGCGAACCGAGATTGTAGATGCAGGACACACTGGCCACGATCAGGACATCCCGACGTGACAAAAGCGATGTTGTTGAGGCCAGACGCAGGCGGTCTAAACGATCATTGATGGATGCGTCTTTTTCAATATAAACATCCGTCTGCGGAATATAGGCTTCGGGCTGATAATAATCATAATAGCTGACAAAATATTCAACCGCGCTGCGCGGAAAGAATTCTTTAAACTCACTGTAAAGCTGAGCCGCCAAAGTTTTATTATGCGAGATTACCAAAGCAGGTCTATTGACTTTCTCAATGACATTGGCCAGCGTGAATGTCTTACCGCTGCCTGTCACCCCTAACAAGACCTGCGCGGGAGTCTGCTTATTGATTTGATCCACCAACTGATCAATAGCGCCCGTCTGTTCGGCTACCGGTTGAAATTTACTCTCGAGTATAAATTTGTCCATTTTCCCTGCGCCCTTTAACAGCAATGCCTCAGCCCGCCGCAAACACGACAAACTGAGGCATTGCTAAATAATAAAACCTATTTGTTCTCTTTAATCGTTTTATCCAAATATTCAAACATTCTCTCCGCCGCACTGTCATTTCTGTAAGAAGTGAAATTCTTAAACAGGAGGCTGGTAACTGTCACATACCTGATTTCGAACTCAGAAATTTTCTTTTTTGATCGCAAGAAAATATTCATCTTGGCATATCTCGTGCCAATGAACAGGGGCGTTTGGCGTATATGCGTCAAAACAAGTGTCTTTTTTTCATCCAGGTCGCTACTGCTATCCTGCTCGTAAACCGCCGGATCCATCGTCCCCTCAATCTCCCACCCCAAATCCAGCAATGTTTTATTCAGGGCCTCATAAGCCTGCTCATAATTGGCGTAAAATCTTTTTGTGTAAGGCTTTTTGTCTTTAACGTAGGCAGGTATCTGGACGCTCGCGCAACCCATTAACCCGATTAGCAAGAAAATAAGAGCTTTGCGCATTTTCCTGTCCTTAGTTCAGAAAGTTAACAGAGTGGTTCTCTTTTGCTTCAGCAAATCTTGCCATGTTTATACGGCCTGGCTTTATTTTTTTTCGACTTTCTGGCAATTTCATCTTCGATATCAATATTTAATCCACCGCATAAATCAAACAGCCTGATAAAGACATCAGCCAGCTCTTCTTTAAAATTATCATTGTCTACCCGTCGATGCGCTTCCATGGCCTCCGCCAACTCAGTTACAATAAGCATCAGGGCCTCACCGATATTGCGTTCTTCATCCCAGAACCCCTTTTCTACCGCAATGGCATGGCACATTTCAGATAATTCATTTAGTGTTCTTCCCTGAATAATGACTTCTTCCAATTGATTCCTCCTCATTTTAAAAAATTACAAAAACCCTGAAACAAATACTAAACAACTCTCAAATCGTAATTTTCAAGGAATGACTCTTTAAAAATTTCTTCATGTCCTCTGGCAACAGTGATGAGACCTCAATCTTTTTCTTCAGCTCCGGGTGCTGCCACGTTAGCGACAAGGCATGAAGAGCCAGCCGTCTAAAATTAACCTTAAAATCTTTTCGAAAGGCATACACACACTCCCCCAGAAGTGGATGGCCGATATCACTGAAATGAATGCGTATTTGGTTTGTGCGCCCGGTTACCGGCTGAACCTCGACGACGCTAAAATCTTCTGATTGTTTTAAAACGCGATAACGGGTTACGGCTTTCTTCGGCATGCTGTGCCGGGCAAACTTATTTTGATGAAAATCTTTTATGCCCTTGGCGATCTCCCCCGTCTTTTTTTCTAATTGCCCCCGGACAAAGGCGATGTATTTCTTTTCAACAGCATTCTCTTTAAATTCCCGCATCATCAACTGCTGCCGCTTTTTCCCTTTAGCAAAAATGATCAGGCCGGAAGCATCCCTATCTAAACGATGGCAGGGATGCCATTTGCCTTTTGTTTCTTGCCCGGAGTCATTAACAATAGATGTTAGTGTTGTCTTCTCTTTTTTAGGAGAAGGGATTACTAACAAACCTGATGGTTTATTGAAAACGACCAGGCAATCATCATCGTATAAAACCTCGATCGTTTTTTGCATGGGTCGATAAGTAAGCGTTTACTTAAAATTAATTCTCTTCTTCCTCTCCCTGCTCGAATTGGGATTCTAACAAGGCCGTCATGTAATTCAGTTTCTTGATGACGAGAACCGGAAAGATAACAAACATCCAGACATTAAACACCAATGCCAAAAAAACCTGCAGGGGAGTTAATTGCACAATATTTTCCATAAACAACTCCGACTTGAGAACACTTCGATTTAATGAATTAAAACCCCTATAGGCGCACTGCCTGAAGGGTTAAGGGGCTCATCTATGAATTACTTACAAAATTGCCGTCATCAACCATAGATGTGTTGACAAATTCTTCAATCCGCAGGGCGTCTTTATCCTGAATATCGTTGAAATAAACCGCGATATTAAATCCTTCCTCTCCGGGAACAGATTCTGTTCGGACGATAACACCGCTGAAGGAAACTTTTTTGGTAATAACTTTTTCCTCCCTTTTAAAAGGCAGAAGCAGATAAATTTTAAGCCGTGTCATGGGCTCAATATATTTATTAACCCGGCAATAAGCGCCAGAACGGCTGAGGTTCTTCGTTTCAGTTACAATATCAAATTCATCACAACATAATTTAACAGGGATATTACTGTATAGGCGAGGATGCCGCCTTCTCTCATTGGTGAACTTTTTTTGGATCACTGTATTTTAAACTCCCTTTAAGGTTATGAGTGCGAACTCATTTAATGAAATATATAATTTATTCAGCGGCTTGTGCAGCTACTTCTTGCGCATCCTTGATAACCTTCTGCTTAGCGGCACGCCAACAATTCTGATTGCAATAATATTTATTGTTGCGATAATATTTCTTTGCCTTCATAACAGGTTTTTTGCAGTGGCCACATTTCTTCATCTCTTCTTCATTTTGCTCTGTCATATTCTTCTAACACTCCTTTCCTTTGGTTTTCCTTTATATACTAATATATTCGAATAGGTTTGGGCCCTAATCAAATATTCCCAATATTCGCTAAATACTGTTTGAGGGCTCTTTTAGGCTGGAAATTGGAGCTGGAGTCAACAAACTCCATGCCGACTTGAAAATTCTCAGCATGAGGGGCTTTTTGAACCCAGACAACTTTAGCGGTCATATCAACAGCTTGATCGCTATCAACTTTAAAATTGAGGTGCAATCTTGTATTCAAAGGAATGAAATCTTCAGTGCGAAAGCGTATCCCCCCCTCACTTAGGTCACCCCCTAAAAGGCCGCCGAACTGCCTCGGAGCCTCGCCCCCTAAATCCTGGCCGGGAATTAGTTCAAACTGAACGGGATCCTTAAAATCTGCCCTTTTGTAGAGTCTCTTATCTTTCATTTTATTAGAACCTGAAAAAATATTAATATTTTAATAAATACTATCTTTGCAGAATTATAGCATATTCTAACCTCCTGACAATTATTTTTTTCCCTTGGCCCATCGCCCTAGCAATCCTGCCAGGCGCATTAATCTTGCGAAAAACAAAGTTTGCCAAGGGAAATCAACATGCTATAATGAAGCCCATGTACAAAGAATATTATAATTTTTCAGAGGCACCCTTTAATGTCACATCTGACCCTGAATTTTTTTTCTCCAGTTCCCGTCATAGCGAGGCCTTTTCCCACCTTTTATACGGCATCCAGCAACGCAAAGGCATCTTGGTCATCACCGGAGAAATCGGCACCGGCAAGACCACACTCTGCCGTACTCTTATCAATCGTCTGGAAGACAATGTCAAAACGGCCCTCCTTCTGAACCCATATTTTTCCGAAAATCAATTATTACAATTAATTATAAAAGATCTCGGCATTGTGGGCGACTTTAAAAACAAGCTCGCCTTAAACGAAGCCCTTAATGCCTTTCTCATAGAACAAAACAGTGTCGGCAATAATGTTGTTCTCATCGTCGATGAAGCACAGGATCTCAAAGTCTCCCAATTAGAGCAACTCCGCCTTCTTTCTAATTTGGAAACCGAAAAAACCAAGCTCCTGCAAATTGTCCTGGTCGGCCAACCGGAACTCATCGAAAAACTCAGACTCTCTTCATTGCGTCAACTAACTCAAAGAATCACAGTACGTTATCACATTCTGCCCCTGGAACGTCCGGAAGTAAATGATTATATTCACCATCGTTTAAAAATTGCCGCTCATACCGATAACGGCACCCTACCTGTCCGATTCACACCTGAAGCTATTGATGCCGTCTATCTTAACTCAAAGGGGACCCCACGCCTCATCAACATCCTATGCGATCGGGCCCTTCTCTTCGGTTATGTTGCGGAAACTGATACCATTACAGATGAAATCATCTATAAATGCGCAAGAGAAGTGGGGAATTACTCATGAGCATCATTAACGACGCCTTAAAAAAAGTACAAAAGAACTTGGAACAAAAAAATCAAAAGGATACTCAAGAAGAAGATAAATCCCATCCTTCTTCAGAATCGCAAGGGATCCAGCAGGGAAAGAATGCCGCTCCGCTTCAGGAACAAAAGCAAGCGGCTCAAGACCCATCCCAAATGCACGGTTACAACCCAAGCCAACAGGCGCATAAACACCCAGCCATAAAATCAACCCCTTCTGCTGATAAAGAAACACCTTCATCACCGGAAGGATCAACTGATAAGGCAAAGAAAATCCAGCCAAACCTTGACTCCAAAAAAAATAGTGAGGAAACACCAAACATTAATGAAGCGCCTCCTCCTGCAGAATCCCAGAATGATGACCAACCCGCACCGCAAAAAAAGACGCCAGCTATTGTCATAGTTTTATGCTTCCTTTTCCTTGGTTTAACTCTCGCCACAGGAATACGCCTCTTTAATAAACCCCAAACAAGAAGTTCCTCGCAGAAAAATGAAAAAGCCGGCTTGTTTGGACTTAAGCTAGACGGCACAATGATGATGTCCAATAAAAACGTTGCTTTAATAAATGGGGAGATTTATGAGGTAGGCGACACCCTTAATAGCATGATCATTAAGGAAATAACATTAGATAATGTTAAGTTAGAAAACAAACGCGGGGTGATCAAAACCCTGGAGTCAAAGAAATAAATTCAGGTGCTTTGCTTTACGCCCCTGATAGCCGATCGAATAACCCTGTTATCAACACTTTCCACAACTTTCACACTGCCGATATCCGTTGCTAAAACGAACTTATTCTTTTTGCCTTTAAACTTCTTATCATGCAGCATATGATGCATGATTTGCGGCAATGTCACATACTTGATCTTCTCAGGCAGACCGACGCACGACAATAACGCATTGATACGCTGGGCTTGTGATTTCTTTAAAAGGCCGAGCTTAATGGCGATATGATTAGCCGCCCGCATGCCCAATGCCACGGCCTCACCGTGGTGATAATTTTTATATTTATTCGCTGATTCAATGGCATGCCCGACGGTATGACCAAAATTTAATATAGTGCGCACATTCTTTGTTTCCAGCTCATCAGTCATAACAATCTTTGCCTTAATGCGGCTGCAACTAACAATCACTTCCGTCAGGGCCTTGGGGTCCAGGCCAAGCAGTTTCTTATAATTTGTCTCAATATATTGGAACAAAGATCTATCGCAGATCACCCCATATTTGATGGCCTCAGCCAGGCCGTTCTTAATTTGGCGCTTGTCTAAAGTCGTCAACGCGCACACATCACTCCAGACGGCTTTTGGTTGATAAAAAACACCGATCAAATTTTTACCTACCGGCAAATCAATAGCTGTCTTGCCGCCGATAGCCGAGTCAACTTGGGCTAAAAAAGTTGTCGGAACCTGGATATAGGGAACGCCCCGTCGGTAGGTCGCGGCGATGAAACCTGCTAAATCTCCCACAACACCACCACCAAAAGCCAAAATGGTAAGGTTTTTATTCGCACTATAGGAAACAATCTTGCCAATGACATCAAAAGCGACTTCTGCTGACTTGCTTTCTTCGCCGGAAGGCACTTCAATAAATTTCACGGTATAGCCATGTTCTTTCAAACCCTGGCTGAGCGCCTTACCATGATATTTCTTTATTATCGGATGCGTAACCACCACCACATTCTGCCCGACATCAAGCGTCTTTAATTTACGGCCCAGACTCTTTAAAATATTCTGACCAACAACAATGTCGTAAGCTCTGTCCTTTAAATTCACATTTACCGTTTGCATGGCGCTCTTGTTCCTTGTTTAATAAATAATTTTTATTTCTACATCAGCATGTCAGCATTCACACCCAACAACATAGCCATAAAGAGAATGAGCGGCAAGATATAACCCAATAAACCCACATTCACCAAAACCAAAACAATTATAATACCAAACGGCTCTAATTGGCGATATTTTCTCGCTAACTGATCGGGGAGCACCCCCATCACAATTCTTGAGCCGTCAAGCGGCGGGATAGGCGTTAAATTGAATACGGCTAACAATATATTTATGAAGATCCCCAAGGAAAAAAATCTAACTAAAAACACCGAACCCATCGAAAACTTCAATAATGTGCTGCAAACAACGGCCAGAAACAGGTTCATGGCCGGCCCTGCCAAGGCCACCCATATCATATCGCGTTTAGGATTTCGTAATAAACTAAAATTGACCGGGACAGCTTTGGCCCAACCGAAGGGCATGTATCCCATTAAACGTAATACCGTGGGCACAATGATCGTTCCAATGAGGTCAATATGCTTCAATGGATTTAATGTCAAGCGGCCGGATATTTTTGCTGTCGGATCACCGCATTTAAGGGCTACCCACCCATGTGAGCACTCATGCAAGACAACAGAAAATAATAGTATAAAAATAAATTGTGCAACTTCAATGACCATGATGTTCCTTTTTTAAAAAATTATCTTCCTATAAAACACTAAAAAATATCCCTCTTTAGAATTTTCTTTTCTCAATAGATGAAATTATAACACTAATTGGATCTTTGTAATCAATATGACAGGGTGATCTGCTTTGATTTGGGGTAGGGGTTTTCCTTCGATCTTTACTTGCTGGCGAAGGAATGAATCAGTAATCGTTCGATAACCTTGCAGAAAATATTTTGTCTGGCCATCGACAACAATTTTATGACGGATGTTGCGGCCAATGGCCTTATCGCCTCCTATCGTCGCGATCACACCCGTAGCAGATACCATTTCTTCAACAGAAAATTTTTTTGGCGGTTCCGGTAAACTTTCTTCCTTTACGCGCTGCTGTTGCCTTTTCTTGTAAACATTCTTGGTCGGCGCAAAAACAATTCTTGAGGGCGGAGTTTTTTGAGATTTAAATTTTATGTACTTGGCCAAAACCCATCCCCAACTGTCATTGATCGGCTCAATGCGGCACCAGCCTTCACTCTTTTCCACGACTTTGATCAAATTCCCTTTATTCAGCTGGCCCAACACAGAATAGTTGATACCCCGCCCCGCTCTGACGTTAACGCGATTGCCGGTAATCTCGCCGACATCATCACTTAACATATTAACAAAATCAAGACTGATGAAACTGCGGGCATATACAGGAAGCTTAATTTTATACCAACTATAGCTCCTGTCTACGACGACGATGTTTTCACCTTTTTTTAACTGTGCCAGTTTTTCAAAATTTGCGCTTTGACCAGCCCGAACATTGATTTTATCTTGAATCACTTCCCCTGAATATGGAAATTTTTCTGCACTGGGAGCTTGTGCTTGCGCACACAAAGGACCTGCCATAAAGGAGGCAACTAACATAATCAATGAGATTGACGTTCGAATTTGTTTGTTCATTTTCATTATAAAAACACAGGGTACAGAATAAGAAAACCGCAATGGATTAAACGAACAAATAAACGGCAAGTAAATGATGAGGGTTCTACTTTTGCTCTTTTGCTTCAGCAGCAGGCGCTTCGTCTTCCTTCTTCTCACGCTTCTTGGCCTTTACCTTAATTATTTTTGTCTTTGGTAGAGCGGTAACACCGCAACCTTCTTCCCAAAGCCCTTTTTTCATCAAGTCTTTTATGCGTTCAATACGGGTCAACACCGTTCTCTGCTGCGCCCCGGCCGTATCAACTTTCAATGAAGGATGTAATGACATTTATAATCTCCTTATCAGACAATCTTTATATTTTTTCTTCAACTTCTTTGAAAATTTTTTCGCTTCGTCTTTGTGGCTAAATTTTCCCACGCATACAATCGAATAACTTCCTTTAGACATGACACGTATCTCATAACCTTTTTCCTTTAAATTCATCGCCTCCTTTTGCGCGTGTTTTTCTTTCTTAAAAGATGCGACCTGAATAGTATAGACTCTGTCTGCCGTTCGAGAAGAATTCACAAAGGGAGCCATAACAGGGGGCTCCTCATTTATAGGAAGAGACAGCCCTGCCTCCACTATCGTAAGGACTTCAACACTTTGGTCAATTGTACCATTTTTTTCTAAAACCGCAAGTCCTCTTTCATCAGGAGCCGAATCACTGCTTTGCAGCGGAGCCGGCTCGGAAGCCGAGACTGGCTGAGCCTGAAAAACCGGTTTTTGGGGGGTGTCTTGGCCGCGATTGGCAATTCTGCCTCTTTTGACCCCTAAGGAGAAGGAAACAACCATACTCATAATGATAACAATTCCTAATACTACCATATTTTCTAAAGATAACTGGATATTGGTAAATCGAATTTTGGATCGGGGTTTATCGCTGTGTTGATTTGCTTTGGTTGGAAACAGCTCAAACTGGAAATATTTATTAGTATAAGTTTTCATAAACTTTATTATATGTTTAACCCTTGATTTTACTCAAGCAGTTTCTGAACTTTTTTCTCTTCGAAAGAGCTTGAAAAGCTGCAACCACTTTCGGATCAAACTGTGTGCCGCTGTTTTTCATCAATTCGCTTATAGCCTCAGCAATGGAAAGCTGCTGACGATAAGGCCGTCCTCGTGTCATGGCCTCAAACGCATCCACAACAGCCATGATACGCGCTCCGAGCGGTATCTGCTCCTTCTTCAGCCCTGACGGATATCCCGAGCCGTCATACTGTTCATGATGATAAAGGATAATCGGCAAAACCGGCTTTAGAAATTCTACCGGGCGAATAAGATCGACGCTCTTGGCGGGTAAGTCCCTGATAACCTTAAACTCCTCCGAGCTAAGCTGACTCGTCTTAGAGAGTATCTCATAAGGCACATCGATCGCTCCGGCATCGTGCAGGATGCTGGCATAGTAAAGATTCTCGATGCCCTCTTCCCCAATTTTTAATTGCTCGGCAATAGACTTAACAATATTAAAATAGTCCGGGGTGTGCGTCGAGAGCCAATGCCCTTTCTTCTCAAGCAAATTCTTTGTTAAACGGATACTGCTCAAAATCGTTCGTTGTTGTTGTTCATAAAGCTGCAAGTTCTTCATGGCGGTAACAGATTGCTCAGCAAAGACAGCCAACATATCCCGGTCAAATTCCGTAAACTCTGGATCTTTTCGTCCACGCGCGATAAATACCGCCCCGACATTATCTTCAGCGACGAGCGGAAGGCCTATAAATCTCTTTTCAAAAACCGAATACCCAGCCGTCACTTTTTTTTCTTTTGGCGTGACCTTTTTTAAATCCTTCTGCTTTTCATGGAGAATGTTGATTTTGTTATTATAAAGGGCGATGAGTTTCAGCTTCTTCTTTTCCGGATCAAGGATATGAATGCTGGCGGAATTGGCCTTGATAAATTGGCATAATAACCGCGTTAATCGCAATGACATCTCACGCACATTATAAGTCGAGTTCACTAGACGATAGACCATGTGCACGGCGGAAAGGATCAAACGATATTGTTTGGCATAAGTTGTCTTGGCTGGTTTCATTTCATTACACTATCGTATAAGGATTAAATAATTTCTTGTGTTCATCCAAAGCGAATCGATCAGTCATAGAAGCGATATGATTGCAGATCGTCTCATATTTCTCCTTCAAATCATGCGCCATCTCTCGAGGATAGATAGATGGCGGCAGCTGATTCGGCTCATCCAAATAAACCTTGAAAAGATCATTAATGATGCGGTGGGCCTTAGATGTCATCCGCACTACCCGGTAATGATGATACAGCTTTTGATTTAACAGTTCCTGCAGGTCATCTCTTTCTTTTTTCATCTCGGGACTGAAACAGATGACCTGCTCGTGAAAATTCTGCACATCCTGGGACGTTTTAAAATCAAGATCCTTTAGATGCTGATAGGTCGCGGCCAGAAAATTCTTTATCTGCATATCGATCAGTTGTTTAACCACCTGATACCTCAGCATATCCAGGTCATTGATGTTAATAGTATTTTTGATATTATCAATAGCTTTTTGCCACAGGGCACTATCCTTTAAATCCTCAATAAACAGGCATTTTGCTTTTAATCCATCATCAATATCATGATTAAGATAGGCCAGTGAATCAGCAAAATCAACAACCTGCGCTTCCAAAGAAGGATTGATATCCCGATATTTTTTACAAGTGCCGGGGAGATCATACTCAGACTGATGTTTGAGTATCCCGACGAGAACCTCCGGCGTAAGATTCAAACCATCAAAATTCGGATAACGTTTTTCATACTTCGTGACAATCTCAAAACTTCGCACATTATGGTTAAATGTCCCGCTGTATCCTCCGGACATGATTTGATTTAAGGCCTCTTCTCCAGCATGCCCGAAAGGCGGGTGACCCAAATCGTGCGCCAACGCTATCGCCTCGATCAAGTCTTCGTTCAAGCGCAAACTACGTCCGATAGTGCGGGCTATTTGCGCCACTTCCAAGGTATGCGTCAAACGCGTGCGGTAATAGTCCCCCTCAAAAATAATAAAAACCTGCGTCTTATATTCCAATTTACGAAAATGCTCACAATGCACTACACGATCACGGTCACGCTGATAACATGTCCGGTATTCATGGCTCGGCTCATCATAATCCCGCGGGCGCGAATCTTTACTTTTCATCGCATAAGGAGCCAGCAACTGTTCTTCATCTTTTTCAATATCAACACGTTTACGCATATTCATGAGACAATCACCAATTATCGTTTAGCATTCTTTCTTTTATGTTCTCGACACAACATTGTGTGCAGAGCCTTTAGTGACTGTGAGATAACTTTCGTATTTGATACAACCGGCATAAAGTTTGCATCCCCGCTCCAGCGGGGAACAATATGAATATGGATATGCCCCGGGACACCTGCTCCCGCGGCCCGTCCGATGTTCATGCCGATATTATAACCATCCGGATGCATCACGGCATCAAGTAATGACTTCGTATAATTCAATAGCGCGAATAAATCAGTCGTCTCATCGGAGCGTAACTTGCTCAAATCTTTAACATGACGATTAGGCACCACCAAGGTATGGCCATTATTATAGGGATAAAGATTCAAAACTGCAAAACAATGTTCAGTACGGATAAAAATGAGATTATTTTTATCTTTTTTACTTTTGCCCAGCTTGCAAAAAATACAGCCTTTTTCCTTTTTAATAATTTGCGTAATATATGGAACCCGCCAGGGCGCCCAAATTCGCTTGATCTTTTCCATTTCATTCCTTTATTTTTATAATTTCACCGGTAACCCTATTCTCATTCACTTCGAGAATTCCATAAGAACGGTACGGTGCAAATATTTCGTCATTAGGGCTTCCCGGATTAAAAAAAAGCATGTTATCAATAGTTTCATTAAAAGGGTGATGCGAATGGCCAAAGACGACCGCGTCGACTTTTTCACCTTTAAACTCGTTTTTAACCTTATCTAATATACCCTTCGGCGCGCCCTCACCATGAAACACGCCAATACGACAATTCTCACAATCAAGAATAAGACGTCGAGGCAAGGTGTCTTTGATAACGTGGTCATCCATGTTGCCATAAACAGCCCTGAGATCCTTCCACTTTTTCATACTCTGGTAGGCCTCTAAATCACATATATCTCCGGCATGTATAACAAAATTCACATCTTTGAAATCATTGAGCAGCTGTTTTGGAAGCGCTTTAGAATGAGTGTCAGAAATCACTCCGATTTTCATAGTCAACTAACTCCAAGAAGGTTAGGCCGTCACGGAATTTGGTGCTGTGATAAAAGGCTTATCATAAAGATTGAGCAGGGTGTTCAACTCCCGCTCATTCCAGATCCACATTCTTTCCTGGAGGGCCTTCACACGCGTATTTTCATCCAAGTCAGCCAGTGAAATGAGAACGCATCGCTGAGACTTTTGTTTCGATTTCTTGGCCTCGGCCAGAAATTGATTAATATCATTTTCACCGATATTATCTTTCTTTAAAACAATGAACCAATCTCCTTCGGCGGAGGACGCCTTTATCACATCAAAATACTCTCCCGTCCGCTTACGGATTTTCTTCGGGACAACCTCTTGAAAAAGCGGAAGTTTGTACCTGCGCCCGTTAATCTGAAACGCTTCGTTTTCAAAGCAGTAAAGCAGCTCAACAATTCGCGTAGAAAAATCTTTTTGCAAAGTGCAGATAAAATTATCAATGGCCTTTTGGATATCCTCTTGCAATAAATTTTTTTCTTTGGCGGGATCAAGCTCCATAGCGTACAATATCTTCCGGCAAACATATTTTAACCAGTATTTAAAGAGTTTATCCCGAATATAATAAAACTTTCCGTTTTTGACAACAACACCCAATTCATTCAAACGGTTAATTTTTTGAGTTATCTGATTTTGTTTAACAGAAACTTCTTTAACTAAATCATTAATTTTCTTCTTCCCCTCCGACAAGGAGAATAAAAGCGGGGACGTGATGGTATTGCCTTTACCCGCTGATAACTGCTGCAGGGTCAAATCGAAATGACGGCTTAGAACGCCCCAGTGATTGAAAAGGACATCTTCGATAGCCTGGGACAAAATCGGGACAAAAACCTCCGATTGCTTGTGATGCGTGCACAAATGAATTATTTCGTGGCAAAGAAGCTGGAGATATAAAGGAAAGCCTCCGGTAAAATCAATCAGAAAATCAGATAAATGATCGCTGATTTTTATGCCTTTTAAGATGAAGTGAATAAATTCACGGCTAGTCTTCAAATCAAAGGGTTTAATCTTCACTTTTTCAAAATTGCCGAAAAGCAGTGACAATTTTTCTGACAATATGTTCTCCGCCACAACCGGCTGCGAGCTCGTGACAACATACAAACACCTCTTCTGGGTCATGATGCGTTTCCCTAATTCCTGAAAAATGTCCGGCATGTTAAAATCCTGCAGATGATGAAATTCATCAAGAACGATCAGAACAAAAGCATCCGCTTCTTTGCCAAAATTCAGCGGCAACGACAACATATCCATAATAGCCTCTTCCTGACGGCCGTGGTTCTTCAACATCTTAATTCTTTTAATCAACTTTATAGTCTGGGGAATAAACGAATATGTTGACTCCATGAGGAGATTGATATCCTGCTGGAGGGGCAATTTCTTAATTTTTGAAAAATGATAAAGAATACTTCCGACAAAGCGCTGATAAAAATATTCAATATCTTTATTCTCAAGGTTGAGATAAATAGGAACGATATTTTTTTCATCTAGATCCGAAATAAACTTCTTCAATATCGTGCTTTTACCTAAATATGAATCGCCGATAAAAGCAATATTCTGGCGGTATCCTTCTTTGAGGTCCACGACACGCTTCCGCAATAGATCAAGAATGTCCTGCCGCCCAAAGAATGATTCAAATTCATTAATACTCATTATTATCCCTTACAACTTAGGCAAATAAAACAACGGGTTGTCCGTTTTCCCGTTTTTTCGTATTTCAAAATACAAACAATTCGAACGTCCCGATTCTGCAATAACAGCAACAGGATCGCCTTTATTAACACGCTGCCCTAACTTAACCAACAATTTTGAATTCTTCGCATAAACAGAAAAATATCCGTCCAAATGATCTAATATGATCATGTAATCATAACCAGCCAACTGATCCGCAAATACCACATCACCCGTTCGGGCAGCCTTAACCTTCTCCCCCGGCTGTGCCATAATACCAATGCCCTTACTGATCTCCCGTCCTTTTCTCTCTCCGTAATATGGCGAAACCTTTCCCCTTAACGGCCAAGAAAAACCACCATCATCAACATTGGCATCAGCGGCAACAGAAGCAATATCATAAATCTGTTCAACCCCGGGAATAAAAATCAGCTGATTCTCTTCAATATGTGCGACATTGGGAATATTATTGCTTTCAATAATGTCAAAAATTTTAACTTGATAGGTGTTCGCAATCCGCCAGATCGTCTCCCCTTCTTGAACCTTATGATAAACACCCTTTTTCGCTACCCGGTCAATAATATGAGAATGATCTTCAACTGTAGCGCATCCGGACAATAAAGAAAGAACACAACCAGCAACTAATATATTTCTCTTAAAATAATTTGGAGCGAGGGACGGGAATCGAACCCGCGTATTCAGCTTGGGAAGCTGATATTCTACCATTGAATCACCCTCGCTTGATTTTCATAAATTATTATGAGCCAACTATTTGAAACTAGAATTATAGCTCAATTATATTTATTATCCAGAATTTTAAAAAAATCTTTAACCGTATCCGCCACATTTTCTGCAAAACAAACCGCCCGCGTCACAGCAACACGCTCAACACCTGCCTGACAAAGCCGGCCGACATTATTTAAATTGATTCCGCCAATGAAAAACACCGGAATCTTAATTTGCGAAAGAACCTCTTTGATTAAATCAAAATCCATCTCACAACGGTCAGGTTTTGTTAATGTCTTGTAGACAGAACCAAAACCGATATAATCCGCCCCCTCTTTTTGCGCCTGGATCGCCTGCTCAAGCTTTTGACAAGAAACCCCTATGGACAGCTTCTCTCCGGCAATTTTTCGAGCTTGAACAATCGGCAAATCATCCTGGCCTAAATGAACACCGTCAACTTCTGCTGCCAAAGCCAAATCTAAGCGGTCATTAACAATAAAAGTGGCCCTTCCATTAATGATTTCTTTTGCTTTGATGCAGAAATCCAACAGCTCGCAGCTCGTCCCTTCCTTGTCACGAATTTGCACGACATCCATACCTGCGGCAACACTTTCATTAATGATGTCAAATAACCGATCATAAGACACAACCTGTCTGTCTAAAACAAGGTATAATCTTGATTCTTTCAGGATTTTACAGGCAGGCATGGCTTCATAACACTCATAATTTTAACTGCACAATCTCTTTTTCCAAAGCATAAATTTTATACCTAAGCCCTTTAAAATTTTGGGCTCTTTTTTCATCTATCAGTTTGCTGAATTCTTCCAACACCCTGATAGATTCCTTTACGCGTTGCGAATTCGCATAAAATATATCACGACAATCTGTTCTTTTGAATTCAATCTTTGTGGAGCCTTTTCCGACATCCCCATCGATATTCCTGGCCTTTATAACATCCTCTGCCCCTATCTTGGCAAGGTTTTCCGACAGTTGGTGACGAATATCTTTATATTTTCTCGTTAAGCCGGGCTTATTGAATAAAAATCGGCACACATCTTCACACACCCGCAAACCTTCCTTAGCCCGGTTAAAATTTGCATCCAGTACGCGATAAACATTTTTATCTTTTTTTGGCGTCACTTTTCCTAATCTTCTCAATAATTTTCGTTGTCGAACAATTTGGAACAAATGAAATCAGTTCCAAATTGCCTCCATATCCTTGTACGATGTCACTGCCGGCAACATCCTTACCTTTCCAATCCGACCCCTTTATCATCACATCCGGCTTGACGGATTTGATCAAATGATAAGGCGTTGACTCATCAAACAAAACAATATAATCCACACATGATAAGGCGGCTAAAACACCTGCCCGATGATTCTGTTTATTAATCGGACGGCTTGGGCCCTTAATTTTTCTTATGGAAATATCACTATTGAGACCGATGATGAGAACGCGTTCATTTTTTTTAGCTTTTTGAAGATAACAGACATGACCATAATGAATGATATCAAAACACCCGTTGGTGAAGGCAATTTCTTTGCCCGACTTTCTTAAAGCCGGCAACTTTCTTTTTAATGTGGAAAGAGTAACAACTTTCCTGCGGGATCTTAAAACACTATCGTTTTTGCTATTCATATGACAATGGATTTCTGCCGAAAACCGCCGGCAAAAAAGTTTATTTAGCAAATTGGTTTTCTACGAGTTCGCAGATACAATGAGCGATGCAAATATGCGTTTCTTGAACGCGCGCTGTTATTTGGGAAGGGACAACTATCTTTATATCCGTCACAGGAGCCATCTTCCCCCCTTTGCCCCCGGTAAAGGAGATGGTCTTTAAGCCCATTTTCTTGGCCTGCTTCAGTGCTAACAGGACATTAGGTGAGTTCCCGCTGGTCGACAAACCTATCGCCACATCGCCTTTGCTCCCGAGAGCCTCAAGCTGACGGGCAAAGACAATGTCAAACCCATAATCATTCGCTAAGGCCGTTAAAGCGGAGGTGTCCGTAGTCAAAGATATAGCAGGCAACGCTGGCCTTTCTCTTTGAAATCTCCCGACGAATTCCGCGGCAATATGCTGACTGTCGGCTGCGGACCCCCCATTCCCAAAAAGGATGACCTTCTTATTCTTTTTTAAGGCCCTGGTAATTTCTTTAACAGCTTGGATAATGGCATCCATATTACAATCCAGAGAGGCTTCTTTTACGGCTATGGAATCTTTAAAAATATCTTTAATAGTTTTTTTCATGAGTTTATTCTCCGGCGAAGAATACCTTTGCCATATTGTACAAATCCATATCGATTGTTTTACGTTTTTTAACAGCCTCTTCGATACTAACACTGCGGAGCTTGTTATCAAAAAGACTCACCATCTGTCCAAATCTATTTTCCTTAACAAGCTGAACAGCAAATACCCCAAACTGCGTGCCGATCAGTCGGTCATAAGCCGTCGGTGTCCCGCCCCGCTGAATGTGACCTAAAACACTGACACGCGTTTCATAACCGGTCTGCCCTTCGATCGTTTTGGCCAACAAATCACCGATATTGCCCCTTCTGCGCTCAGAAATAGATTTCAATGCATCTTTGCTCTCTTCGCCTTCAATCTTGGCCCCCTCTGATACAACCATGATAGTAAAATTCTTTCCCCGTCGATGCCGCGCCTTAATATCACAGCATACTTTCTTAAGATTGATAGGGATTTCCGGAACAAGAATAATATCTGCACCACCGGCGATTCCCGCCTCCAACGCAATCCATCCGGTATGCTGACCCATAACCTCAATAACAATGATACGGTGATGACTCTCGGCGGTGGTATGCAACCGGTCAATACATTCCGTAGCAATGTTAACAGCCGTATCGAAACCAAAGGCATAATCTGTACCGAACAGCGCATTGTCAATGGATTTTGGAACCCCGACAATTTTCATTAAACCCTTCTGATCAAAATATCGCGCCACCTTTAAGGTCTCTTCACCTCCCACAACAATCAAGGCATCAATACCGCTCCTTTTATAGTTCTCTATAACCTGCTTCACTTGTTTGGGATCTTCATGCGGCTTCGCACGACTCGTACCTAATATCGTACCGCCCTTATCCAAAATCCCTGATGTCATGCGCAAATCTAAAATACGCGTATCATTCTCTATCAAACCGCTCCATCCATTTTTGATCCCTGTGATGACATACCCTTCCTGCATAGCTTTCCGAACTACGGAACGGATAACCGAATTTAATCCCGGGCAATCTGCCCCTCCTGTTAAAATACCAATTTTTTTCATAAGAACCCCTGCCTATCTTTTGGAATCATTTAAGGAACTACGCCCGATATCCCTGAAAAGGAATGTTAGCTTCCTCTTCTGGTCCTAATTCCTCAGATTCTTTTTGTTTTTTAATTTTTGTATCCTTGGGGAATATCTTTGATACATGAACACGAACAACGGGCGATTTTTCAATACCGATTGTATCTTCCACTTTATGTTTCACCAAATCTTGCAAGCTTGAAGTCATTTCGGGAATATTAATATCACCTTTCAATACAATGCGCACATCAATTTCAAGAACCTTATTCTTCCCCGCTTTAATAGCCGAACGCACTTCTTTAACTTCGGGGACGCGAAGGACAACGCGTCGCGTCATATCCTCCAGAGCTGTCAAAGAAACACTTACCCTTCCCGCAGGATTATCGAACGCTATGGTCCTCCCTCTCTCGCCGCCCCCTAAAATTGATCGCATAAAAAGATAATTTATGACCAGTGCAATAACGGCCGTCGAGGCAACAGCTATTCTAGTTTGACCATCATAAAAAATATTATATAACAATCCCTTAACCTGTTCATAGGAAATGTCAATAAGATCCAAAGTTGCAAGAATCAATAGGCATGAAATACCAATGACTAAAAGGACATATACTCTTACGGCTAACCGTGAAAAGATTTTCATTACTCACCCCTCTCTATTCCCTGTACGTTAACATTGACATTTTTTAAATCAACATCAACTGTTTTTTCTACAGCCTTACGAATGGCTTCCTGTGTCGACCGGGCGACTTCAGGAATATTAAGGCCATATTGAACTTTGATCTTTACGTCAATAGCGACTTTATTGTTTCGGTCAACGATAATACGTGTGCCCGGAAAATTCTTATCACCCAATATGTCTTTTAAATTACCGGCAAAATCTTTCTCAACCGGCCCCACACCTTCAAATTCATCGATTACGGCATTGACAATTTCAGCAATAACTTTTTTATGTATTTTGATAAAACCTAAATCAACATTGTCTTTTTCTCTCACGGAAGAGTCTCCAGGTCATTTTTCATCATCTTTTCCAGGAAATGCGTCGAAATATCACCTTTGATAAAATGCGGATGTTCTAAAATCGAGCTGTGCAAGTCAATGGTCGTCTTAATCGGGCTGATATAAAACTCATCTAAAGCGCGCCGCATTGTCTGAATAGCCTCAAAACGATTTTTACCATGAGCAATTAGCTTCGCAACCATTGAGTCATAGTAAGGGCTAATAACATAAGAAGAATAAATATGCGTATCAACGCGGACACCATACCCTCCAGGGAGGTTCATTTCATCAATTTTTCCAGGGGAAGGAATAAAATTATTATTCGGATCCTCAGCATTAATACGGCATTCGATAGCTACCCCATTTATTTTGACATCTTCTTGTTTTATTTTCAATCTCTTTCCGGCCGCCGCCAGAATCTGCTCTTTAATCAGATCTATTCCTGTTACCATTTCTGTCACGGGGTGTTCAACCTGTATACGGGTATTCATCTCCATAAAATAAAATTCCCCGTTAGCATTCAACAAAAATTCAATGGTTCCCACGCCATGATAATTAACAGCCTTAGCCGCTTTTACCGCGATATCACCCATTTTTTTGCGGAGCTTGTTATTCAAGGCCAGTGAGGGCGACTCTTCAATCAACTTCTGGTGGCGGCGTTGAATACTGCAATCACGCTCGCCTAAATGAATAACATTTCCGTGGCAATCAGCTAAAATCTGAAATTCTATGTGGCGCGGCTCGGTTAAATATTTTTCAATATAAAGAGCTCCATTGCCGAAATTGGCCTCTGCCTCTTTATGCGCCATAGAGAAAGAGCTGGTCAATGTAACATCATTATGACATACGCGCATTCCCTTGCCACCGCCACCCGCGGCTGCTTTAATAATGATGGGATATTTGATCTTTTTGGCTATGGCCAAAGCCTCTTCAGGGGTTTTGATAATTCCTTTACCCCCCGGCGTTAACGGGACACCAATCTTACGCATCGTTTCGCGTGCTTGAACCTTATCCCCCATCAAACGAATTGTCTCAGGTGTCGGGCCGATAAAAACAACATTGCAAGATTCACAAATCTCCGCGAAGTGTGCATTCTCGGCCAAAAATCCGTATCCCGGATGAATCGCTTCAACGTCGGTGATTTCAGCAGCAGAAATGATCGCCGGAATATTGAGATAACTCTCTGAACTCTGTGCCGGCCCGATACAAACGGCTTCATCCGCGAAACGCACGTGCAATGAATCCCGGTCGGCCTCTGAATAAACTGCGACTGTCTGGATATTCATCTCACGGCAGGCCCGGATAATTCTTAAGGCAATTTCCCCTCTATTGGCTATAAGTATTTTTGAGAACATAACGTCTATCTTTTCCTAGTAAAAATTATTCAAGCGTTAATTATACAGGTTCAACCGCAAATAACGGCTGACCAAATTCGACCGGTTCAGCATTGTTAACAAGGGACTGTGTCACCTTACCCCTAACTTCCGACTTAATTTCATTCATCAGTTTCATGGCTTCAACAATGCAAACAACCTGACCTACTTCAACAATCTGGCCCACTTCAACGAATGGCGGGGCTTCCGGGGAGGGCGCGCGATAAAAAGTTCCGATCATTGGCGATGTTATCTGTTTAAGATGAGCATCGATAACCGACGGCGTCGAAGCTGCAGGGGCAGACGATGATTGCAAAGCGGAAACCGGCTCAATACTTCGCTGCGGCATAGGGTGATAAACCGTCTCATCGCTTCCTGAAGATGATCTCTTCACTTTCAGTTTCGACCCTTCGCGCTCAACTTCAATCTCACCCAGATCATTCTCATTCATCAATTTGATAATTTCTTTGATTTCTTTTAAATTCATTTTTTAACCCTTTCGACATATTGACCACTTCGAGTATCAATTTTAACGACATCATCTATCCCCACAAAAAGTGGGACCTGAATTGTTGTTCCCGTTTCAATCCGTGCAGGTTTCGTGCCTGCTTTGGTGGAGTCACCCCTAATACCGGGCTCCGTCTGAGTAATTTTAGCAATAATAAAAATCGGTAAAATAACCTTCAAAATCCTTTTCCCCAGGGATAATCCAGTCACTGTCAAATTTTCTAAAAGGAACTTTGCTCCTTCCCCGACATCTTCCGAGGACAGCTCAATCTGTTCATACGTATTATGATCCATAAAATGAAATCCATCTCCTGAGGAATACAGATATTCAAGTTCCTTTTCTTCCAGGGGCGCATCTTCCAATTTTTCGGCGGATTTGAATGTCCTCTCAATTACAGCATCTGTCTTAATATTGCGAAGCTTGACACGAACAAATGAACTTCCCTTTCCCGGCTTAACGTGATGGTATTCTCCTACTAGAAAAATGTCATTATTAATGTTTAATGCCATTCCTGATGAAAGCTGGTTAATTGAAATTGTCAATATTATAAAACCTTATATTTATATTAATACAGTTTATTTGAAATAATTTTACATCCTTGCTTGGTAACCAAAACCATATCTTCAATACGTATACCAAATTTATTCGGAATATAAACGGCTGGCTCAACTGTAAAGATCATGTTCTCTTCAATCAAGTTTGTATTTTTCTGTGATATGCAGGGATCTTCATGTATCTCAAGCCCAACACCATGCCCCAAAGAATGACCAAAATATTTTGCTAACTTATTACTTTCCAAGTGCTTACGCGCCTCTTGATCAATGTCGGCAGCCTTAACTCCCGGGCGAATACGGCTAATGGCCTTCTCTTGCGCTACTCGAACAGATTCATAAATCCTTTTCATAAGAGGAGTTATTTTACCTAAAAAGAACATACGTGTCAAGTCAGACTTATATCCCGCTATATCGACGCCCATATCGATCATGACAACATCATCAGTGCGGATTTTCCTGTTTGTGACCTTGGCATGGGGAAAGCTTGAATTAGGCCCACTAGCCACAATCGGATCGAAAGAAAACGATGCCCCATGTGATTTCAGATACCTGTCAAGACGCAAATAGACATCATGTTCCGTCATCCCGAGTTTCATGACCCTTTTTATATAATCAAAAGCCTTGAGATTCAGATTAAGGCATTTCTTGATCTGTCTGATTTCTTTTTGTTCTTTGATAGATCGCCGGTACTCAATGAGATTCTGGCAGCTGACAAAAGAGATCTTCTCGGAACAAGCCTTCTTTATTTTCAAAAACAGTGAAACGGATACATATCGATCATCAAAACCTATGCGTTTAGCTTTATTAAGCTTGATTAAATCGGAAAATTTGCCCAGAATTGAGTCTTTATATTCAACAACCTTGGCGTTTTTTATGTTTTTTCGCGCCTCAGCCACATAGCGGAAATCGGTAATATAATAAGCCTTGTTTGGTAATACTAACAACCATGATTCAGCGGCGGGGAACTCCGTGAGGTAGGATATATTCTTATCGCAGGTCACCAAATAGGCGTCGATCTTATTTTGTGCAAACTGCTTTTGAAATTGCTTTATGCGTGAAATCACTTTTCTTTTCTCCAAAAAATCATGAAAGAAAGGTCAGAAGGGGATATCTTTATTATTTTAATAATTCGATGATGGCCTGAGACCCAACACATAACTATGCGCCCCAAAGCCGATAATCTGGCCATGACTGACAGGGGCAATTAAAGACTTATGCCGGAATTCTTCACAGGCATATACATTTGACAGATAAACCTCAATTGTAGGTATGTCGACGGATGATACAGCATCGTGAATCGCAACACTTTTTTCAATGATATATCCTCCGATTAATAATTATTGAAGGACACTTACTTTTCCGCCTCATCAGTTAACATAACAGGAATGCCTTCTCTAACGGGATACTTGAGTCCGCATTTACAACAAATAATTTTATCTTCTTTTAACTGCACCTCTCCCTGACACGCGGGACAAGCAAGAATCGCCAACAATTCTTCGTCTATCATGATGCCTTCCCTTCCTCGATGACGGGGCTGCGAGAGAATTCAATATATTTCATCTGCAATTCATAAAGCGAATGATTGAGGATATCCTCTTCTTCTTTGGAAAGATTGCCTTTTGTCTTTTCACGAATAAGAATTAACGTATCGATCAGGAATTTGGCTTGATCAAGATTCTTCTCAACCTTACTGGTTAAAGGGTTCGGCATTTCTCCCAAGAATATCATAGCCTGCAACACCAGGCTGGTTACATAATTGACAAAAGTAACTTCCATCATACCCGGCTTGCCCAGCTGATCTTCTTGTGTCTGGGTTTCAGCGCTGACGGATGGTTGCTGGCCTTCTGTTTTCTCATTTTCTACTGTTTCCTTCCATGATTCATCAACATGTTTCTCGTGTTCCATTTCCTTTAGACCTTTCTTATATATTATTATATTATCAAGTTTCGCTTAGAATATCATTACCGCATTGTATTGTCAATGCACCTCATGCCCGGCCCCAAACCCTTTATTCATCAAGTTCAAACGAAATAATCACATTAAAAGTCAATTCGGGATACGACAAATCCGGAGGAAACGGAGGGAAAGGATTTGACTCTTTAATGCTTCTTAAACCGATCGTGCGCAAATGATCATTAGCACTGGTCTTTTGATCAAGGATCTTCACCTTTTTTAATTGGCCGTCAGAAGAGATGACAAATGTTAAGTAGACCTCACCTGCCTGAAACTGAGGGTCGTCGACATAAAAATAGGCGCGATTTTTAATTTTTGCACGTATCCGTTCATGATAATTGACATATTTGGGATTGGTAATCTTCTCTGATTTAAGCATAGGAACGCTGATCTGCCGTTCCCCTCCCAATTGAGGCGGCCGGGATGACTGCTTTTGATGGGCCTTCAATTGAAGAGTCTTTTTTTTTATGTCACCAAAGACGGATGAGAAATCAGATTGCTTCTTCGTCAAGATCTCCGGCCGCGGCGTCAGCTTTTTCTCTTTGATGCTTTTCAGCTTCTTCTGCGGACGCTCTTTTGAGGCCTGACTTTTCTGTTGAAATTGATAGACAATTTCAATAATCTTGGGCTTCTTTTTTATATTCAGCTTGTCAGTAAAAATGAGGGAAACCAACATGAAGACATGAAGGATCAAAGACGTAATCAGAGCAAATTTGAATATCTTATTTTCCATTAAAACTATATGAATAGATTCTTAACGATTAGCGAAAAATCACCCAAAAGGCTTCATTTCTTTCTTGATGCCCGAACTTCTTTAAAAATGTACGCGAAAAACCGGATAGTATCTCTTAAGGGATTAATTTTACTCTTTTCGTTGCGATAAATTGTTTTTATGGGAACAGAAAATATTTTAAATCCCAGCCTGCTGGCCTGCATCAGGACCTCGGTTTCAATCTCAAATTCATTTGATGTAAGCTTAAGCTGTCTTAAAATATCGCTGTGGACAAAACGATAACCACATTGGGTGTCTGGCATAGACTGGCCACATAATGATGAAATAAACCATGACATAAGCCGGTTCGTCGTATAGCGCAGCAAGGGCATGCCTTTTGAATTATGCATGCGGTTACCGGTTACGACACATATTGGATCGCTTTTGATTTTAGTTAAAAAAAGATCAATATCACCAACAGCATGCTGCCCGTCACCATCCATGGTAATAACCCCATCAACCCGCATATCCAGCGCCCGCTGAAAGCCCCTCCTTAGCGAAGCCCCTTTTCCCTGCTTCTGTTCATTACGCAGAACAATAGCCCCGTTTTCCTTTGCTAACTCACCCGAGCCGTCGCTGGAACCATCATCAATCACGATGACGTCTATCTCTTTTTCACGAATGCCTTCAAGAATACATCCGATCTTTTCCCTTTCATTATGTACAGGGATAATAATAGCGATTCTCACAGAATTTACCTCATTTAAGGACTTTAGAACGTCACAAAAAAATGTTTTTAAATTATTTATTATAGGTTTTTTATTATATCAACTCTCATAAAAAAATCATCCCATAATTTTCGCAAATCCTCAAATTCACAGTAACACTGCCCCATTAACAGGATGACGAGCTAATCCAGAACTGACGAAACATCATCCACTGGGAGGGGTATTTCCTGATCATTTTTTCAATTGAGGAAATGTATTTCTGGATAATATCTTTTAACAATTCGTCATCATCTAATGATCCTTCAACAATTCTAGGAGGATAAATGGGGTCATCAAAAACTAACCTGAAGCTATCCTCCTTATCCCGCAACAAGAACGTAGGAATGATGGCGGCCCCTGTCTTAGCCGATAATACAGCCGTGCCCTTAGGAATCAAGGTGTTCTTGCCCAGAAAATCCATCTCAAACCCTGTAGACGTAAAATCCCTATCGGCAACAACACCTACACACTCATTATTCTGCAAAGCCCGCAGGCTCGCCCGTAAGGACCGCTTTATTGCAATAACCTTAACCCCTTTGCTTTCTCTTTGCTTATTAAACAATTCATTTACCGGTCTTTCCTTATGCGGCAAGGCAATGGCGTTCGTGGGATAACCTAACATACTTATCAGAACAGCCCCCAACTCCCAATTTCCAATGTGAGCCGTAGCAATAATAATTCCCTTCTTCCGGGCCAACGCTTTATCAATGCTTTCTTTATTGACAATTTTTACCCGGTCTCTTACAAATTCTTCATCGATCTCATTGGCCATTCGGAAAAACTCTATCAAGTACTTTCCCATATTCCGAAAAACATCACGGGCTAAAAAATCAATATTATCGTCTGATTGTGTGATGATTTTGAGATTGTTTTTGACCGCTAACCGGTCTCTAGGAGAAAAACGATACTGCAGGTCAGAAACAAACATGACAAAATGGTAGGCGCCTTTAATGCTGAGCAAATTGACAAAAAATTGACCAATTTTGTAGAAAATGAATTTGAACATGTCTATTAAAAAATTTTAATTCGTATCCTCTAAAATCAACTTGGCAATATCCAGCGCGGCATGAGGACGGCTATGCTCAAAAGCGGCCCGGCTCATATCCGCCAACCTATCAGATGATTTTAAAAGTATTTCAATTTCTTCTCCGATATCGCTGGTTTTATCAATACGTAGAGCGATTCCTTTATTTAAAAGGAAATCTGTATTACGCATTTCTTGCCCGGGTATAGGGTTTATGATCACCATCGGCAGCTCCTTAGCAAGACATTCACTGGTAGTCATCCCCCCCGGTTTGGTGACTATCATATTAGCCACTTCCATCAGCTCATCGACGTTATTAGCATATTCATAAAATATGATCTTCTTAAACGATTTCTTGTTTTGCTTGTGTATTTTTTTAACTAACTTCTTATTCACCCCGGTAATAACGATCATTTGTAGCGGGTGATCAATATTAATAAGGGATTTAACAACTTGTTTGATGGGCCCCAGACCTTGCCCTCCCCCCATAATAAGAATAGTGGGGATAGAAAGATCAAGCCCTAATTTCTGCGCAATGGGAGCCTTATCTAATTGGTTCGCGAACTTGGGCCGTATCGGTATACCGTAGACTTTTACCGCATCCGGTGAAACCCCTTTAGTAACAAAACGGTCTCTCACCTCAGGAGAAGGAACAATATAGTAATCCACGCCTTCGTTCAACCAGAAAGAATGCGGGGCGTAATCGGTCAAGACGCCAATCAATTTAACATTCAGGTTATGTTCCCTCTTAAAGTCAGCAACCATGCCGCAAGGAAAAGCTTGTGTGCAAACAACAGTATCCGGGTTGTATTTCTTGAACAATTTTTCCAACTTTTTGTGGCTGGTTTTATGCAGAAATTTCTTAATCGATTCAGATTTCTTAACAATCTTCGGATTATCATATAAATAATCCCATACTTTAGGGGTTCTTTTTATAACACTCATGTATGCCCGGTTGACCACTTTCTCCAGACGGGGATAAGTATAACCGAACCCGTTGACCGTAGGCACTTTCGAATGGGGATTTAACTTGCGGATCGCCCCTTGTATCGCCATTGTCGCCTGTCGGTGGCCCGAAACTTTTGTGATATACATTAATAAAACTGTGGGCACTTTTTTCAAAATATTACCCCTTACAAAACAACTCGTTTATGCTTGCGAATCAATCACCGCTATAGTTTTTCCAATTTCCACCTCCCGGCCTTCAGCAACCAATATCTCCGTAACGACACCGCCGGCGTCAGCCGGAACATTAAAACTCGCTTTATCTGTGACCAATTCAACAATATCATCATCAGCTTTTACATGATCGCCTTTTTGCACATGCCAACAAGCAACCGTAGCTGCTTCAATACCTTCTCCCAATTCAGGAACCTTGATATCAGACATTGACCATTTCCCTTGTGAATGTATTGCTGAATATATGCACCAACATTTCTTTTGCTTTGTGTAAATCCACATGCTCTTTTTTGATTTCATCTAATGACGTCATTTGCACATCAAGACCACAAGGCCTGATCAAAGAAAAAAGGGTTAAATCATTCCCCATGTTCAAAGACATCCCATGAAAAGATATCCATTTTTTTACACCGATACCGATTGATGCAATCTTTTTCTCTCCAAACCAAGCCCCGGTTTTCCCCGGTTTTCTCTCAGTTAATATATCAAACTCTTTAAAGAAATCAATGACTACTTGCTCCAATTTTACCAGATAAAATTTCAAATCCCTGCCAAATCTTCGCAAATCGACGACAGGATAGACAACAAGTTGCCCGGGACTGTGCAGCGTCACGTCTCCGCCCCGATCAATATCAATAATCTTAATACCACGACTTTTGATCTCATTTAACAAAAGCAGGTTTTCTCTGTTTCCCAATCGCCCCAGAGTTATCACGGCTGGGTGCTCGCACAGAAATATCGTGTCCTTAGCTCCCTGTTGACACTGTTCTACCTGTTGCTTCTGCTTCTCCCAAGCTTCTACATAATCAACAGTGCCTAAATCTATAAACTCAAATATGTTTTGTTCCTCTTTCATTTTGAAAACATTCTAGAATGAAAAAAACCCCGATTCATAGCGTGAAACTAATTATGAAACAGGGTTTTTTATGATTTCTCCAAAACACTATTCTCCTTTCAAACGCCCGCAGATTGCTTCCGCCATTTCCTGCGTGCCGACTGCTGTGGGGTCATCACGATTTTCTTTCAGGTCATAAGTAACGTCCTTACCCTCCTTGATCACATCTGCCACAGCTTGTTCTAATTTATCCGCGGCATCAATCTCATTCAAATACCTTAACATCAAAACCGCCGACAGAATAGTCGCTGTCGGATTGACTTTGTTTTTGCCGGCATATTTCGGCGCGGAGCCATGTACCGGCTCAAAAAGGGCAATATCTTCGCCGATATTCGCCCCCGGAGCAATACCTAAACCGCCCACCAATCCCGCACAAAGATCTGAAACAATGTCCCCGTAAAGGTTGGGCAAGACCAGCACATCATAAGCCTCCGGCCTTTGCACCAATTGCATGCACATATTATCGACGATGACATCCTGAAATTCCACTCGTCCTTCATACTCTTTCGCCACCTCACGGGCTTCGTGTAAAAACAGGCCATCTGTAAACTTCATAATATTCGCTTTGTGGACCGCGCTGATTTTTTTGCGGTTATTCTTAACAGCATACTCAAAGGCATACTTTACAATTCTTCTTGTGCCTGTCACAGAAATGGGCTTAATGGATATGGCGGCATCATCGCGGATTTTTCCAGGCTGGAGATTGTTAATATCATCAATCAACTTTTTGGTTTCATCTGCCCCTAATTCGAACTCAATGCCGGCATATAAATCTTCGGTATTTTCCCTGAATATTACCAGATCAACATTATGATTAACCGCTTTCGTGCCTTCATAATATTTTGCAGGCCTCACACAGGCATACAAATCCAATGCCTGCCTTAACTGCACATTGATTGAACGAAATCCTGTTCCTACCGGCGTGACAATAGGGCCTTTGATAGCCACTTTATTCTTTCTTATCGATTCGAGAACGCGGTCAGGTAATGGTGTACCACACTCTTTAATGGCATGCTCTCCGACAGACTGAACGTCCCAATTGATTTCTATTCCGGTAGCGTCGACACATTTTCGCATCGCTTCAGATACTTCAGGGCCTATACCATCACCTGGCAAAAGAGTAACATTATACGACATTACAAAACTCTCCTTTTCATAAAAACAATGAATTTATTTGCTTAATAGTTGCTTGAATTCCTCAACATTCTTTACATAACCCATGGCTGTCTCATAAGTAATCATCCCGTCTTGATAAAGCCGTTGCAGACATTTGTCCATAGTATGCATACCATAAGCACTGCCTGTCTGAATGGCCGTGGGGATTTGCTCAATCGCCATCTCGCGTATCAGATTTCTGATGCCAGGAGTAGCAACCATGATCTCAGTTGCGAGACAACGGCCTTCACCATCTGCCTTAGGCAGAAGAAGCTGTGAAACGACCCCCTGCAAACAGGAAGAAAGCTGCAGTTTCACTTGCTCTTGTTGATGAGGAGGAAAAACATCAATAATACGCTCAACCGTTTGGGGAGCATCCGGGGTGTGCAGCGTAGCCAGAACCAAATGACCCGTTTCGGCCGCTGTCAAAGCCGTCGATATTGTTTCCAAGTCTCGCATTTCTCCAACGACTATAATATCAGGATCTTGACGCAAACATCGCTTCAGGGCTTCAGCAAATGATAACGTATCACTAAAAACCTCGCGTTGTTTGATAATCGATTTCTTATTAAAATGAACATATTCAATCGGGTCCTCAATAAGGATGATGAGTTTTTCCCTCTCCTCATTGATCAAATTGATCATCGAAGCCAGGGTGGTCGTCTTCCCCGTTCCCGTCGGACCAGTCAATAAAACCAGACCATTAGCTTTTCGGGCGAAATCCGCTATAGCGGGGGGCAAACCCAATTCTTCCATGTTGGGAATAAACAACGGAATACGGCGGAAAGCCGCTTCAACGGCACCTCTTTGAATGTGGACATTAACCCGGAAGCGGTCCATCCCGGAAAGAGCTAAAGAAAAGTCTAATTCGCGGTCTCGCTCAAACTTCTCTTTTTGCGTGTCAGATAAGATACTATAGATGATTTTCTTTAATTCGTCCCGTGATAATGGGTCTTTATTCGTCAGAAACAACTTCCCGTCAATACGCAGGATAGGGGGTGTATCATACGTTAAATGCAGGTCAGACGCCTTCTTTTGTATAGCTAAAAGTAAAAGGTCACGTAATTCCATATCGTTTGCTCCATTTGTAAAATGGTTATTGTGAAATTGCCCTATTATAGCGTATAGAAATAAAAATTTCTATCAAATTATAGAAGGAATTATACAGGAAGGATTACGCGTTCTTTTTCACCCAATCAGCGATGCGTTTTGTGCCTTCTTTGATGCGCTCTGCGGATGTCGCAAAACTGAGCCGGACAAAACCGGGAGCTCCGAAACCTTCACCGGGAATCATGGCGACGTTTACTTCGTCCAGAATGCGTTTCGCCACATCCATGGAATTTCCCAGCTTGGAAACATCACAAAACAGGTAAAACGCCCCTTCCGGCTTAATATAGCTCACTGTATCAATGGCATCAATTCCCGACATAATCAATTCTCGACGAGATTTAAACTTGTCGCGCATGGCGGTAATAATTTTCTCAGGAGACTTTATCGCCTCAAGGGCCGCCGCTTGACTGATGGAACAAGGGTTGGAAGTGGAATGGTCCTGAAATTTCTTAATAAAACCAATGATTTCCTTTTTTCCCGCGCAATAGCCAATGCGCCAACCCGTCATCGAAAAGGCCTTGGAAACACCGTTAACCGTGATGGTGTTCTCATAAGCCTCCGGACTCAACGAAGCAACAGAAGTATAAGAAGTCGTATCATATATCAACTTTTCATAAATCTCATCGCTAATAATATAAATGTTGTTTTTGAGACATACGTCAACAATAGCAGTCAGTTCATCTTTTCTATACAGCATGCCCGTTGGATTAGACGGAGAATTGAGAATCAATACTTTAGTGTTGGCCGTGATCTGCGCATTGAGCAGCTCAGGGGTCACTTTCAAATTGGTCTCAACCGTCGTAGGCACAAATACCGGCGTTCCTCCAGCGAGTTTCACCATCTCCGGATAACTTACCCAATAAGGAGACGGAATAAGGACTTCATCCCCCGCATCAACGAGGACTTGAATAATACAATAAAGAGAATGTTTGGCCCCACAGGATACAGCGATTTGAGCAGGGTCATATTTTAATTGATTGTCTTTTTTAAATTTTTCTGCAATGGCCTTACGCAGATCAGGAGTCCCTATACTTGGGGTATACTTGGTTTGGCCCTTTTCCATAGCCTGGATCGCAGCCTTTTTGATAGCATCGGGCGTATCAAAATCCGGTTCACCCCCGGCAAAATTCACAACATCACATCCCTGAACTCTTAATTCTTTAGCCCGAGCCGTAATCGCTAAAGTTGAAGAGGGAGCTACACCCTGGATGCGCTTGTTGATTATTAGTGTCACGTTTTACTCCGCAGTTTTTCTCCGGAACATCTTTTTTATACTCCCAACAATCTTCTTTCCGGGTTTTCCTTTTTCTGTTGGATGCAATTTTTTTAATGGCGCCTTCGCTTTAGCCAAAGTTTTCTTGCTTTCCCTGTCGGTCTCTGTGGTCTCAGTGGTCTCAGTCTTTTCAGCCGCCTTTTTAGTCTCCTTTTGATCAATCTCTTTAAGTGTTTCCTTAATCTTGGCCTTTGAGGAGGACTTTGGCTTACTTATTTTTACTTCACTCTTCTCCGTCAACTCAAGAAAAACAAGCTGAGCGCAATCACCTTTACGATAGGACATCGGAATAATGCGAGTATACCCCCCTGCCCTTTTCAGGAAGCGAGGCGTGATATTGTCAAACAATTCTTTGACAAGACGATGGTTGCAAAGAATGGAAAAGGCGCGACGCTTATGCGCTAATGTCCCTTTCTTCCCCATCGTTATCAATTTATCGACGAGCTTACGGGCTTCTTTGGCCTTCGCCTTTGTTGTGCAAATGCGCTCTTCAATGAGAGTAGCCTTAGCAATATCCCGTACGGTTGCTTTTCGCAAACTGGAATTTCTACCTAATTTATTACCTGATACTTTATGGCGCATTGTTCATCCTCTGACTTGAAACAAAATGTTTGATTAACTAGATTCCTTTTCGGTTTTCTTAACTTTGCGCATATCAATTTTCATGCCCAGATGTAAACCCATAACTCTCAGCAGGTCGTTAATTTCTGTTAATGACTTCTTACCGAAATTTCGGAAACTCAACAATTCTGATTCCGTCTTCTTAACTAATTCGGCAATTGTTTTGATATTTGCATCTTTAAGACAATTCGCGCTTCGCACGGAAAGCTCCAACTCTGATATCGGCAAACGCAGTTTTTCGTAGACAGCTTCTTCCTCTGCGGAGATTTCTTCTTCTTCCTCTTCCTCCTCAGGAAGCTGACCATAACTGACAAACACGTCTAAGTGACGCTGTAAAATATTGGCGCCATACAATAAAGCCTCTTTCGGCTCTATTCCGCCGTTCGTCCAAATTTCCAAGCTGAGTTTATCATAATCTGTCCTTTGGCCGACGCGAGTGTTCTCAACATAATAGTTAACTTTTTCAATAGGTGTAAAAATCGAGTCAACAGCAATGGCTCCTACAGGAAGATTTTCTTTTTTGTTCAATTCAGCAGGAACATACCCCCTGCCGCGGGCAACTTCCATTTCTATATTTAAAGGAATATCTTGTGTCAGTGTGGCAATAACATGCTCAGGGTTGACAATCTCTACTGTCTCATCACAGATAATATCCCTGGCCTTGATCTCACCTTTTTCGTCTTTTTTGATATAAATGGTTTTTGGAACTTTTGAATGAAGACGAAGCACCAAACCCTTGACATTAAGAATAATGTCTGTAACCGGCTCCACAACGCCCGAAAGAGTAGAAAATTCATGCTGTATTCCATCGATTTTGATAGAGGTGACCGCGCTACCCTCAATTGAAGATAACAAAATTCTCCTCAAAGAATTCCCTAACGTAACACCATAACCGCGTTCAAAAGGTTCAGCTATAAAACACCCATACATTGATGTATAAGTCGATTCATTACAATCTAGCCTTTTCGGCATCTGAAAATCTCGCCACTTAACTCCCATGTGTTCCTCCTAATTCTGGTTATATAAGAGGTTATTACCTCGAATAAAGCTCAACAATCAACTGTTCATTAACTGGAAAAGCAATATCTTCTCTCTCCGGCATTCTTAAAATCTTCCCTTTAAGATGCTCTTTATCAGAGCTTAGCCATTCTGGCACGGCTCTGCCCTCTGTCGCCTCAACATTTTCTTTCAGTAACTTTGCGGTCTTTGACTTCGTCTTTAAAGAGATCTCATCATGCTGCTTGGTAAGGCAGGATGGGATGTTAACCCGGTGATCATTAACACATACCAGGCCATGATTAACCATCTGTCTAGCCTGTTTCCTGGATGTGGCGAACCCTAATTGATAGATAACATTATCAAGACGGCGCTCCAGCATTTGCAAAAGGATTGATCCTGTAACCCCCTTATTACGGACAGCTTTACCGAAATAAAGACGGAACTGTTTTTCAAGCATGCCGTAAATCCTTTTTACTTTCTGTTTTTCACGAAGCTGCAATCCATAGTTAGACAACTTAACGCGACGCGTGCCATGATCTCCCGGGGCATAAGTTCGTCTGTCAAAAGCACAGCGATGCGTTTGGCAACGCGTTCCTTTGAGGAACAGCTTTTCCCCTTCCCGTCTACATTTTCGACAACTAGCTTCTGTATCTCTTGCCATCTATTGAATTTCCTTTCTAATCTTATACTCTTCGTTTCTTTCTTGGCCGGCATCCGTTGTGAGGCATAGGCGTGACATCCTTAATCGATGTGACCGTTAAACCAGCCGCCTGAACAGCGCGGATTGCCGACTCACGTCCAGAACCTGGACCCTTCACCATTATCTCAACTGTCTGTAACCCTAAGTCCTTCGCTTCCCGGGAAGCGGTTGTTGCCGCAACCTGAGCGGCAAAAGGCGTTGACTTCTTGGAGCCATTGAAACCTACGCTACCAGGAGAAGACCATGAAATAGTATTCCCTTGTTTATCAGTGATAGAAATCAATGTGTTATTAAAAGTTGCCTTGATATGCACGATCCCGGAAGTTACCCCCTTTAAACTTTTCTTTTTTGCTTTCTTCTCACGCTTTGCAGATGTTTTCTTTTTAGCCATAAAATTTCATCCTCTAAATAAATTTATTTTTTCTTTCTTTGCATTTTTCCGCCAACGGAAGCCTTTCTCCCCTTACGAGTGCGGGCATTTGTTTTTGTCCTTTGTCCCCGGGAAGGCAGACCTCGTCTATGGCGCAAACCTCTATATGTGCCGATATCCATATGGCGTTTGATATTCTGCATGACATCTCGACGCAGTTCGCCTTCAATTAAATAATTATTCTGGATAACAGACACAATGCGGGCGATTTCTTCATCAGACAAATCTTTAGCACGCCTGCTGCAATCAATATTCGCCTCATCTAATATCTTTCGCGACCTCTCCAGACCAACACCATAAAGATACGACAAAGAAATATCAACTCTCTTTTCTCGCGGAATATCTACACCTAGAATTCTTGGCATTTTTCACTTCCCTTTTAATAACTTAAACTTTATACACGCCTTAACCTTGGCGCTGTTTGTGTTTAGGATTAGTACAAATAACACGAACAACATTTTTTCTTTTGATAATGCGACAATTACTGCAAATTCTTTTTACTGATGATTTGACTTTCATTATTTACACCTGTATGTTATGCGTCCCCGGGATAAATCGTAAGGAGACAATTCCAGCTTAACCTTATCCCCGGGCAATATACGAATAAAATGCATACGAATTTTTCCGGAAATATGCGCATGCACGATATGTCCATTCTCTATCTTGACTTGAAACTTCGCGTTCGGCAAAGCTTCAACAACTACTCCTTCAACTTCTATCAGTTCTTCTTTAGCCATATTATTTTGTTAAAATTTCCGGTTTTTTTTTGGTGATGACGATTGAATGCTCAAAATGTGCTGAATATTTTCCATCCGCGGTAACAACAGTCCAGCCATCATTCTCAATCTTTGTTTTCCAAGTTCCTATATTGACCATCGGTTCAATGGCAAATACCATGCCTTCTTGAAGAATCGGCCCGCCTTTAGCGGGGCCAAAGTTCGGAATCTCCGGCGCTTCATGTAACTTTCTTCCAATGCCATGACCAACGAATTCACGCACAACCGAATAATTTTGCTCCTCAACATATTCCTGAATAGCGTGGGATATATCTGTCAAATGATTGCCAGCCTTCGCTTGCGCAATACCCCGGTGAAGGGCTGTTTCTGTTACTTTAAGCAATTTCTCCAAATCCGGATCAATGCTTCCCATCCCGATTGTTACAGCCGTATCTGAATAGTAATCTTTATAAATAATCCCCACATCAATGCTAACTATATCGCCTTCTTTAACCTGGCGATCTGAAGGGATTCCATGCACGACCTCATCATTAACAGACACACAAGCACAAGCAGGATACCCGCGATACCCTTTGAAAGCTGGTTTAACTTTATTTTTCTTAATCAGCTTTTCCGTGACAGCATCGATCTGCGCTGTTGACATTCCGATTTTTAAAGAACAAGTTAACTCTTTAATAACAGAAGCTAATATCTGACCCGCTTCTCTTAATATCTTAATCTCTTGTGGAGATTTTATCTTGATTTGATTCGTTGTATTCATCCAATGCTTTTAGTAAAAAATTTAGTAATTCTTCAGTGCCTTTGTCAGCATTGACTTTCTTCAACTTACCCTGCTTTTCATAGTAATCAATAACAGGTGTTGTGCTGGCCAAATAAACATCCATTCTTTTGCGTATTGTTTCCTCCGCATCATCTGCGCGCTGATATATTTCCCCACCGCATTCATCGCATTTACCTTCTTCTTTCGGAGGCATATTCGTCATATGAAATATGGCTCCGCATTGACGGCAAATACGTCTACCTGTTAAACGCTGAATAATAACCGGCAAACTCGCCTCCATATAAAAAGCAAAATCTATCGGCTGATTAATCTTTTCTAAAATAGCATCCAGAACCTCGGCCTGCGGTTGGGTTCTTGGAAAACCATCAAGCATGTAGCCTTTGGCTACTTCGTCCTTTCGCGTTAAACGGTTTTCTAAAATCTTTGTGATAACTTCATCCGGAACAAGACCTCCACTTTCGACGAAATTCTTAACCTCCTGCCCTAATCCCGAACCACTTTTCATTTCTTCCCGAAGCATATCGCCCGTCGAAACATGAACAACTCCGGACTTTTCCTTAATTAACCCTGCTAAGGTGCCCTTACCCGCACCCGGGGGACCAAGCAGAATAATTCTCATCTTCTTCCTCTTAGTTGTCCTGATTTCATAAAACCTTCATAGTGACGCATAAGAAGATGCGATTCAATCTGCTTCATGGTATCCAGCATAACTCCAACGATAATGAGAACCCCTGTTCCCCCAAAGAACGAAGCCACTAAATAAGGAACTTTAAAAGATGCCATAATCGCATCAGGCATGATGGCAATACAACATATAAATACGGCCCCCGCGAGAGTTATTCTGGTTAAAACAAAATCTAAATAATTGGCTGTCTGCACCCCCGGTCTCACCCCCGGAATAAAACCGCCGTGTTTTTTCATGTTCTCGGCAACATCAACCGGATTAAAAACAATAGCCGTGTAAAAATAGCAGAAGAAAACAATCAACAAACCATAAAGAATGTAATAAACTGGATTGCCTCTCTGGACAAAAGCAGCTATACCCTGCAACGCCGGGACAAAAGTGGCAATCGTAGCCGGAAATAAAATTATTGATTGGGCAAAGATGATCGCAATAACGCCCGCCGTATCCACTTTAAGAGGAAGATAGGTGCTTTGCCCGCCATAAACTTTGCGCCCTACAATTCGTCGGGCATACTGCACAGGAATTTTCCGCTGCCCCTGGGTAATCATGGTTATAGCTATAATCACCCCGACAAGAAAAAAGACCATAATGACCAGAGTCAACGGTTGTAATTGGGCTGTCCCAACTCCCTTAGAAGACAAAAGCATGATCAATGTCCTGACAGCTTGCGGAGCTGATGAAATAATCCCAGCCGTGATGATCAACGAAATACCCTGACCGATTCCGCGCTCTTGTATCTGTTCCCCTAACCACATGAGCAATAATGTCCCGCATGCCATACTCAAAACAGTAGTGAATCTAAATCCCCATCCAGGAGAATTAACAATGATACCATCCTGGAATTTTTCCAGCCAAAGCGCTATGAAGAATGACTGCACAAAAGCCAAACCCAAAGTACCGTAACGGGTATATTGGTTAATCTTGTGATAACCAGCTTGTCCTTCTTTAGATAATTTCTCCAAGGCCGGAATAACCGCTGTCAAAAGCTGCATAATGATGGAGCTGGATATATATGGCATGATCCCTAAAGCGCATACTGTCATCTTTTCAATAGCGCCGCCGGAAAACATGTTCATGATGCCAAAGATCGATCCTGTATTTGAAGTCGAAAGCTTCCTGAAATATTCAGTCAAGACTGCTGCGTTCACGCCCGGAGTAGGGATAAAACAGCCTAATCTATAAAGGGCGATAAGACCAAGAGTAAAAAGAATCTTTTTCTTTAACTCCGGGATCTTAAAACAGTTTGCGAATGCTGACAACATTATTTGTTTTTATCCTGCTCTTTTGCTTGAGTTGCTTTAACGGCTTTTCTATCTATCGTCTCCATTTGGCCGCCTGCTTTGGTAATTTTTTCCGCAGCACTTTTGGAAAAACCATAGGCCTTGATCGTCAAGGCATATTTGATCTCTCCATTACCTAACACTTTGTAAGGACGATATATACTTTTTATTAAACCGTTTGTTTTCAAAGATTGCGCATCAACGATGTCGCCTGCCTTGAATTTTGCCAAATCACTGAGTTTGATGATTTTATAGATCATCGGTCTTTTGCTGCGAAATCCAACCTTTGGCAAACGGCGAATCAATGGCATTTGCCCGCCTTCGAGAGAATTAATCATGCCGCGACCGGCACGAGATTTCTGTCCCGTTTGTCCTCGTCCCGAAGTCTTTCCACTCCCGGAACTTGGCCCTCGACCGACAATTCTTTTTCTTTTTCGAGCCCCCTTAGGAGCCTTTATATCATGAATTTGCATCTGCTGTCTCTTCCTTAGGTTTAATTGTCTTTAACCGCGTTAAACCATCCATAGTAGCCTTCACAACATTGATCGGATTGTTCGACCGATGACACTTTGTCAAAATGTTATGAATGCCTACGCCATCACACACCGCTCGAACGGGACCTGATGCGATAACCCCGGTACCTTCAGATGCTGGTTTCAGCAAAACTTCTGCGCCGCCGCAAACTCCGATAATTTCATGAGAAATTGATGTCCCTTTTAAATGGATACGAACCATATTCTTTTTGGCCGTAGTAATGGCCTTGCGGATGGCAATAGCTACTTCCCCTGCTTTGGATAAACTATAACCCACATTGCCCTTAGCGTCGCCAACGACAACTAAGGCGCTAAAAGATAATTTCTTTCCACCTTTGGTGACTTTGGTAACACGCTTTATTGATAAAACTTTTTCAATAAATTCAGAACCCCCATCGCCACCTCGATTATTAAAAGCTCGCTCCTTTTTTAATGGAGGAGTACTGTCTTTGGCTTTGACTTGTTTGGAAGGCGCCTTGACTTCTTTTTCTGCTTGCCGCTCAGAATTCTTAATGTGTTTTATGTCTTCGTTCTCCATTAATACTCCGTTACCTTTTTCTGTTATCAATAAAGATTGTTCTTATCCCTAAAACTCTAATCCGTTTTCTCTTGCCGCCTCGGCAAAGGCCTTGACGCGACCATGATACATGTATCCACCCCGGTCAAAACAAACTTTTGTAACACCTTTTTTCTTTGCCATACCTGCCACGACAACGCCTAGCTCTTTAGCGCCTGCAACATTGCCACCGAACTTTACTTTGCTGCGCACGTCTTTATTCAAAGTCGAAGATCCAAACAAAATTTTCCCTTGCGAGTCATCAACAACTTGCGCGTAAAAATTCTTCAAACTTCGATGTACACATAACCTCGGTTGATCAGGGGTCCCCACAACTGATTTCCTGATGCGTTGGTGCCTGGCGTTTCTTTTTTCTTCTTTTTTTTGTGATATAGATTTCATGATTTTTATTTCGTTACAGATTTACCTTGTTTTCTTTTGACCACTTCACCGACATAACGGATGCCTTTTCCTTTATATGGCTCTGGTCTTTTAAAATCTCTGATCTTAGCCGCAACATGTCCGACCGCTGCCTTATCAATTCCTTCAATCGTAATCTGCGTCAGACTTGGAACGGTAACCTTTACTTCTTTTGGAAGGTCATATTCTACAGGGTGGCTGAAACCGAGACTCATAACCAGCTTCGTGCCTTGAAGCTGCACACGAAAACCAACGCCTTTGATCTCAAGTTCTTTCTTATGTCCCTTTGTTATGCCTTCTACCATATTATTGATCAAAGCCCTCACGGTTCCATGATTGGAGCAGTCCTGCTTGCTATTATGCGCACGCTGAATCAAAAGCTGGTCTTCCTTCTGCTCCACCTTGATACGAAAGGGCACATCCAGTGATAATTTACCCTTAGGCCCCTCAAGGCTGATGGTATTATTGCTTATCGCAACTTTAACTTCTTTCGGAAGCTTAATAGGTGTTTTTCCAATTCTTGACATTTTTATTTCCTTAAACTTAAAATTACCAAATATAACAAAGCACTTCGCCGCCGACCTTCTGCTTTCTCGCTTCCGTACCCGAGAGAACGCCCTTCGATGTGGACAATACGGCAGTCCCTAAGCCATTCAATACACGAGGAATTTTATCTTGCGGGGCGTAAACTCTTAATCCCGGTTTCGAAATCCTCTTCAGTCCAATGATTGAAGGTTTTTGGCTTTCATATCTTAAATAAATTTTATATGTTCCCTGAATATTATTCTTCATTAAACGGAAGTCTTCAAGATAATCATCATTTTTGAAAATTTCCAAAATCTTTCCTATTAACTTGGAAGCAGGCACATCAACGGAATCTTTCTTAGCCTGCATACCGTTTCGAATAATAGTTAACATGTTAGCAATAGGATCTGACAATGACATAATATATTTTCCTCTATAAATTAATAATCACGTTTAATTTACCAGCTAGCTTTCTTAACTCCTGGAATTTCTCCGCGCCAAGCAAGTTCGCGAAAACAGATACGGCATAAACTAAATCGTCTCAAATACCCTTTGGGGCGCCCGCACAATAGACAACGATTATTTGTGCGTGTTGAGAATTTCGGCTCTTTTTTTGATCTTAAAACTAAAGCTTTCCTGGCCATTTATAATTTTCTCCTTTAAGATTTCGCGAAAGGCATCCCGAGAAGACGCAACAGTTCAAAATTAATTTCTTTACTTCCTCCATCAAATACCATCGTGACATCCATACCTTGTGCCCGTTGAATAGCACCTGTTTCAATCTCCGGAAAAATTGACTGGTCTGAAATACCAACACTGTAATTACCCTGCCTATCAAACGAATTGCGTGACACCCCATTAAAGTCGCGAATTCGCGGCAGGCAAATATTGACAAAACGATCTAAGAATTCATACATTTTTTCACGACGCAAGGTAACCTTACATCCTATGGGAAGGCCTTTGCGTAATTTAAAATTTGAAATCGCTAACTTCGATCGACAGACCATCGTTTTTTGGCCCGATATTGTTTCAAGAACCCTCTGCGCCGTCTCCAGCAGCTTAATATCTTGTATAGCCTCTCCCACCCCCATGTTGACAACGATTTTCTGCAGCTTCGGAATAGCCAAGGCATTCTTGACATCAAACTTTTTCTTCAGTTCCGGGATAACTTGTTCTTTATATATTGTAAATAATCTTGGTTCCACTGGTCTTTAACCTCTCTTAAAAAGCTTCGCCGCTTTTCTTGCTTATGCGCACTTTCGTGCCGTCTTTTAATTTTGTGACGCCGAAACGTGTCGGTTGACTTGTTTTTTTATCAACCAGCATAACGTTAGAAATATGAATGGGACTTTCTATTTCCACAAAACCGCCCTGCTGGTCCTGTTGTGTTCGCCGTTTCGCCTTTTTAACAACATTCACCTTTTCGATAACAATACGTTCGGCCGCCGGCACAACTCTCAGCACCTTGCCGATCTTCCCTTTATCTTTGCCGGCAATAACAATAACCTTATCATTTTTTTTAATTCGTAACATCTTAAACCACCTCGGGAGCTAAAGAAATAATTTTCATAAACTCTAAATTGCGCAATTCTCTTGCCACAGGACCAAAAACGCGCGTCCCTTTAGGGTTGCCGGCATCATCAATAATCACAATCGCATTACTATCAAACTTCACGGTCGTGCCATCGGCCCGCTTGATAGGAAATTTAGACCTGACAACAACCCCTTTTTCCTTTTCTCCTTTTTTGATAGCTGCATCAGGCGCAGACTCTTTAACATTCACACGGACAATGTCACCGACTTGGGCCCAGCGCCGGCCTTTACTGTTTAACACGCCGATCATTGATGCCTTGCGCGCCCCTGAATTATCTGCAACATTAAATAATGTTTTCATGTATAACATGCTAGACCTCTTGGCTTGATTTTACAATTTCTTGAATAATCCAACGTTTATCTTTCGACAACGGCCGAGTTTCCATAATTTTTACAACATCGCCCAGCTTGCTTTCGTTCTTCTCGTCATGTGCCTTGTATTTGTTAGCACGTCTGACAATCTTTCCGTATTTGACATGGCGCGTTAACCTTCGTATTTGAACAACGCGTGTTTTGTCCATCTTGTCGCTGACAACTTCCCCTGTTAAATATTTCCTTCTATTTGGTCTTTGTTCCATCTTTTTCTCTCTCATTTAAAATCGTTAGAATCCTGGCAACATCGCGTTTGATCAGTTTAAACTGTGATGGCTTCTCAACACGGCCGATTTTACGTTGATATTTCAAATTGAATAAATCCTTTTTCAAGGATTTCTCCTTTACAATTAAATCTTCGCTACTCAACGCTCTTAATTCTTTTGTCTTCATCTGAAAACCTCTCTCAGCCTAAATTAATGGCCGCCCCTCGTTACAAACTTTGTTTTAACCGGAAGCTTAAAAGAAACCAATCGAAAAATCTGCTTGGCAAAACCTTCAGGGATACCGCCAATCTCGAATAAAACCTTGCCGCGCTTAACCTGGCACACCCAATGATCCAAATCGCCCTTTCCCTTACCCATTCGTGTTTCAGCCGGTTTTTTTGAAATTGGCCTGTTGGGAAAAACCTTGATCCACAATTTTCCGGCTCCCTGCATCTTCCGTGCGCAGACAATACGGCAAGCTTCCATAT
>JAGLNJ010000008.1 GCA_023139575.1 Candidatus Omnitrophota bacterium | reverse complement strand
AGCCATGTTTTTTATTCCCGTTTAGGGTTGCAAGAAAGTTTTTCAACGTTTTGTTTTATTTCCGGCTTTTATTTATATCTTTTTCCGCGTAAGTTTGGAGTGAGAACATTTTTAGCCGGAGCGCTGTTCGCGTGTTCATTTTTTTCAAACTACCGTCTGATAACCCTTCCAGTTCATGTTGCCTTTTGCGAAATATTTGTCAGCGTCGCGGAACGGCGACTGCCGAGTTTCCGTAAATACCTTTGGTGTATTCTCACGTTCTTTTCGTTTGTTTTCATTGTCGGCAATTTAGATCAGGCTCAGAATACCGTCTTGACCTTTGCCTGGATGTTTTATCAGTCGTCATTAGCAAAAAAGCAGTTAGCTCTTTTTAACTTTCTGTCTTTTCCATACTATCTTTTCCGGTTGGAAAATTTGTTATTTGGTCTGGCTTTTTTTGGTAATATTTACTACTTGGTTAAAAAGAAATTTATCGGATTGTTCCCCTTTGCTATGGTGTGCCTGCAGATGTTTATATACTCTTTCGCCGGAGAGAAGGGTGCTCGTTATCTGGCGGTGGTAATCCCCTTCATGGTCATGGCGGTAGCGTCTTTAATAGTGTATCTCTTCTTTGAAAGGAAGAAGAAATATTTTCGTGTTGGGCTTGTGGTTCTAGCTATTTTGATGTTGTCGGGCCTCGCCCATAAATCTTTCAGGCTTTGCCGTACACATTCAAATTATCGGGGAGCCATGGCTTTCATAAAAGAGAATGATCCTCAAGCGAAATCTATCGCCACACAGAATTTTGTATTAAACCTTTATACTGAAAATCAAAGAGACGTTGAGGCTTTTCCTTACCGGTTTCAGGATTTTATGATGTTATCCGGGGAGGGGTACCGTTATCTTATCGTTGATCCGCAGGCCTATATTTCTTGGACAGAAGAGATGGAAAGATTTAATCCCAAACTTATTACATATTTGGGTTTTATTGAGCGCTCGATTAAGCCGGTTAAAGTATTGGATAATTTTAGTGATGAAATCCTTGAGCGTTTTGTTTTTGATCATAACGAGAACCTTAGAAGGTCAATAGATTTTTTAAAAAACAACGATGGATTCTATGGGAAAATCCGTATTTATGACATCCGTCAGTGCCTGGCGGTCATTGATCAGCTGGTAGGCCTTGAGAACGTGAAAGGCATCCCTGATTATGAATCTCGAAATATTACCAAAATGTATGGACGCTGATTTTCGATATGGTTAAGACTTTACCCCTTGAAAAAGCTCTCGAATTACTATCACTCCCAGGACTTTCAGGCAATCTGTTTTCCTCACCAGATTGGATGACCGTTATCCGCAGGACTTATCAGACTAATATTTATGTAAAATATGTCGAAAAAGACAATAAGATTACCAGTTATGTTTTTTATTCCGTTGTACAGAATTTTCTAGAATGGAAGCTTTGTATTTGCTCTTATTGTGATTATTCCGACGGGAATGTTATAAATAAGGAGGATTGGCAGGCGATTATCGGGGACTTGCGCAAGGAATATCCGGCCTTTCGTATCGCTATCCGGAATTTGCGTGATGAGTTTGTGCGGGAAGTCCCTGAGCTTGAGGTTTTGAGCAGAGAGCGCTTCCATTACCTTGACTTGACAGAAAATCTGGATGACCTATGGCGTAAGACCAATGATTCATTTCGAGCAGCCGTAAATCAGGCAAAAAAGAAAGGAGTGACGGTAAAGGTTTGCGACAAATCTTTTTTGCCGAAGTTTTATAATATGCATTTAAATATCCGACGGCAAAAATACCGTATTTTCCCCCAGCCTTACCGTTTCTTTGACATCGTATGGCAAGAGTATATCGATAAAGGCAAGGGCGTGATGCTGGGGGCCTTTGATCCTATGGGTGATTTTATTGCGGCAAACATTTATCTTTTTTGCGGGGATCAGAGTTATTATAAATTCAACACCTCATCTTTACAGGGGTTGAAATGGCGGCCGAATAACCTCTTGTTTTGGGAAGGAATTCAATTGTCCAAGGAAAGAAATCTTACGTTGCTTGATTTAGGTTCCAGCGGGTATGAACAAAAGGGACTCATTCTTTTTAAAAATCATACCGGAGCTCAATGTCAGGATATTATCCATTTGGGTTTTTCGCCGCCGGGATATCAATTCAGCCAAAAGAGGGTTTTGCGCCTGATGACCAAGACGTTTACGTTGCCATGGATGCCGGATTTTATGGTCAAATGGGGCAGCAATATTATTTATCCTTATTTAGCATAATTATGGAATTACAAAATATTTTCAACTCATGGGCGTCCGGCCAAACGGCCAAGAAATTTACTGAAAAGCAGTGGCTTTTGAGTAAGTGGGAGAATATAGAAGGCATCGATTGGCCGCAAGAAAAAATAGCGGCGATGGTCGATCAGATAACGATGCGTTTGGGTCTTTTGCCGGATCATTCTTTGTTGGATTTGGGTTGCGGGGGCGGATGGCTCCTAAAAAAAATGCAGCCTATCATCAAAAAAGGAGTGGGGATTGATATTTCGTTCAATATGCTGCAGCATGCCGCCTCGTTTTTTCAAGAGGGCGATTGGGTTACTGGTCAGGCCGCGCAAATTCCGTTTAAGGAAGCGACTTTTGACCGGCTATTAAGTTATTTTGTATTTATCAACATTCAGGATAAAGAATATATAAAAAAGTCGCTGCAGGAAATACATCGCGTTCTTAAAAAGGGCGGAAAGGCCCTTATTGGTCAATTGCCTGACAAAGATAAATCTGCGGATTATGATCAGGATAAATCAGAATATCTTGATTATTGTCAGGAGAGGTTTTCTTTGGGGCAGAATTATCGGGATGAGAATTATGTTCCCCTGCAGTTGTATGATAGGGATGAATTTTGTGAAATGGCCCTCCAGACTGGGATGACCTGCCGTTCAGATCAATCATTCAATCCATTTTATCGTCCGGGTCAGGATCTGACGATCAATTGGCGATTTGATGTTATTTTAGAAAAAAACAGTTAATATTATCTTATTCAAAATATGAAGACTCCATTTAAGGTTGTAATCATCTTGTTTATTTTTGTTATGTGCTTCTTTGGATGTGCAAGAAGAGAAAAGCACGAAGCAGATTCAAAGGATAGATATCGGGAAACACGGATTTTATTAGGCACTATTGTGCGCGTGGATGTTTGCGGGGATCCAGCTACGCATTTGGAGTTGGAAAACATCTATCAGGAAATTTGGCAACGACTCAAGGATATTCATTGGCGCATGAGTTATTTTGATGATCGCAGTGATGTTTCAAGGATCAATCGTTCATTCAATAATCCGGTGTTTGTAGGTTGTGATACATATCAATTAATAAAAGATGCAAAAAAATATTCAAAGATGACACAGGGGACATTTGATATTACCGTTTTGCCATTAGTTCAGCTGTGGGAAAGCGCGGGATTAAAGGGTGTGAATCCAACCCTTGCTGAAGTGAGACGTGTGAAAGGAAAAATAGGGATGGATCGAATCCTTTTGCACGAAAATTGCCAAGTTGAAATTGTTTCTGCAGATGTTCAAATCGATTTAAGTGCTTTAGCGAAAGGTTATGCTGTGGATGAAGCTGCTGCCATATTCAGGAAATATGGCGTGAAGGATTTTTTTATTGATGCTGGGGGGGATATTTATGTGGGAGGTCATAATTGTGAAGGAGATCTGTGGCGAATTGGTATCCGTTCTCCTGAAAATAAAGAAAAAATCCTGAAAGTTGTTCATGTGAAAGATGCTGCGGTTACTACCTCCGGCGATTATGAAAAATTCAGTATTATCGGAGATCAAAAGTGGTCCCATATTATCAATCCTATAACGGGCTACCCCAGACAAAGCGTCAATAGTGCTACGGTTATTGCGCCTACAGCCAGGGAAGCTGACGCTTTATCAACGGCCCTTTGTATCCTTCCACCCAATAAAGGAGTCGTTTTGGTTGATCATTTGGAAGAGGGCTATGCGGCATTGTTGGTGAATAGTGCGGATCAGAAAAATCCAGTTCTTCCAAGCCGGAATCTACAGCGCTTTCAAAAGAAATAGAGCAGTTGTGGGCGTAAAAACCTTTGTAAAAGACTATGGAAATAATTTATATTTGCTATAATAACCCTTGATTAAATAAAAATGTTAATGTTAAGAGCCTTTAGCAAAGGAGTTCCCCTTGCCTAAAATTGATCAAAGTGAGCGTATTTTCAGATTGGAAGACCTTAAGAGTTCCGTTGAACAATTTGAAGAGAACTATGCCAGCGATATTAATCACGAAGCGTATTTTGGTTTTCCCATAAATCCTCTTTTAGATGCTGAAAGTTGTTTATTATCCGATCAAGAGAAATCTGTGGCCTATTTTTCAATGGAATATGGTATTGCCCCTAGTATTTATAATTCTTTTCAATTAAATCGCCCGATGAGCGAGCAGAATCAGTTTTTTACCCACGAGGTATTCTCCAATCATTGGCTTTGTGATTATGTCTTTAAGATTCACATTGATAAAATGCTTGATATTCCGATTTATGGGGGCGGTTTGGGCGTATTAGCAGGGGACAGCATGAAGAGTGCAGCTGATTTGCGATTTTCCATTGTTGGGATAGGTGTTCTGTGGAATAAAGGGTACTTCAAACAAAGTTTTTGGTATAAACATGGTCAAGTGCCCGAAGAATTAAAATGGGACCCCTATTCGTATCCGGGATTGATTCCTTTAAATAAAACGATCCAGATCGATACTAAAGAAGGACTGCTGGTTCTGCGCTTGTGGAAGTATTATATTTATTCGTACGACAAAGCATCTGTGTGTCCCATGATTCTTTTAGATTCCAATGTCGAGCAGAACCCCGACCATTTCAAGAAATTGACAGACCAGCTTTATCGCAGCGATGATGTTTGGTGGAAGATCTTTCAGCGCGCCATTCTGGGTATTGGGGGGATGAAGGCCCTGGAGTGTTTAGGGTATCACATCAACACCTATCATTTGAATGAGGGCCATGCGGCCTTTGCCTTGCTGGAAAAATACATCACCCTACAAGACAAAAGCCAAATGGAGGAAGTCAAGAAGAAATTTGTCTTTACCTGCCACACCCCTGTTGAAGCGGGGCATGATAAGTTTGCCATTAACGACGTGGCAAAGATATTGAATCAGGAATATATTGAGGCGGCACAAATGTTTGGCAAAAAGAGTGCTGATTCGGATTTGGTTAATTTAACGTTTATGGCATTGAATAATTGTGCGAAAGTTAATGCCGTGGCCCAGAAACACGGGGAGGTCATGCGCATTCAGTTTCCCAACTATGCCGAAAAAGTGGATGCTATTACCAATGGTGTTCATGTGCACACTTGGTTGTCTGACAGCTTTGCGGAATTATTTGATAAGTATAATGATACTTTTGGGGATTGGCGAAAAGATGCGGCACAATTAAGAAAAATCAAAGAGATTGAAACCAGGGGAGATTTCCGTCGAGATCTCTTTGCTGCCCATCAGGAGAATAAACGCAACCTTGTCGATATTGTCAAACATTGGCGCCTTCAGGAAGACGTTTTTACGCTCGGGTGGGCTAGGCGCATTGCTGGTTACAAGCGCCCGCAGCTGATCTTTCATCAAATTGACAAAATTCTTGAATTTGCCCATAAGATTGGGCCAGTCCAAATATTGTTGGCTGGTAAGGCTCACCCCAATGATGATATCGGAGGGGCGCACATCGAAAATATTCTGGATCATATTGATCGGTTGAATAAAGATAAAGATGTTATCAAAGTTCTTATATTAGAAAATTACGACACTTTTTTTGGTAAACTGCTGACCAACTCAGTTGATGTGTGGCTGAATAATCCCTTGCCGCCTTTTGAAGCATCAGGGACAAGCGGCATGAAGGCGATTCTGAATGGGGTTCTGCAGCTAAGCACCTTGGACGGCTGGGTCGTAGAAGCGAAAGATAATAATATCGGCTGGATTTTCGGTTATCAGCACGAGGGGTTTGAACTGGGTTCGGAAAGAAATTTGCGTCTCGATGCCGATTCTTCTGCCTTATGCGATACGTTAGAAGATGTCCTGAAACTTTATTATGATACAAATCAGGCCGGCAATGTGAATGTGAAGAGTCCCTGGATTGACAAAATGATCAACTGTGTTGAGCAGGCGGCCTTTTTTAATACACAGCGCATGCTTGAACAATATAATGAGCGAATGTGGAAATTCTAAAATGAAACAATATTTAGATCTGGTTCAACATGTTTTAGAGAATGGGGAAGAAAAAGGTGATCGGACCGGTACGGGAACAATTTCAGTTTTCGGCTATCAATCACGATATGACTTAAGAGAGGGTTTTCCGCTTTTGACAACGAAGAAAGTGTTGTTTAATGCTGTTGTCTATGAACTGTTATGGTTTTTGCGCGGTTCAACAAATATCAATTCCGGTCTTAAGGAATTTACATCCATATGGAATGCTTGGGCTGATGAAGAAGGGGAATTAGGCCCTGTTTACGGATATCAATGGCGGAGTTGGGAACGGTTTACACCTGACGGATCTGGAGGTTACAGAAAAGAGCATGTCGATCAGATACAAGGGGCGATTGATATGATCAAGAATAATCCCAATTCTCGCCGGATTATTGTCAGCGCTTGGAATGTTGGGGATGTCGAGCGCATGGCGTTGCCGCCTTGCCATGCCTTTTTTCAGTTTTACGTGGTGAATGGATTTCTGGATTGTCAACTGTATCAGCGCTCTGCTGATATTGCCTTAGGCGTGCCTTTTAATATTGCCAGTTATGCCTTGTTGTTGAGTATGATGGCCCAAGAATGCTGTTTGATCCCCAGATATTTTGTGCACACCTTAGGGGATGCGCATATTTATACCAATCATATTGATGGATTAAAATTGCAGTTACAACGTTCTCCCAAACTTCTTCCTAAAGTTAGCATAGCTGAGAAAAGATTTTCCGAGATGACTTTTGATGATATTATATTGTCCGATTATCAGCATGACCCGTTTATAAAATTTTCAATTGCCGTGTAAACATTTTTTTATTCCAAGAAAATATGTCATATTCATTCAACATAATCGTTGCGGTTGATTCTCAATTTGGAATAGGCAAATCAGGTTTATTGCCTTGGCATCTTAAGGGGGATCTTAAATATTTTAAGGAAAGAACTTCCCACGTCGATACCATGGGTAAGAAGAATATGGTTGCAATGGGGCGAAAGACCTGGGAATCTATACCGCAAGAATTCCGACCTCTTTCGGGCAGGTTGAATGTCGTCCTTTCCATCAATCCAAGGCTTTCTCTTCCTGATGGCGTACTAAGATGTGAGAATTTGCAGCAGGTCATGGACCAGGCTACGGTATTAAAAGATGATATCGAGAGCGTTTTTATCATCGGAGGGGCTACGGTATACAAAGAGGCTATTTTAATGGCTGAGTGTAGGCGTTTGTATATCACACATATATTAAGAAAATTTGAATGCGATAGCAGTTTCCCCAAAATTCCACCATATTTTAAAAAAAATATTCAATCCGACATCACAAAAGAGGGGGAAGTCGCATATTATTTTGCTGAATATGAGCGCCTCAATCCTTGATAAAACATCGTTTTTTTCTCTTGACAGTTAAGATTATTTCTTTTTTTTTGTAAAAAGGGCGCCATTTATTTGTTCCCGCAACCTCCGTTTTGGTCAAAAAAAGAAAGCGTTTTCATTTTGCCTCGATTTTTCTCTCAACGTCTTATTTTGCAATAATTTGTGGTTATTGTGATTTTTTTAAAAAAATATTAAAGTGAACGCAATCTATCGATTTAATTTTTTATTTGTTTTATACTATACATAGATCAGTCGTTTCTTAATTCACAATTGTTTGTGCTTTGATTATGGTGCCCTCTCTATGCAGACAAAAGTAAAGCCCAAAAGACAAATCCTTCTGATAGATGACGAGAAATCTCTCACCCAAGTATTAAGTATGCTCCTTGAGACAAAGGGTTATGAAGTGGTAGTAGCCAATTCCGCCCAAGAGGCCTTTAAGAAAGTCAACATTGACCTTGATTTAATACTTTTAGATCTAATTCTTCCAGATCTTCATGGTTTTGAAATTTGCCGTCGTTTAAAGCGTAGCAAAGACACAAGACACATTCCGATCATTATGATTAGTGCTCATGATTTGCAAGAGGACAGGGTAGAAGGCCTTTATTTAGGGGCAGATGACTTTCTGTCTAAACCATGTGAAAGAGAAGAGCTATTCGCCCGAATGGAAGTGGTTATGCGGCGTAATGAAGAGCTAAATAATTTTCGTGATCAACGGCAGGAGGATGTGATTGTTGAATTGAGGCGCATTATCGATCAGGCGTTAATTATTCCTTTTTTTCAGCCGATTTACAAACTTGATCCGCTTGAATTGTTCGGTGTTGAAATTTTAACGCATCCGGTCGTCAATAGTATATTATCCTGCCCCGAGGATCTTTTTAAGGCGGCTATGGAATATGGCATGTATACTGAATTAGAAATGTTAGCCTGGTCAAAGGCCTTGCGGATACTTTCTCGACATATTAATAATAAAAAAATATTTTTGAATTGCAACCCTTATTTCATTGAGTCATCCCAATGTCTGGGAGTGCGCGCGATGTTTGACCGATATGGTATCCCGCCTCAAAACATAATTATTGAAATCACTGAAAGATCGGCGATTTCCAATTTCGATCTGTTCTTTGAGCAGTTAGGGAATTATCGTCAGTATGGTTTTAATTTTGCCGTTGATGATGTCGGTGGCGGTTATGCGAGTTTGGAATCTATCATTGAAACAAAACCGGATTTTGTTAAGATTGATCGACACATCGTCAAAGGCTTGGCGAATGATTCTTTTAAACGCAGTGTTATTAAGTTCTTTGTTTCCCTTTGTCGTGAACACCGTATGACAGCTATCGCAGAAGGAATAGAAACGGCTGAAGATTTAAAGATCATCAAGGTCTTGGGGGTCGATGCCGGACAGGGGTACTTTTTATACAAACCAACCTCCCATCCTGACCAGATCGACTTCAAAGGTAACCACACATCAAAAATCTTTTTTCCAAGATTTGAGAAATAATCAATTTGCATAAAAACGGGATACCACTATAATATGTTCTGTGTCAATTCTATTATTTGTTATGAGATAGGATTCTTGTTAGGCTTAAAGTCTACATAAAATATATCTAAAAATGATTTCTTTATTATTTCTATTTTTTGGTGTTGTCATTGCTTCAGGCATTTGTTCTATGTCGGAAGCCGCCATATTAAGCCTGCCGTTGGTTCGTGCGCGCATTCTTGCCGAGGAAAAGCGGAGAAATGCGCGCGATGTCTTGTATCTTAAAGAAAATATCGCGTTAACGATTGCCACCATCGTATTGGTCAATAATGCCATTAATATTGTCGGATCCATTTTTATCGGTCAGTTAGTTACAGAAAGGTTTGGCATTCAATGGCTGGGGGTAGGGGCTACGGTGCTGACAATTACTATTATCATTGCCTCGGAAATAGTCCCGAAAAGTATTGGTGAACACTTTAAAATCAGAATCTCTTTGTTAATTGCCAAGCCCTTAAGATGGTGGGTTTGGTTTTTTCGGCCTATTGTTGAAGCGTTGACCTCTTTAGCGCATCCTTTCGTAAAAGGGAGGAAAATTCCTAAAGTTACTGAAGACGAGATCAAAATGATGCTTAAGTTAGGTAGGGATGCTGGCACTGTTGAATTGGATGAAGAGGCTTTATGCAGCAGGGTTTTTAAGCTTAATGATGTTAGGGCATTTCAGATCATGAAGCCCATTGATGAGTTTTTTACGGTACAGGCATACAGCACCTTAGGGGAATTGCGGGAAACGATTATAGATTCACGTTACAGCCGCATCGGAGTCTTTGAGAAGAATCCTTTGGATATCGTCGGTTTGGTGCAGCAACAGGTGCTTTTACGGGAAATCGCAAAAGATAATTATAATGCTAGTGTCAGTGATTTTATGAGTGAGCCGATTTTTGTCAATTGGTTCATGAAAGCTGATGCCTTGCTGGAGAAATTTCAGGCCTATCATCAACATTTATTTATTGTTCAGGATGTGAATGGTCAGGATGTGGGCATTGTGACAATGGAAGATGTCTTGGAAGAGCTTTTCGGTGAGATTTATGATGAAAAAGATGTCCGGCCCCGCCGTTCTAATACCGGACAAATTTACTTTGAACAAGATGATCGATCTGATAAAATGAATAATGATGATTTTAATTCATTCAGATACGACATCTGATTTTTCCCCTGCCTATATTTTTTCACCATTGCAACATACACGCAATTGACTATGGAATTTGTTACACTTTTCTTAAATCATTTTTAAGTTATTGCATCGAGATTAGCCCTTCGATCATGGTGGGTTTTTTCATTAGTGGATTATTTAATGAATTTATCCCGCAAAATTTAGTCAATAAGCATTTAGGGGAGAATGGGATCAAGGCCATCCTCATGTCTTCTCTGGTTGGAGTGATATTACCGGTTTGTTGTTTCGGCTCACTTCCCTTGGTAGTAACTTTGCGCCGAAATGGCGCCAACCTCGGGCCGGTCTTAGCCTTTCTTGTCACCACGCCGACTACCTCGGTTTCAGCCATGATTGTCTGCTGGCGAATTTTGGGTTGGGTTTTTACGGGTTATATATTCTTCATGGTGATTATCATGGGACTGATTATGGGGTTTATCGGCAATAGTCTGCAGGCAAAAGAGTCACCTAGCCAAGAGACGAAAGGGAAATGTTGCCATGAAGACAAAGAGGAGCGGAAGGGGAAGAATAGTCTTTTGATGCGTTTCAGGAGGGTGTTTCATTATGCGTTTATTAAACTGCCTAAAGAGAAGAGATCGGTTTAGCACTTTTATTAGGTATTGTTGTGGCAAGTTTTGTGGTGATATATGATCCGTTCCAGCGTTTTATTCAGCGGTTCTTTTCGGGTCTGATTGGATATCTCACGCTCATTATTATTGGTCTGCTTTTACCTGTGTTTGCTCGACGGCCAGTGTCCCCCTGGCTGATGCGTTCATTCGTAGCGGCCTGTCTTCGGGCCAGGCTATGACATTTTTACTTGTATGTCCGATCACAAGTTGCGGCACCATTTTTGTTTTGAAAAAAGAATTCGGTGTGCGGATTTTGACGATTTATCTGCTGTCCATTTCCGCCTTATCTCTCATCTTCGGTATGTCATTTACTGTGTTTTTTTGAAATTTGCAATATTTATAAAATAACATTAATAATTTTTCTGTTTTTTAGGTATAATATCGTACGTTTTATAGTGATATAACAATTAAACCGTATGAACCATAGTACACAAACCAAAAAAATGGAAGGCCCTATATTGATTTCTTATGATCATATCAGATTAACTGATCATGATGCATTTCTTTTCAAAGAAGGGAATCATTTCCAATTATATAATAAATTAGGATCTCACGTTGTGGAACGGGATGACACACGAGGGGTGTTATTTGCTGTTTGGGCCCCAAACGCGTTGACCGTGTCGGTTATAGGTCCTTTTAATAGGTGGAATAAGGAAGCCCATAAATTAGGCTCTCGCTCGGATAGTTCTGGCATCTGGGAAGGTTTTATCCCGGCTTTAGATAAGGGAACGGTTTATAAGTATCACATCACCTCTAAATATAATAATTACCAAATTGAGAAAAAAGATCCGTACGGCATTTTTGCTGAAGCCCCACAGCAAACTTCTTCCATTGTCTGGGATCTCGATTATAAATGGCAGGATGAAAAATGGATGCAAGGGCGCGCACAAGAGCAGGCTTTGGATAAACCCATGTCTGTGTATGAGGTTCATTTAGGTTCTTGGCGTCGTGTGACGGAAGAAAATAATCGACGGCTCACTTATACAGAATTAGCTAATTATTTAGTGGATTATGTCAAACAGATGGGATTCACACATGTTGAGTTTATGCCTGTTATGGATCATCCGTTTTATGGATCTTGGGGATATCAGACATTAGGATATTTTGCTCCGGCCAGCTGTTTTGGCACGCCTCAGGAGATGATGTTTCTCATTGATAGTTTTCATCAGGCAGGAATCGGTGTGTTTCTCGATTGGGTGCCTTCGCATTTTCCGTCAGACGGACATGGGCTGGTTTATTTTGACGGCACGCATCTTTTTGAACATAATGATCCGCAAAAGGGTTTTCACCCCGACTGGAAGTGTAATATTTTCAACAATGACCGCAATGAGGTCAAAGAATTTCTTATCTCCAGCGCCTTGTTTTGGTTTGATAAATATCATGTTGATGGGCTGCGTGTTGATGCGGTAGCCTCCATGCTCTATTTAGATTATTCCCGCAAGGAAGGGGAATGGTCGCCGAATATTTATGGCGGAAGAGATAATATTGAATCGATAGCTTTTATCAAACAACTTAACGAAGTTGTTTTTAAGAATTTTCCTGGCGTGCATATGATCGCCGAAGAATCAACCGCATGGGCGAAGGTATCGCGTCCGACCTATTGCGGAGGATTAGGGTTTGATATGAAATGGAACATGGGTTGGATGCATGATACGTTGGAGTATTTCCGTAAGGATCCGGTTCATCGTAAATATCATCAAAATGAGCTCACCTTCAGTATGCTTTATGCTTTTACAGAAAATTTTGTTTTATCCTTTTCGCATGACGAAGTGGTTCATGGCAAAGGTTCATTAATCAATAAGATGCCGGGCGATGAATGGCAGCAATTTGCAAATTTGCGATTATTGTATAGCTACATGTATGCCCACCCGGGGAAGAAGCTCCTTTTTATGGGGCAGGAATTCGCACAAAGAGCGGAGTGGAATCATGAGCAGAGTCTGGACTGGCATTTGGTTGGACATCCTTTTCATCAAGGCGTGCAGAAATTATTAAAGGATTTGAACAGTCTTTATTGTGCTGAAGATGCCCTGTATAAGCATGATTTTGACTCAGAGGGCTTTGAATGTATCGATGCCAGTGATTGGCGGCAAAGTATATTGTGCTTTTTAAGAAAGGCACCCGCATTATCCGAACTGATTTTAATTATTAACAACTTTACACCGACACCGCACACACATTACCGTGTTGGAGTTTCTCAAAAGGGAACGTGGGAGCTGATTTTTAATAGTGATGATCCTTGTTATGGAGGCGGCGGATTTGAGTTGCCAGCAACGGTCTGCAGTGAATCGCACCCATATCATGAGAGAGAAAATTCCATTTCGGTAAATATTCCCCCCTTGGCCACAACTTATTGGAAATTTCAGAAATCCCCCTTTAACGAGAGACCAGCAAAATGAAAAAGTTTGCGTGTATACACGGGCACTTCTATCAACCGCCCCGCGAAAATCCTTGGCTGGAAGAAATTGAGTTGCAGGAGTCAGCCTTTCCTTATCCTGATTGGAACGAACGCATCACGGAAGAATGTTATGCGCCGAATACAGCCTCACGCATCCTTGATCCGCAGGGATCTATTATTGATATAGTTAATAATTATGCCAAGATTAGTTTTAATTTCGGCCCGACTTTGTTGAGTTGGATGCAGCGTATTAGGCCGGAAATTTATCAGTCAATTCTCGATGCCGACGAGCTCAGCCAGGAGATTTTTGATGGGCATGGTTCGGCTTTGGCGCAGGCCTATAATCATATGATTTTGCCATTGGCGAATGAATGCGATAAGCAAACGCAAGTTTTATGGGGTATTAAGGATTTTGAACATCACTTCAAGCGCAAGCCAGAAGGGATGTGGTTGCCGGAGACAGCGGTTGATGTGAAGACGTTGGAGGTGCTGGCGGCTAACGGAATCAAATTTACCATCCTTGCACCGCATCAGGCCAACAAGGTCAAAAGAATCGAGGATGAGGAATGGCAGAATATTGGGGAGGGGGGGGTTGATCCGCACCGAGCGTATTTGTGCAATCTTCCCAATAAGCAAAAGATCGTTGTTTTCTTTTATGATGGTCCGATTTCTCACGACATCGCTTTTGGCGGTGTGCTGAGGAATGGCGAGGATTTTGCCCGGCGGTTAACCGAGGTATCTTTCAATGAAAACAATGAGCCACGGCTTGTTCATGTTGCCACCGATGGCGAGACCTATGGGCATCATCATCGTTTTGGCAATATGGCATTGTCTTACTGCTTGCACCATATACAGGCTGATGAAGAAACACAATTAACAATTTACGGGGCGTTTTTGGAACAGCATCCGCCGGAATTCGAAGTCGCAATCGCGGAAAATACATCTTGGAGTTGCTCTCATGGGGTTGAGCGATGGCGTTCTGATTGCGGGTGTGCGATTAACCCACTATCAGGATGGACACAGCAATGGCGTGAAGTCCTGCGGGAAAGCATGGATTGGCTGCGGGATAAGGTGGCGGAAATATTTGAAAAAGAAATGAAGGCTTTCACGGACAATCCCTGGTCGGTACGGAATCAATATATTGATGTGATTCTTGATAGATCGAAAGAGGCACTTGAACAATATATCACTAAGCAAATTAAAAAAACCGACAACACAAACCAGGAGAAGATATTAAAATTGTTGGAGATGCAGCGTTATGCGATGCTGATGTATACCAGTTGCGGTTGGTTCTTTGATGACGTTTCAGGGATTGAGACGGTCCAAATTCTGCAATATGCTGCACGTGTTATGCAGCTCGCCAAAGAGACCAGCCAAAAAGATTTTGAGCAAGAATTTATCCAGAAGTTATCCCAAGCGAAGAGCAATGTGAAAGAATTCACTGATGGGGCGGATGTGTATAAAAAAACTGTTCAGCCAACTATCGTTAATCTTCTTAATGTCGGCGCGCATTATGCGATATCATCACTTTTTGAAGAATATGAAGAACAAGTGGTCATTTATTCTTATGCCATTTCCTTGGAGAAAAAGGACCTTTACGAGGTTGGTAAACAGAGGCTCGTCATAGGTAAGGCCAGAATTTTTTCAAACATCACCCAAGAACAATGTCTGATTGATTTCTCTGTGCTTTACTTTGGCGATTATAATCTCTCCGGAGGTGTGCGTATTCACAAAGATGATAAATCATATGACGAGATGCATATGAAATTGCAGAACATTTTTACCAAGAACAATATTCCCGAGGCGATACAGATGACGAATGATTATTTCGGTGTAAATAATTATTCATTGTGGAGCCTTTTTAAAAATGAACAAAGCAAAGTGTTGAATCAGGTTTTTGGAAGCACATCCGCATCAATTGAAACCCATTTTCGCCAAATTTATGATCATTATTATCCCTTGATGTGCGTCAATCCAGAAATACGCATCCCGTTGCCCAAGGCCTTGGCGATGACCGTGGAATTTATTCTTAACAGGGACTTGATTGAGGCATTGGAAAGTGATGCCGTCGATGTATTGCGGTTGGAAAAGTTGGCTCAAGAAATAAAGCGTTGGGCCTTTGCCCGTGATAAAGAAGCTATTTCGTATGTGGCGAGCAAGCGCATCAATAAATTGATGGAGGAATTCTTTGATGATCACAAAAAACTCAATTTGTTAGAAAGCATGTCCGAAATATTACGCATTTTAAATGCCCTTGATTTAAGTTTAGATTTATGGAAAACGCAGAATATTTATTTTGCCATGTCACGGGATGTTTATGGCCCCATTTTTGTTAAAGCCAAACAGCATGACAAAAAGGCCAGGGAGTGGATATCTAATTTTGAAAAATTGGGCCAGATTTTAAAAGTAAAAAATAATGACGTATTAACATTGAAAAAGAAAGAGAGGGTTGGCGCATGTTAGAACGCGGCAGTGGACTGCTTCTACATATATCTTCTTTGCCGTCGTCTTATGGTATTGGAGATTTAGGCCCGGCGGCCTATCAATTTATCAATTTTCTTCATGAGGCGAAACAATCATATTGGCAGGTGTTACCTTTTAACCCGATTGACCCGGTGTGCGGTAATTCGCCCTATAGCAGCAATTCAGCGTTCGCAGCTAATACGCTTTTCATCAGCCCCGACATTCTCGTCGAGAAAGGGTGGTTAGAAAAGAATGATTTGAAAACGAAGGTGAAATTTTCTGTCAAAAAAGCGGACTACGCCAAAGCCGGTACGTATAAAAATAATATTTTGCGTATCGCGTATGATCGTTTTAAAGAGAAAGCAAAAGATTGTCGAGATTTCCAGAAATTCTGTCAGGACAATGCCTATTGGTTGGATGATTATGTCTCATTCATCATTTTAAAAGAAAAGTTTGAAGGTAAAATTTGGCATCAATGGCCGGATGAATATCGGCATAGAAATGAAGAAGCTCTGTCGCGTTTGCCGGAAGAGGAGGCCGAAAAGAGTGAGAGCTATAAATTTTTTCAATTTCTTTTTTATCAGCAATGGCAGGATTTAAAGGCCTATAGCAATAGCAAAAATGTGCTGTTGATCGGCGATATACCGATTTATGTGACCGATGATAGTGTCGATGTTTGGGGGCATCCCCAGTTATTCAAGCTCGATGATGACAGCAAGCCCATTTATGTGGCAGGTGTGCCGCCGGATTATTTTAGCCAGACGGGACAGCGTTGGGGCAATCCGGTTTATGATTGGGATAAGAACCGGGAAACGCAATACAACTGGTGGATGCAAAGAATGGTTCATAATTTGTCATTGTTTGACATTATCCGCATTGATCATTTTCGCGGTTTGGTGGCGTATTGGCAGGTTCCTGAACATGAGAAGACAGCCGTTAATGGCGAATGGGTCCCCGGTCCGGGGGACCATTTTTTTAATGCCATTAAGACAAAATTTCCCCATCTACCGATTATTGCCGAAGATTTAGGTATGATTACCCCTGACGTTACCGAGGCGATGGAGCGTTGGGGATTTCCCGGCATGAAAGTTTTATTGTTTGCCTTTTGCGGGGATTTTCATGAACATCCTTATAATCCCAAGAATTATACAGAGAATTTTGCCGCTTACACGGGCACGCATGATAATAATACAATATTGGGCTGGCTGAACTGTGATGCCTCAGATGAAGAAAAAAGGAATTTAGAAAATTTGATCGGCAATAATGTTAAGAAATCAGATGTTCCTTGGAAGCTAATTCAATCTATTATGGAGTCGTCCGCGGCGCTGACCATGATTCCGGCGCAGGATATTTTGGGCCTTTCCGAAAAAGCGAGGATGAATACACCGGGTACCGCCCAAGATAATTGGGGCTGGCGTCTGGAACTGGAAAGTCTTACGCCCCATATTTCGCAGAAATTATCCCAAATGACAGAACGATGGAACCGTGCTGCTAAGTAATAGCAAATTACTGCTTGATGAAAAGACTACCCTTATTATTTTTGTTTCTCTTAGTGCTTCTTGTGTCCGGATGCAGTTGGCTGTCTAAAGACAAAACAGCTGTAGGGGATGAGAAAAGTTTATTGAAGACCGTTAATTGGGTGCAGGCTTCAAAATTGAAAAAAGGGAGCAAGGTTTTAATCGTACCTTTCAGCCCCGGTAAGGATGTTGCTGCGAATGACGATACAGACCGGTTAGCATTAAAAGTTGTGAAGGGCTGCGCTGAAGTGGTCATGGGCGATCCTCAGGAAGGTTTGATTGTGCTGAACATGGAAGAAGCGGCTAAGGCTGATTATATTCTGAAGGGGAGGATTCAGCGAGCAGATATCATACAGTCAGGATTTCTGGGTTTTTTTCGAAAAGTGCACAAATCAATTAAGGTTTCTGGTAGTATAATTGATGTCAATGATGATGGCTTGATTATGGAGTTTTCGCATCATCGTCAATCCCGAAAAGGACACATTTCTTTAAATGAGTTAGCTTTATTGCTCGGTCGTGATATCGGTAATTATCTGATTCGCACAAGCGAAAGAAAATAATTAAGAAATTTGTATCAAATGGAGATTCAAATATGATTGTTGTGACGGGAGGCGCCGGATTTATCGGGAGCTGTATTGTGGCGGCCTTGAATGCCCGTGGCATTAAGGATATTATCATCGTCGATAATTTAAAGGACAATGCCATCAAAGAGAACAATATCACCAATAAGAATTACGCTAAATACTATGATAAGGGTGGTTTTCTTGAACTCGTTTTGAGTGACAAGATAGATGCAGGGGTAACACATGTGATCCATATGGGTGCCTGCAGTTCGACCACATTGACCGACGCCGATTATTATCAAAAAAATAATTTTGAATATTCATGCCATTTAGCCGAATGGGCTAAAAAACGGCAAGCTCACTATATTTATGCCTCCTCGGCAGCCACATATGGCGATGGCTCCTTGGGGTATAATGACGCTCATGAGATGATCCCAAAATTGCAGCCCTTAAATTTATACGGTGATTCCAAACAGCGTTTTGATTTGTGGGTGATGGATAATGGGTACATTGATAGTGTTGTGGGATTGAAATTTTTCAACGTTTATGGGCCTAATGAATATCATAAAGGTGATATGCGCAGTGTGATCGCCAAAACATATCAGAGCGTGATCGCAGATAAAAAGATCGGGCTCTTTAAATCGTATCAAAAACCCGACTATGAAGACGGGGGGCAGAAGAGGGACTTTATTTATGTGAAGGATGCGGTTAATGTCGTTATGCATTTTTTTGACCACCCTCA
>JAGLNJ010000079.1 GCA_023139575.1 Candidatus Omnitrophota bacterium | reverse complement strand
GTCCATATGGTTGGCCCGAATCAGACCGTTTTCAAGAACCTTCAGGCCATACTCGCCAAAAATCAATCGTTCACCTTTGGTGGCTACGCCTCTATTTTTCCCTTTTTGGGTCTTTCGATGCTTTACTCTTCTTGGCATTAATAACATTTTATTCTTCTCCGAAATCTATTTCTTACTAATTTTATTAGTTCGAATCTTTTCCCTATAAGTTAAACCTTTATAAACCCATACCTTGACACCGATAACGCCATAGGTCGTATGAGACTCGGCAAAACCATAATCAACATCAGCCCGAAATGTCTGTAAAGGAATAGAGCCTTCGTGATACGTTTCACGCCGTGACATTTCAGCCCCTCCTAACCTTCCGGCTACGCTTATCTTAATACCTAACACACCCGCCTGCCGGGACTGGTCAATAGCACGCTTTACGGCGCGACGGAAGGCAACCCTCTTCTCTAACTGAAAGGCAACGTTCTGCGCAACTAACTGCGCTTCACAAGAAGGGTTCTTGATCTCTATGATATCAATTGCCAGTTCTTTTGTCGTTATCTTGCCAAGGTCTTCTTTCAAACGGTCAATATCGGCGCCACGGCGACCAATGACAACTCCCGGTCTAGCGGACGCAATCCTGACCTTAATCTGCTCTGCCAATCTCTCAATCACAATGTAAGACACCGCCGCATGAATAAATTTCTTCTTAATATAAGTTCGAATCTTATAATCCTCGATGATATTTTGGGCATATTGTTTGCGGTCAGCGTACCATAAACTGCGCCAATTTTTATTAATGCCGATTCTCTGAATATAAGGATGTATTTTTTGTCCCAATTTTAACCTCTACTTTGTTAACAAATCCAATTCAATTTTTAAGTGTGTTGTTCTCTTTAAAACAGGCGTCGCTCTACCGAATGCCGCCGCTCTAAATCTCTGCCAAGAAGGCCCTTCATCCGCAGTGATTTTCGAGATATAAATTTGGTTTTCACTCAGGCCTTTTTGTTTCGCGTTACTGATAGCAGACTTAAGCACTTTGGACACTAGTTCCGAGCAGCTCTTTTTAACATTCATGAGAACGCCTAGCGCCGAGCCCACATCTTTCCCTCTAATCAGGTCAATAACTTGTCTGACTTTTCGAGGTGAAACGCGTATATATCTTCCATTCGCTTTAGCAATCATTTTCAAACCTTTAAAATTATTTTAAATTTATATTAAGTCTTAGCCGCCGTTTTCTTAGCTTTAACCCCGCCGTGCTTACGAAATGTACGCGAAGGAGCGAAATCACCGAATTTATAACCTACCATATTTTCCGTAATAAAAATCGGGACATGCTTACGGCCATCATGAACGGAAACAGTATATCCTACAAATTCCGGCGTGATAGTTGAACACCTCGACCATGTCTTGATCGGCTGCCTGCCCCCTGTAGACATGACTTTTTCTAATTTCTTTTGCAATTTCGGATCAATAAATGGACCCTTTTTGATCGAACGCGGCATGTTATTTTTTCCTTCTTCTCTTGATTATATATTTATTTGAATACTTCTTCTTTCTTCTTGTTTTCAACCCTTTAGTCGCTTTACCCCAAGGGGTAACAGGATGCGGATTACCTTGCGGGGCTTTACCCTCACCACCACCGTGCGGGTGATCAACCGGGTTCATCGCGACACCGCGAACATGACCGCGTCGGCCAAGCCAACGGCTTCTCCCAGCTTTTCCTAAAGATTTTGTTTCATGCTCCACATTGCTTAACTGTCCGATTGCGGCCCTGCAGGTCGCCTTAATCTTACGGACTTCGCTAGACGGCAGTCGCACCAAAGCATAGTCACCTTCTTTGGCCATCAGTTGAGCTGAAGATCCGGCTGCGCGGACAATCTGACCACCCTTTCCCGGCTGCAATTCAAGATTATGAATGGCCGTACCCAAAGGAATCTTGCTCAGCGGCATATAATTACCCGGTTTGATATCAACGCTTCCGTCAATCGTGCTAACAATTTTTTCCCCCACCTTAATTTCTAAGGGTGCGATAATATAGGTCTTAGTATTATCAGGGTATTGAAGTAAGGCAATCCTTGCCGATCGGTTAGGATCGTACTCAATAGCAAGCACTTCTGCCAGCTGATCAAAACGATTACGCTTAAAATCAATAATGCGGTACATCCGCTTGTGCCCGCCACCGCGCCACCGCAATGTGATCCGACCGTTATTATTACGTCCGCCTTTTTTCTTTAAAGGTGTCAATAACGACTTTTCCGGCTTACTTTTCGTAATCTCTTTAAAATCCGAAATCGTTGTATGTCTTAATGCACTTGTTGTTGGTTTAAAACGCTTTAATCCCACAATTTTTTCCTTAACTTGATTTATGTTACGTCTATTGATTGGCCTGCTTTCAATGTTACAATAGCCTTTTTCCAGTCTGAAGTATGCCCATATTCCCGGCGCACTCTTTTTCTTTTTCCCGGCATGATGAAGGTATTAACCGACTTCACCTTTACATTATAAATTTCTTCAATGGCACTCTTGATCTCAATCTTGTTAGAATCCATCGCTACTTGAAAAATATATTTCCCTTTAGGCTCTAAAAAAGTAGTTCCTTTTTCCGTCCGGATTAATGTCTGCACGATGTCATAACTTGTTTTCATTTTATTTCTCGATTCGATCTAATAATTTTTTAAAAGAAGTCTTCGTTATCAGCAAAGTCTTGTTGCGAAGAATGTCATAAGCATTCGCATCAACAGCACGCTTCAAATCAAAACGCGGAATGTTACGGCTCACTAATTTAATGCTGTCATCACATCCGTCTAAGAGAGCAAGAATCTTTCCTCGCAATTTTAAAGAGGTCAATACCTGGGCAAACTCTTTTGTTTTTGAGAATTTATCCTGTAATTCTTCCAGGCAAATGATCTCTTTTGATTGATACTTCGCGTTCAAACTTTCTTTTAAGGCAGCCCGTCTAATTTTCTTGGGAATCGTATAGCTAAAATCCCTTGGATGAGGGCCAAAGGTTACCCCACCGCCCTTCCAGAGAGGAGAACGACTGGAACCATGACGCGCGCGCCCTGTCCCTTTTTGACGATAAGGCTTTTTACCGCCTCCACGTACTTCTGCCCTCTCCTTAGTATCCACTGTCCCTTGTCTTTGACCAGCCCGATACATGACTAAAGCCTGATGGAGCATAGCTTCATTAACGCGGCCACCAAACACCTTCTCCGGCAAGTCAATTTTGTCAGTCTCTTTTCCCATTTTATTTAATATTGGCAGTGTTGGCATTTTACTTCTTACCCTTAGCTTTCGATTTGCTTTGTTTCATCGGATTTCGTTTATGTGCGACGCTGGCTTTCTTTTCTTCTAGTGATTTAAAAGCTTTATTGCGAGAAATCTTGATCTCCACATAACCATTCTTATGTCCGGGAATCGCGCCCTGGATAACGAGAACATTGCTTTCAGAATCAACTTGCATAACGCGTAATCCTTGAACCGTCACCCGCTTGTTGCCCATTTGACCAGGCATATGCGTTCCTTTAAATGTACGAGACGGGTCTGCACTAGCTCCAATAGATCCAACTCGGCGATGGTGCATCGAACCATGCCCCTTCGGACCACCAGACCAATGCCATCTCTTCATCCCGCCCTGGAACCCTTTCCCCTTTGACACGCCAGAAACATCAATAAAATCTCCCGGTTTGAAAAGATCCACCTTTATCTCCTGTCCAACCTGATAATCTTTATTATCCGAAGACTCAAATTCTCGAACCAACCGCAGCGGTGAAACCTTAACCTTGTGAAAAAACCCTAACTGAGGTTTTTTCACACGATTCTCTTTGACAGGCTCGAATCCGATCTTGATTTTTAAAGGGTTCTCCTTTAATTCTAATACCGGACACGGACCTGCCTCAACGACTGTGACTGGAATAACATTCCCGTCTTTGTCAAAAATTTGGGTCATCCCCAATTTTTTGCCTAAAATACCTCTAATCATTTCTACGCCTTATTGTTTAATTTCTACATCGACGCCAGCCGGCAAATTCAATTTTCGCAGAGCTTCGACAGTCTTTGCAGTGGGTTCAATCAAATCGATCAATCGCTTGTGAATTACCAGGTGAAACTGTTCACGTGCTTTCTTGTTAACATGCGGCGACTTCAATACCGTATACAATTCCTTTTTTGTTGGTAAAGGAATTGGTCCCGATATTTTAGCCCCCGTCCGTAAAGCGGTGTCTACAATCTCCTGTGCCGATTGATCAATCAGACGATGATCATAAGCTTTTAATTTTAATCTTATCTTTTGCATGGTAACTTACTTATTAGATCCTGTTAGGAGAGATGCTTTACCCCCGGTAATCTAATCCTTTCAAATAACGAACTAACAATACTATATTAACTGACAAAAAATCATCCTTAAACTATTATTCAATAATCTCAGAAACAACACCAGCGCCCACGGTTCGGCCGCCTTCACGGATAGCGAAACGTAACTCTTTTTCCATAGCGACGGGAATAATCAACTCAACAACTAACTCAACATTATCCCCGGGCATACACATTTCAACCCCTTCAGGAAGCTGTGCCGTCCCGGTAACATCTGTTGTCCTGAAATAAAACTGCGGCCTGTACCCTTTAAAAAACGGGGTGTGACGGCCTCCTTCTTCCTTCGTCAAAATGTATACTGTTCCCTTAAACTTCGTGTGCGGCTTAATTGAACCCTTGGCAGCTAAAACCATGCCTCTTTCTATACTATCTTTATCCATCCCGCGAAGCAATAAACCAACATTGTCGCCAGCTTGCCCTTCATCTAATTCCTTACGGAACATCTCAACACCGGTAACAACTGTTTTTTGGCTTTCTGGACGAAGACCGACAACATCAACTTCTTCCCCGACATGTACCTTGCCCCTTTCGATACGGCCTGTGGCAACAGTACCGCGTCCGGAAATTGAAAAAACGTCTTCAACAGCCATGGAAAAAGGCTTATCAAGCTCTCTTTCCGGTTGCGGGATATATTCATCTACAGCTTTCATAAGATCAATAATAGATTTGGTTTTTTCCGGATCATCAGAATTATTAAGAGCCTCTAAAGCACTCCCCATGATAACCGGCGTATTATCTCCATCAAATTTATATTTGCTTAAAAGCTCGCGGACTTCCAGTTCAACCAATTCCAACAATTCCTTATCTTCGACTTGGTCGCATTTGTTCATATAAACGACCAACTGAGGAACGTTAACCTGACGCGCTAAAAGAATGTGCTCTCTCGTCTGAGGCATAGGGCCGTCTGCAGCCGATACAACAAGGATAGCTCCATCCATTTGGGCAGCACCGGTGATCATGTTCT
>JAGLNJ010000078.1 GCA_023139575.1 Candidatus Omnitrophota bacterium | reverse complement strand
TGTTCTTGATGTAGTCAGCGTGACCAGGGCAGTCAATATGTGCGTAATGCCTTTTTTCAGTTTCATATTCAAGGTGAGCAATATTAATCGTAACGCCGCGTTCTTTTTCTTCCGGGGCATTATCAATAGAGTCATAGCTGCGGATAGAAGCCAAACCATCCTTGTTCAAAATAGTTGTTATGGCTGCACTAAGCGTTGTCTTTCCGTGGTCAACGTGACCAATGGTCCCAATATTTAAGTGCGGTTTATTTCTTACAAATTTTTCCTTAGCCATAACTAGACCTCCCTCGTTTTATTTATTTAAATTTCTTATTTCTTAACTAAAACTTTCTCTTTTGCGCCTGAAATTTTCTCAGCTATATGATAAGGAACTTCGGCATAAAAAGCCGGTTCCATAGAAAAAGCCGCCCTTCCTTGCGTTAACGAGCGAAGAGCATTCGCATAGTTGAACATCTCTGCTAAAGGAACTTCACAGCGTGCTGTTTTCAACTTGCCACGTGTCCCTAAATTAACGATTTTTGCGCGTCTGGTATTCAGGTCTCCGATGACAGACCCCATGTATTCTTCCGGAACGGAACATTCCAAATCCATGACCGGTTCAAGAAAAACGCTTTTTCCTTTACGGAGAGCTTCCTTCATGGCCACCTTACCTGCCACTTGAAAAGCCAATTCACTTGAGTCAACCTCGTGATATGAACCATCAACTAATGTGACAATAAAATCGGTGACAGGATAACCTGCCAGGATACCATTTTTCGCTGCATCACGGACACCTTTTTCAATTGCCGGAATATATTCTCTGGGAATATTTCCACCTTTAATTTTATTGATAAAAATAATACCCTTGCCAGGTTCTTCAGCCGGCTCAGCATTGATAATACAATGGCCATATTGCCCGCGTCCACCTGTTTGAGAAACAAATTTCCCGACAATACCCATAACTTTTTGCGTAATCGCCTCACGATAGGCGACCTGCGGTCGGCCGATATGCGTTTCTAAATTATTTTCCCGCCTCATCCGGTCAATGATAATATCCAAGTGCAGTTCCCCCATACCGGATATAATGGTCTGCCCTGTTTCATGGTCATATTTCACTTTTAATGAAGGGTCTTCATCTAAATGCTTTCTTAAAGCCATACCCATTTTATCCTGATCCGCTTTTGTCTTAGGCTCGATAGCCATCGAAACAACCGGCTCAGGGACTTTCATGCTTTCGATTATAACTGGATGCTTGGCATCACAAACAGTATCCCCGGACTTAGTACCTTTCAAACCAACCAAAGCCACAATATCACCAGCTTCGATAGTTTGCGCGATTTCCTGTTTATTGGAATGCATCACTACAATTTTAGATATTCTTTCTTTAATCCTGCGTGATGAATTGTAAATTGTCTCTCCGGAGGATACCTTCCCTGAATATATACGAGTATAAAACAATTTGCCAACATAAGGATCTGAGGCTATCTTAAAAACCAAACCGCTCATCGGGCTTTCATCTGAGGTCTTTCTTTCTGTATACTCTTGTGTTTTTGGATCAACTCCGGATATGGGAGGAACATCTAATGGGGAAGGCAGATATTCTGAAACAGCATCTAACAGCAACTGAACACCTCTGTTACGTAACGCTGTACCGACTAAACAAGGAAGAAAAGTGTTTTTGATAACCGCGCGTCTTATAGCCGCCCGGATATCATCAGGAGCAATTTCTTGCTCTTCTAGAAATTTTTCCATAATGCCATCATCGGCATCCGCTAATTTTTCAATCAAAAGGTGATAGGCATTCTCTAATTCGTCTTTAAGATGGTCAGGGACTTCTTTTCTTTCCATCTTAACCCCTTCATCATCCAAATATTCAATATAATTCTTTTCAATAATATCAACTATACCCTTAAAATCGCCTTCTGCGCCATCTGGAAAATTGATAGGTGCCGCATTGCAGCCTAACCTGTCATGAATTTCCGTCACAACCCTGTTATAATCAGCACCCATACGATCGATTTTATTAATAAAAAAGATTCGGGGAACTTTATATCGGTCGGCCTGACGCCACACCGTTTCTGTTTGCGGCTGAACACCTCCGTTAGCGCAAAGAATGACAACGGCGCCGTCTAAAACCTTAAGCGATCTTTCTACCTCAACAGTAAAATCAACGTGCCCGGGCGTATCAATGATATTAATTTTTTCATCACGCCAGTAACATGTTGTATTTGCGGAAGTTATCGTAATCCCTCTTTCCTGCTCCTGCTCCATCCA
>JAGLNJ010000077.1 GCA_023139575.1 Candidatus Omnitrophota bacterium | reverse complement strand
AATTAATATATGTATATCTTTCTAATATATAAGTATGCCATATAATCTTATTTACAGCAAATATGTTTGGAGCAAAAATATGCTGGTGACGACGATGGGGGGAGTGGAGGGAGGGATAAAGATCAGGGAAAAGACAGTATGTTTAATATGTTAACTAAGGAAGATCCGGCTTTTTTTGCCAGGAGAGAATGGAGGGAAAGGCCTTTGTTTATTTCTTCTTGGGCCGGTAGATGTGCGTGCTGAGCCCAAAGAAACTTTCAGCGGCTTCCATCAAAGTTTCCGATAAAGTCGGATGCGGGTGAATGCAAAGTTTTAGATCTTTGGCATTTGCGCTCATTTCAACGGCCACGACCCCTTCAGCGATCATCTCACCTGCGCCGGTTCCTGCCAGGGCCACACCGAGTACCCGTTCGGTCCTGGTATCAATGATCAATTTCGTCAGGCCTTCCGGCCGGTTTAAGGTGATGGCTCGTCCTGACGCGGCCCAGGGAAATTTTGCGGCCGTAATGTCGCGGTTCTGTTCCCTGGCTTCGGTTTCCGTGAGCCCGCACCAGGCGATTTCAGGGTCGGTAAAGACAACCGCCGGGATGGCCTTGGGTTCAAAGGCGACCTTATGTCCCAGGATGGCCTCGACCGCCACACGGCCTTCATGGGAGGCCTTATGGGCCAGCATGGGTTCTCCGGCAATGTCGCCTATGGCATAAATGTCAGGATCAGTTGTCTGCCGTTTTAAGTCGACGTTGATAAAGCCTTTTTCCGTTGTGGTCACTTTTGTATTCTCAAGCCCCAGACCTTCCGTCGTGACTTTCCGCCCGATAGAGATAAGCACTTTATCGAATGATTCCGAAACGATTTTCCCTTCTTTGTTTTCAAAGGCAACGGAAAGGCCTTCTGACGTTTCTTCCAGTCTGGTTACTTTTGTGTTGAGTTTAATATCTGCGAACTGATTTTTTATTCTTTTCAAAAGAACCTGTGACAGATCCCGATCCGCGCCGGGGAGGATATTGGGCAGCATTTCGACAACCGTGATTTTACTTCCCATGGCATGGTAGACGGAACCTAATTCCAAGCCGATATAGCCGCCGCCGATGACGAGTAATTTCTGCGGGATGTCTTCAATATTTAACGCTGAGGTGGAATCCAGAATGCGCTTGGAGTCCGGAGCAAAGGGGAGCCGGATGGGATGTGACCCGGTTGCGATAATGGCATGGCCGAAAGAAAGTGTTTCTTCACCGCCGTCTGTTTTGGAAATTTTGGCGGAAGAAGAATCAATAAACTGCGCCGCGCCCTGAATGAAGTTGATTTTTCTTTGTTTTGATAGCTTCCCTAACCCGCCGGTGAGTTTTTCCACAACGCTGTTTTTCCAGGAGCGGACTTGATCAAGATTGATTTTTGGTTCGGAAAATTCTATGCCTATTTCTTTAGCTTCTTTGGCATCGGTCAGGATCTTGGCGGCATGCAAGAGGGCCTTGGAAGGAATACAGCCGCGAAAGAGGCATACACCGCCGGGATTCTTTTGCTTATCGACCAAGGTGACTTGCATCCCCAGGTCAGCGGCATAGAAGGCGGCCGCGTAACCGCCGGGGCCGGCACCGATAACTAATAATCTATTTGCTGAAGAAGCCATATATTATCCTTTCTGATTAAATATTGAAAATTGAATGTCGCCAGCCAGAGGCTTTCCCTAATTCCATATTCAAATCTGATTAAAGTTCTAACATAAACGGTTGTTGTATGGCCTCCGTGATCCATTTTAAAAATCTTGCCCCGTCAGCGCCGTCAATAACGCGATGGTCATACGACAATGAGAGCGGGAGCATCAAACTCGGGAAGCAGGCGCCGCGGCCGTCGGCATAACGGGGTTCTTTTCTGGCACGTGAAATGCCCAAGATCGCGACTTCCGGGGCGTTGATGAGAGGGGTGAAGCTTGTCCCTCCGATACCGCCGAGATTTGTGATGGTGAATGTGCCGCCCCGCATGTCTTCAAGGGTGAGTTTTTTGTCGTGAGCCTTCTTGGCTAAAGATGTCAGTTCGTCATTTATCTGAAAAATAGATTTTTTATCCACATCACGTATAACAGGAACCAGGAGCCCGTGTTCTGTGTCCACTGCCACACCGATATGGTAATATTTTTTATAAATGATTTCCTGCGTGAGCATGTCCACGCTGGCATTGAATTGCGGGAAAATCTTCAAAGCGGAGGCGATTACTTTCAGAAGAAAAGGGGTAATGGTTAATTTGGCTTCCGGTTTAGTGTTTTTTTTACGCAACTCTTCTAATGTTGTGATATCAACTTTATCAAATTGTGTCACATGGGGGATTACTGACCAGGCGTAACTTAAATGCCCGGCAGTCTTCAGACGGATCTTTGACATTACTTTGCGTTCCACCGATCCCCATTTCGAAAAATCAGGCAGGGCCTTTTGCGCTGTTGTTTCTAAAGAAGATTGCGCGGCTCCCCGGGTAAGCACCTTTTTAACAAAGGCCTTTACGTCATCCTCAGTAATGATGCCGTTGGCCCCGGTTCCGGAGACTTGGCTGACATTTACTCCCAGTTCTCTGGCTAATCTGCGTACAGAAGGGGAGGCCGGGACATCGATAGAAGAGGCCTTGGCGGCTTCGGGTTCCGCATGATTAACACTGGCCGGGGTGCCGGGTGACTGGTTTTCGGTGACAGGTGAAGGTTCTTCTTGTAATTCTTGCTTTGGGGCTTCCTCAACAGGAGGCGGTTCACTGACTTCAGAGGCCGGTGTTTCAGCAACTGGCGGGGATGCGGTTTCAGGTACAACTGGTGTGTCAGCTTCTTCACCTGCCGCAATCTTGATTAAGGTTTGCCCCACGTTAACGTCTTGCCCATCGGTAACGAGGATTTCTTTTATAACTCCCGCTTGAGGTGAGGGGACTTCTATTGTGGCTTTATCCGTTTCCAGTTCAAAGAGAGTTTGGTCAGCGGTAACGCTATCACCGACGGCTACGCTTATTTTCACAATTGTTCCGGACGTAATGTTTTCCCCCACTTCAGGGAGTTTGAAATCAATAATCATTATGTGATCCTTTCTGACAGGACTATGGACCATTGACTATAGACAATAGACGGGGCTTTTGGGCTTGGCCTATAAGCCTATGGCCGATTGTCTCTGGTTTTTTTACATGCTCATCGGATTTCTTTTTTCAGAGTCTATCCGCAAATCTTCAGTTGCTTGATCAATGATGCCTTTCGTGATTTTGTCTTCTCTATATAAAGCTCCCAAAGTGGCATAAACAATATGCCGCGCGTCAATTTCAAAAAAGTCGCGTAAGGCGGAACGGCTTTCACTGCGCCCGAAACCGTCGGTGCCCAAGGTGATAAACTTCCCCGGAACCCATTTAGCGATACCGTCAGGTAACGCCTTGATATAATCAGAAGCGGCAATAAAAGGGCCGCTTGCGGAGGGGAGGATTTGTGTGACATAAGGGGTTTTGGGTTCAGCGGTTGGATTCAATATGTTCCACCGTTCCGTATGAAGGGCATCACGGCGCAATTCTGTATAGCTCGTAACACTCCAGATGTCGGCCGCGACATTGTATTTTTCTTCCAGGATCTTTTGCGCTTTGATAACTTGGGTCATAATTGATCCACTACCGAGAAGAGCGGCCTTTAAGGGGCTGTCTTTTTTAGCGTCCTTGAATTTATACATTCCCTTTAGTATGCCTTCTTTGGCGTTTTCGGGCATGGGCGGCATGGGATAGTTTTCATTGCCTACGCTCAAATAATAAAAGACGCTGTCCTGTTTTTCATACATGCGGTGAATGCCTTCACGGATAATAATAGCCAATTCATAAGCAAAGGCCGGGTCGTAGGCCATACAGGTCGGCACAGTAGAAAGCAGAAGCGGGCTATGCCCATCCTGATGCTGCAGGCCTTCACCATTGAGTGTCGTGCGTCCGGAAGTCGCGCCGACAAGGAAGCCGCGGCAGCGCATGTCCGAGGCCGCCCAGATCAAGTCTCCGACACGCTGCGGGCCGAACATGGAATAATAAGTATAAAAAGGAATGGTGTTGATGCCGCATGTGGAATAAGCCGTGCCGGCGGCGATGAAAGAAGCTAATGATCCGGCTTCATTAATGCCTTCTTCGAGTATTTGGCCATCGGTTATTTCTTTATAATAAAGCAGGCTCTCCCGGTCGACGGGTTCATATTTCTGCCCGGCATGGGAATAAATACCGCACTGACGGAAAAGGGCCTCCATGCCGAAGGTGCGGGCCTCGTCAGGGATGATCGGGACGATCAAATCGCCGATTTCCTTATCTTTTAAAAGTTTGGCCAAAATGCGCACATAAGCCATGGTGCTTGAAACCTCGCGCCCTTCGGTGCCTTTGTAAAATTCTTTAAAAATATCTTCCGGGGGCGTTGTGAGGATTTGACTTTTCGGTGACCGCCGCGGGACATAACCGCCTAAGGCCTCGCGGCGTCGGCGCAGATAAATCATTTCCGGAGAATCTTCAGGCGGTTTATAAAACGGCGTTTTTACGACATCCTCATCGGAGAGGGGGATGTTGAACCGGGTGCGGAATTCTTTAAGTTCTTCTTCATTTAATTTCTTTTGTTGATGCGTGATATTCTTCCCTTCACCGCTTTCACCCAAACCATAACCTTTAATCGTTTTAGCGAGGATGACGGTCGGCGCTCCTTTAAAATCCACAGCGGCTTTATAAGCGGCATAGACTTTTTCCGGATCGTGGCCGCCGCGCCGCATATGGTGAATCTGTTCGTCCGTCAAATGCCTGGCCATCTCAAGGAGCTTGGGATCGGTACCGAAGAAATGTTCGCGTGTATAGCTTCCCGGTTTCACTGAATAGTTTTGATACTCGCCGTCTACCGCTTCACCCATGCGCCGGGCCAAAAGCCCTTCGCTGTCTTTATCCAGCAGGGGATCCCAATCGCCGCCCCAGATGACTTTTAGGACGTTCCATTGCGCGCCACGGAAGGTGGCCTCTAATTCCTGTATGATTTTCCCGTTGCCGCGCACCGGCCCGTCTAATCGCTGCAGATTACAATTGATAACAAAAATCAAATTGTCTAATTGTTCACGGGAGGCTACGGTGATCGCCCCGAGGGATTCCGGTTCATCGGATTCGCCGTCTCCCATGAAAACCCAGACCTTTGAATCATCTTTGGGCTTTAGGCCGCGATCCTCAAGGTAACGCATAAAACGGGCCTGATAAATACCCATAATGGATGCCAACCCCATGGAGACAGTCGGGAATTGCCAGAAGTCCGGCATCAGCCAGGGATGAGGGTAGGATGATAAGCCGCCTTCAGGCTTAAGTTCCCGGCGGAAATTTGTCAGATCTTTTTCAGTCAGGCGGCCTTCCAAAAAAGCCCGGGCATAAATTCCCGGCGAGGCATGCCCCTGGAAGTAAACGAAATCACCGCAAAATTTATCCGTCTTGGCACGGAAAAAATGATTAAAACCGATTTCCAGCAATGTCGCGGCTGAAGCGTACGTGGATATGTGGCCGCCTATACCGGCTTCGGCGCGGTTGCCGCGGACGACCATGGCCATGGCATTCCAGCGCAGGATGCTTTTGATGCGCCGTTCTAATTCACGGTTGCCCGGAAAAGGCGCCTGTTTTTCAACAGGTATTGTATTTATATAGGGCGTGTTAACGGTAAAGGGCAGTGTGACGCCGGCCTCCTGGGCGCGGATTTGTAATTGTTTAAGAATGTTATAGGCCCGGTCTTTGGTTCCGTTCTTTAAAACATATTCAAGCGAACTCATCCATTCCTGTATTTCAATATCAGCATCTTGAGACATGATGTTCCTTATATATCAGGGGTATAAAAAATTATAAATTGACACACTATTAAGTCGATAATACCAGTCAAGTATTACAAATAAAATACTGGTTATTGTATTACGGAAAAAGAATCACTGCAAGAATAAAGTATCGTGGAGTTTGTTAAAGGGTGTCCGATTAACACAAATATAAAAAGCTATTAATTTCTATGTGGTCCAACAGGTCGCCAAAAAAAATTATTTTCTTCATTGAAAGTTGAACATCTCATTTTTGTAGCATACCTCTTAAGGCCCCAAAACCCTTTATAGCTTATTTCAAACTTTACTGTAGCTTCGATTAATGAATATTCACCTGCAACTTGGATAAATTCGCTGGCTTTGAAAGGGATTTTTTGGTGAGGTGTAATGTCAATATTCTCAATGATTGAAGAACCTGAAAGCTTTGAATTTTTTATTCTTATGTTAGATGTTATTAATAAGTCTTCAATGTATACAACGACTTTAACATCATTTGCATCAAAATAGCCTTCATTTTTTATATAAATCTTATCTTCAAGAGGATTCTTTTCTGCGTAATCAAATTCGAAAGTGATTGTTGGTTTAGTTTTATAATATGCAAATAGTAGACCGATAATTGTTAGTATAATAGTGAGTGTAATTTTTGGTCTATGAATACTTTTTTGAGGATGTTGTTTTTTTGTTTTTTTTCTTTTTTTTAGATTTTTTCATTGGGGGAATTTAATGCCGAAGGTGGGACTCGAACCCACATGGACGTAAGCCCACACGCCCCTGAAACGTGCGCGTCTACCAGTTTCGCCACTTCGGCAAATAGATCCGGACAAAATTGAGAAAATTTGCCTCGCGGCTGAAAGATCCCGCTTTTTTTTGATAAGCAATAGAGGAAAGCGTGATAACACCATTTCGGCAAAATTAAGCGAATAATAAACCCAAGTATAATAATAAAGGAGAAGATTGTCAACACTTCACTCGCTGAGCACAAAAACGTTACATAGTCACCCTAAATTTTGATTATCTGAATGGAAATCGATGTTTAAGGTTTATATATCCAAAATTACAGTCGATTTTTTTTCGTCGGCTCATCCTCCGATTTCCGCCTGAGGCGGGCCTGCCTTTGGCACGATACTTGGGGATCCCATTGATGCTTGCCCGATCAATTCCCCGCCGGAATACGCGGGACAGGCGGGCCATGACAAGGGCGGGCGGCTGACAGGGACAGCAATTAAGGAAGATAATAAACATATTAGAATACATAGAAATAGTAGTCAAATTATAAAAGATGCCTGTTTTTAGTTTATAAATTTTAGTAATGCCTTTTCAGGGTCCAAACTAATTATTTTTTTTCCTTCCCTTTTTTATCAATTTATTCTATATTAAAGGTCATCAGGGAGTGGTTTGGCGCTTCTATCAGGCACAAAACTTCTTTTTTGGCATATATTTCTTCAATCCTGGCGAGGGGGTTTGTCCTATTGACAAATGCCCAAGCCTCAAGTAAACTTAAATTCCTTATGAAAAAAATACTTATATCTGTTTTCGCAGTAATTTTTACCATTCTTATGTCCGGTTTATCCGGTGATGCCGCGGAGTTTGACATCGATATTACCGGGAAGTTAGAAACGATGTACGATGACAACATCACGACTGCCAAGGATAATCAAAGAGCGGATGTTGTTTCTTTCGTCTCTATCGGTTTGGCGTTGACGCATGAGAGTGACACGTATGACATTGAAGCTCAGGGCGAGATCTTTCAGGAAACTTATTGGAAAGAAGATGAGTTTAATAATATCGGTGAGTTTGTCCGGGTGGCACTCAACAAAGAATTTACCGATATCGACCGCGTTCAGATCAAAGATACTTTCTATAATGCTGAAGCCGTTGAGGATTTCGATCTGGAATTCGGCCGCGAGTCAGGACGTTACCGATATATTAATAACAGGGCTACGTTGCAATATGAAAGAGAGATTAACAGCCGTTTGACACTGACAACAGAATATGGAAACGAGATCTATGAGGTCAACAGGGATGATCTGAAGGACTCCGTTAGTCACCGTGTGCGTGTCGGGTTGGGTTATGCTCAGACCACCAGCACTGTCATCGGTCCTTTTTACCAGTGGGGAACCCGTGAATTTGATCCGGGCAATGATTCCAAGACGCAGCTTATTGGCGCGACCCTCAGACATTATTTAAGCAAACGGCTTTATTTAGATGTCTTGGGCGGTGTCAGTTTTATTGAAGATTTTAACAATAACGATTTAGAAAAACCCTATTATTCCGCCACGTTGACTAATGAGGTTGGCAAGAAAACAACAGCTAAGTTGTCCTTTCGAAAAGATTATTCAACAACAAATTCCACGGAAGATATTTTTGATTCCTGGCGGGCCAGCGTAGCTCTCATTCAGGATGTTTTTGAGAGGTTGCAACTGGAATTGAGCGCCTTTTATGGCGAAGGGAATTATATCAATCAAAATATCGAAGATGATTTTATCGGTTTTCGCTCGAGACTGAATTTTGAACTGGCTGAAGAGATTGACGTGTATTTGTCATATGGTTATTCTCAAACCGATTCCAATGACAATAGTCGCGCGTATGATAGAAATGTTGTTGCTTTAGGTGTGCGTTTTCGTTTTTAAGGGTAAAACAAAGTTATTAGAAAGAACGCAGAAGAAGGGAAGGAAAGCGGCAGTTGTACGTTAGGAGTAGCGAGGCAGGCTTGTTGAGAATTCAGTCAGCCGGCCGTATTGGCGGATAGGCAAAAACGATCAGAATTTATTAGCATTCATCTCACTGTGTTTAGCTGACTGGGCGATATATACCAGCTAATACCTACCTAGCGGTCCCGGTATCGATCGGGATTAATTCCAAAAAGACTCCTTGAAAAAGTTTATAATAAAAGGGATCTGACTTTATCATTTTCTTGTGAAGATTTGAGGCGGGGCTTGTAATCACATCATGTTAAAAGAACACACGACAATATTCAGACGTTTAACAATCTGTATTGATCTGGTGATCGTTGCGGCTTGTTTTTTTATCGGTTATTTCTTAAGGGCCCGGGCGGAAGGGCTGTTGCCGATTGAGACCTATATTTGGATTATTCCGGTTGTGGTATTCCTGTGGGGCGCGTCATTTTATTTTCTGGGCATGTACCGCTCTTTCCGGCTGAAAAAGATGTCCGAGATCATCGGTATCATCATACAGAGCGCGATTATCAGCTTTGTCTCTTTCGGCAGTATTACGTATTTGTTCCATATAGAACATATCAGCCGCGGCATGATCATTTTGATCTTCATCCTGGCGACTTTAGCAACAGGTATAGAAAAATTGATATTACGGCAGATATTTTATCATCTCAGGAAAAAAGGTTTTAATTTCCGCAATATCATTATTGTCGGGACCAATAAACGGGCCAAGCAATTTATACGCCAAGTGTCCCGGCATAAAGAGTTTGGGTTGAAAATTATCGGCATTGTTGATGACGGTGTGGACAAGGATGAGAAGGTGGAAGGATATTCTGTTTTGGGAGGCTTGAAAAATATTCCCGAAATACTGCGTAATCAGGCGATCGATTATGTTTTTTTTATCGTGCCGCGTTCGATGCTTTCGTGTATTGAAGAACCGATTTTATATTGCGAAAAAGTGGGGGCGACGGTCAGCGTGGCGGTCGATCTCTTTGAGATGCAGTTCACGACAGGGAAAGAAGGAAGCTTTTTCGGTATGCCCCTGATCACTTTTGAGAGCACCTCCGACAAAATTTTTCAGCTATTGCTGAAACGCGTCTTTGATTTTATCGCTTCCGGACTGGCCTTGCTGGTCATGGGGCCGATCTTTCTTTCGGTTTCTCTTATCGTCAAGTTGACGTCAAAAGGGCCGGTGTTTTTTACCCAGATGCGCAGCGGATTGAACGGAAGAAAGTTTAAACTTTATAAATTCCGAACCATGGTTCAGGACGCCGAAAAAAAACTGGATGAACTGAAACAACATAATGAAATGCAGGGGCCGGTTTTTAAAATGGAGCATGACCCGCGCATTACGCCGATAGGTCGATTATTTCGCAAGCTCAGCATTGATGAGCTGCCGCAATTATGGAATGTCTTTAGGGGGGATATGAGCCTGGTGGGGCCGCGTCCGCCTATACCATCGGAAGTTGAGCAGTATGACCATTGGCAAAGAAGGCGTTTAAGTATGCGTCCCGGGATTACCTGTATTTGGCAGATCAACGGCCGCAACAAGATCACAGATTTTAATGAGTGGATGAAATTGGATCTGCAGTATATTGACACTTGGTCCTTATGGCTTGATTTAAAGATTTTATTACAGACGATACCCGTTGTGTTGTTTGCTGTTGGGGCCAAATAGCCCTGTTGTTTTTTGGAAATTTTTCAGAATTTGTTGAAGTGTGTGATAAAATCAGCGCGAGTGATGTGTTTTTAGTGGAGGTGATGAGTTTTTTTTCAGGGAGCCTGCTTTTTTTCACAGTTCAGGAAAGTATAAAACTTTCCAAAACTGCTGAAAACTCCTTTTCTGAGAACGCGAGAAGTTATGACGACCGAAGGGAGG